>JANQPM010000083.1 GCA_028289465.1 Lysobacterales bacterium | reverse complement strand
GACATCGTCGACGGTGACATAGCCCACCCACGCGTCCGGCATCTCCGCTGCGGTTGGCGGTTTCGGCATGATGCCGCCCACCGGATTGCCGCCGGCTTTAACGACCTTGTAGGTATAATCGGGCATCGGAAAATCTTCCGTCTCCCAGCCGTAGATACCGGTATAAAACGCGACCGCGCGATCCACATCACTGGTGATTAGTTCATTCCAGGAAAACGCACCGTGGGTTGCCATCGGGTCGTTCATGTCATTGCTCCTGTCGAGTATCGGCCCGCCATCGTAATACAAATGCCGTGGCGACTTGGTTGCGAAGATTGCCTTTTCATCGAAATGCGCTGCAACGGCCGCAGAACGGCAAGGCTAGCGGGCGCGCTTTGCCATCGCCTTGACCGGACGATAGCGAAAACAATCCAATTGGTGGTCGTTTACCAGACCGGCGGCCTGCATAAAAGCGTAGCAGATGGTCGGGCCGACAAACCGGAAACCGCGCTGCTTCAATGCCTTGCTCATCGTTTTCGATTGTTCCGTCTCGCCCGGTATTTCCTTAAGGCGCCGCCATTGGTTCTGTATCGGCCGATGGTCAACGAACGCCCAGATAAAATCGGCAAAGGAACCGAATTCCTTCTGCACTTTCACAAACGCCTTCGCATTATCCACCGATGCCGACACTTTTAGGCGGTTTCTGATAATTCCGGGATCGGCCAGCAACCGGGCCTGTTTGGGGGCACTAAAACGGGCAACTTTGGCCGGGTCGAAACCCGAATAGACTTTGCGGTAGTGTTCGCGCTTTTTCAGCACCGTGGTCCAGGAAAGCCCGGCCTGAGCGCCTTCCAGAATCAGCATCTCAAACAAATGCCGGTCATCAAACGAAGGTACGCCCCATTCGGTATCGTGGTAATGAACGTCCAGCGCACCGGCATCGGCCGCCCATTGACAGCGGGATTTTTTCATCGTCGATTTCACTACTCGCTAAATAAAAACCAGAGCCGGCATCGGCCGACCCGTTTATGTTCCGCCGTCACTCGGTCAGTGGCCGGTATTCGCCGCCAGGTCCCGGCGTTACATAGACGATTCGGCAGGGTTCGATAATGTCTACCTTATGCCAGACACCCTTCGGCACAATCAGTCCGTCGCCGGATCTCAGCTCCAGAACCTGCACCGGATCGGTCTCCACCGTAACCCGGGCCAGACCGGAAATCAGATACAGCACTTCATCGCCGTCCGGGTGCATTTCACCGTCATGCGGCGCATTTTCCGTCATAGTCGCCACGCCAACAGTCACCCCGTCAATCGGCATAGCCGGGCCCGGCTGCGCTGCGACCCGTACGGCGGACAAATCCCGCTTGAGGCCGACGGTGTGAACCGCGGGGTCAAAACGCTGGGGCCGGATCATCGGTGGAGTCATCGGTGAAATCCTCGCTGTTTACTCTGACTGTTATGGAATTATAGAGATGATAGTGCCTCCGCGTTTGCATGGCGTAGGAGCGCCTTTAGGCGCGAATAGCAAATGCGTTGCCCAAATATTGATTCCGTCTAAAGGCGCTCCCGCATAACGGCTACAACGCTGCCCGCTTAAGAGCCGCCGGCTTTACGCATCAGCCACTCCAGCGGTCCGGAACGAAAACGGCGTTTGTAAATCCACGACAGCAGCACTGCCACAATAAAAAAGCCCAGGCCATAGGCGGCCGCGACGGGCAGGGTTTCGGTACCGACCATGCCGGCTTCCTCCAGTGCGCCGAGCCCGATAACGATATGCGCGAAATACCAGGTCAGCGCCATCTGTCCCATCGCGACCAGCGGTTGTAGTACCGGCCGCGGGCAAATCTGTCCCAGCCGTACGCATAATGCGATGACCGCAACCGCGGTACCACCGGCTGCCAGCAGAAACAGCGGCAGCGCGGGCACTGACTGAGTACCGAACAGCGCGACCAGGGTTTCCCGATCTACGCCGGTATTGGCTTCGGTGAACCAATAAGACAGCAGGGTCCGGGATAGCAGTTCGGCGCCAACCGCCACGGCCACGGCCGCGACAAAAAGGCGCCGGTTGATTTTCGGATCGGTCAGATCGAGCCGGCCCAGCCACATGCCGAACAGCACGAAACCGGCCCATGGCAGAACGCTGCGAAACCCGTCGAACAGCAGATTGCGAAACACCCCTTCCCAAGTCCACAGACCGTGGTAGGTCAGGGTTTCCCAATCCCAGTGCCGGTCAAAATCGGCGAACAATACCATTGCGCTGAACACCAGTACGAATAAGCCGGCGATTGCCAGCAGGCGTCGACCCGGAACTGCCATCAATGCCGCGGCAATAAAGAACGACACACCGTAAACCCGCAGAATATCCCCGGGCCAGATAAGCAGATTAACGAAACCGATCAGCAGCAAAAACACGCCGCGCCGAATAAATACCCGGCGGGTGCCGGCCACGACGGCGGGCGTCGGCGCCAGTCTTGCCCGCCGCGACATCAGCGCCAGACCGATACCGGCCAGGACCATGAACAATGCCGCCGGCCGGCCGTCCAGCGCTGCGATCAGGCCGGACAGCAAGGATGGTTCGTGCTGATCGCCGGCACCGGTTCCAGATGCAACCAGGGTGAAGTGAACCACGATCATCCCGAGCATCGCCAGCGAACGGGCCAGATCGTAGCCGATGATACGCCCGCCTTTGTTCTGCTCGTCCGCGGCATTGTTCATCGTTTGTATATTCTTGTTGATTTGATCGGCTGCCATACCACTCTGTACGCACGCGCCATGGATTAGTTACCGCGCGCTGCTCACACCGATTACTGTAACAAACGCTCGCGTAGCGTAGCAGAAAGAAATCTCGCCCCGCTTCTTTCGTGGCCATTAGGCGCGATGACTCGGTTTCGCTAGTCGGGCTGTAGTTAATGCATTGCTATTATTATTGGGAGGTTTCTATCGCGTCTAGGCGCGCTGCCACCGGGCCATATCCATCAACTGCTTTCTGCAGCAGGCCGCACAGCAGATCAGGCTAATGGCGGTGGTCCGGTCAATCAGCCGATAGCCGGATTGCGGCAAACAGGGGAACATCGGGTGACTCAGCATCAGCCTGGCCAAATCGCCGGACCAGCAACTGACGCACTTCCGGGTACGGTGATTTTCCAGCGCGATGCAGGAAGGTGAACGGCTGACCGTCAATGCAAACACCTGACTCCCTCTATATCGCTGAAAGCCGGCCCACGTCGATGCAGGCCGGCTCTTCAAATCAATACGACGAACCGGCTTCAGAGGACTCGTGCTTGAAGTCATTCAGCACGGTACGGATAGCTTCCTTGCCGTGGCCGGACCGGTAGCCATGTTCCGTTTCGTTCAACGCCAAATCGAAGAAATGCCGGAATAAAGGTTCGCCGTCGACCTCCGAGCGCAGCTGTACCGGCTCGCCTTGCGCGAAAATATCGTGCCACTGGTAACGCACTTCCGCCCAGAAGTTTTGCGTTCTGTCCCAGTATTCGTAGCCGGCCGAGAAATCGAACCCTTCGATGCGCGTATAGGTATTCAAGCCGAATTCACGCGCGATCACCGGTTCTGACCGATTACGGCTGAGGTCCAGCTTGTAGTTATCCTGTTCATGAACCCAGCCGTCCGGCATCAGAATATGCCGGTTGACCGCGACCAGCACATCGTAGTCGTCGCGCTTGGTGTACTCGCGGCGGGGCAGTGGCCGCCAGGTTTCCTCGGACTCCCAGACCGACTGGTTGCCTTGATGCTGCCAGCAGCCATAACTTTGATAGCGCGGGCTGTCGTCGACCTGGTAGACAGACTGTGTCCAGGCACCCTGTACTTGCTCCGGCTTCTGACGCTCCAACTCCCAGGTCCGGTGGCCGGTGAATACATATAGATCGGTTTTTTCGAAATCCCAATCCTGCCGCCAGTGCTTCACCACATGGCGTTCTTCGTCTTCGCCAACGACCAGAATATGCTGCAGTGCGATATGCTCGCCGGTGTCTTCAATGACTTTGACGAATTCGGTCGCCTGCGCCTCATACGGCGCTTTCAGTTCATAGCCTTTGCGCATCGCGACAGTTTCTTCGAAATGGAAGTCAACCCGGTATTCGCCAGCCATGGCCAAAACAGCCTGCCGGTCCTTCTGAAAATCGCTGCGGCATTGATCGGCAGACAGCAACGGTGCAGCCGGCGCCGCGGTGACAACGGGTCTGGTATTCGTTGTACTGCAGGCAGCGATAGCCAGACTGAAAAAGGTTACGGTTAAAGTTTTTCTCAGCATGTTTCCAGGTTCCTTTAGAAGTTCACAGTCAGCGACAGATTGCCGTTCAGTCCGGGGCGCGCCAAACGCGCCAGCGTGCCGGAACCGACGGAAAGTCCGGCGATATCCGCCCAGTCCCAATAGGTCTTGTCGGTCAGGTTCAGCAGGCTCAGATTGACTTGCGCGCGTGAATTCAGCCGGTAGTACGCAAGCAGGTCCAGCGTGCCGTATCCCGGTGCGCGGAATAAATTGCCGCTGTCCGCACCCAGCGAAGTCTTGCGCTGAACCAGCGTGGATATCAGGTCCATTCCCCAGCGGCCGCCCGGCGCATCATAGGAAAAGCCGGCCACGCCCTTCAGCGGGTCGATGCCGGTCAACGGCTGTCCGCTGTCATCGTTCTCCCCTTTGGACCAACTGGCGGAAGCCTCAAAGCGCAGACCGTCGACCAGCTCATCCATACCGGCGCTGAAACGCAGCTCGGCGCCGTAAATGGTGGCCGACGCCACATTGCGGGACTGAAATACCAGCAGGCCCTGATCGTTGAAGCCGACGTTGACGAATGACTCGATAAAATCGTCGTATTTGTTATAGAAACCGTTAATCGCAAAATACTTGTCACCATAGACACCGCGCAGGCCCAACTCGAAGCTGTCCGCAGTTTCCGGCTTCAGATCCGGGTTCGGTATGCTGGTATAGCCGAACTGGAAATTGGTAAAGCCGACATTGACATCGTTATATGGCGGTGCGCGGAAGCCCTGTGCATATTGGCCGACCCAGGATAACCGGTCGTTGATACGGTAGATCAGGCCCAGCTTGGGCGACAGATGTTGCTCGCTGATGCTGGCTGTGGCCACACCCGGATTGTCCTCGACAAAAATATCGTCCAAATCCGGATCCAGATCGTAGTAGTCCAGGCGCAGACCAGGAATCACGGTCAAACGTCCGGCCGGACCGGTGATTTCGTCCTGCACATAGAGCCCTGCCTCAAGCACGGTGCTGAGCGGAAAGTCGCGCACCGGAAAATCGTCCGGACCGACCACGCTGGACACCGTGCCGTCGGTCTGATTGCGCTGCGTGCCGGTGCGCAGTTGGCTGATATCCGTCTGTTCGATTTCCAGCCCGTAGACCCAGTCGTGCTGGTTCTGACCCCATTGGACCGACTTCAGCAAGGTGACCTCGGCACCGAGCACCTCTTGCTCAAACAAAAATTGCCGCTGGCGCTGCACCGGGCTCGGCCGGCCGAAGATCGTTGTCGTCCGGTCTTCAGCCGTATTTTGCTCGGTTTCGGAGTTTTGAAAAGACAGGCGCCAGTTCAGGCTGTCGGCCAGACGGCCGTCTAATGAACCCAGTTGCTGGTCGATACTGATTCGATAGCGCTCCGATTCGTCGTCGGCATCGACCCGGCTGGTTTCCACAATATAGGGAAAGCCGAATATCGCCGAAAAATCCTGCACGCCTTCGCGGGAGTTCACCGCGGTGGCGCTGCTGTTGCCGGAATATTCCGCCGTCAGCCGAAAACGCCGGTCATCGTCTCCATCGATCACCCATTTGGCCAACAGGTGATCCGCGTCGAAATCATGCGGGTCGCGCTCGATATCGCCCTGGTTCTCAAACTCGCTACCGCTGCGCCGTGTGTAGCTGAGCAGCACGCCATGGCGGCCCTGGCCGGATGCCAGAGTCGAGGTGCCGACCAGGCTGTCGTTATTGCTGTTAAAGCCGAGTTTCTGGGAGAAATGCCAGGAGCGATCGGTCAGCGCCAGGTAATCCTGCGGGTCCTTGGTGGTAAAAGTCACCACCCCGCCCAGCGCGTCGCTGCCGGAGATCGACGAGGCCGGGCCACGTACGATTTCCACTTGCTTGACGGTTTCCGGGTCGACCACATCGCGGTTGGCATTCGAAAAACTGCCGATCGCGAACGAATCCGGCACCGGCACACCATCGACTTCGGCCAGCACCCGGTTGCCGCCGATACCGCGAATTCGAAAACCGGCCCGGCCGAAGCGGCTGCCCTGGTCGCTGACCGAGACACCCGGTTCGTAACGGATCATGTCCTTGATATTCTGGCTCGCCTGCCGATCAATCTGCCCTCGGTCGATCACCGAAACCGTGCCGGCCAACTGGTCGATCTGGCGCTCCGATTTATTCGCCGTTACCGTGATTTTATTCAGTTCCGCCGTGGCGGCTTTTTCTTCCGAATTCGCTTCCTGGGCAACGGATTCGCCGACAACAAACAAGCCTGCGGCCAATCCGCAGGCAATAACGCAGTAGCGTTTCATACCTAACTCCTCGAAAAGACCGGTATGGCTGGCTACCTGGGGTTTGGCTGGCTAACCGGAGAACCGCACGTCATGAACACGTACTTATTTGGTCAAAATCAATTTTCCGCTTTTGGTCTGACCCAGACGATACTGTTCGCCACGATGCTCAATCAGCAGCAGACGATGACCGCAAAACAGCGTATCGCTGTCAACGCTGCGCGTACTGGCTTTGGCCGCCGGTGCGACCGGTGCTTTCGCAGGTTTTTTATCGTCGGACCCAGACACGGTGATAATGATAATCATTCTCATTTGAAAAAACAATAGCGGAATATTTCACGTACCCGTACGCGCTTCCACGGGCTTGTATTGAAACGACTGTGGCGAGGGCGGATACAGGAATGCCGCCTGGGAGCAGCAGGCGACCCGCCGGAGCGGGTGCAAGACACCTTAATGCTAGTCCGGGGCCCGGAGGTCGTAGGTGAATTCCACGTATTGATCCGAAACCCGCGTCGCGCCGGTGGCTTTCCACAGTGCACAGGCGGCCCGATTGGACAGACTGCTTCCGACCCAAATCTGGTCCACGCGCTGATCGCGGCAGATGTCGATCAATGCCATCACCAGTGACTGCCCTATGCCCTGCCGGCGATAGCCCGGTTCAACTTCGATATCGTACAGATAAACCAGCGTTTTCCCGGCCAGGCCCGAAAACCGATAGGCGACCATAAACCCGACCGGTGCGTCGCCGGCGAAGGCTGCGATCACCATGTTCCGGCCGTCTGACAGCAAATCCTGCAGATGGGTTTGCGGAACATTCCCCGCCTGCAGAAATTTTTGACCGATCCGGCCGGCAACCGCTATATCATTAATATCCAGCCGTTTAATAGAAAACATGTTCCAGTTATCGAGTGCCGATAAACATTTTTTACCGGCCTGCATCCAAACTGCACACCGGCGCATCTTTCATAATATAAGTCATTCACCGAAGAGGAAAACGACATGACCGATATCGGCACTGTTGCCGGCTTGGGCGCACTGGGGTTCTGGCTCTTTATCACAACCATCATCGCCGCCGGCGTCTGGGATAACATCCGCAAGCGTGAAGCAAAGCACGAAACTTTGCGCCGTATCGTTGAAAGCGGCCAGCCGCTCGACGACTCATTGGTCGATAAGCTGCTTTCGTTGACCGATGGCGGCAAGAATCAGCGCCAGGAACTTAAAACGGCCGGAGTGATCTTGCTGTTTGTTGCGCTGGGCCTGACATTGATGGGCTGGATTATGTCCATCACGCTGTCCGAAGAGATGTTCGGCATTCTGGCCGGCGTTTCCGCGTTGCTGATCTGCATCAGCGTCGGCCTGCTGCTGACCGCTTACCTGATCGGGCGCTGGAAACGAGAAGACAACGCTGAAAACGATCACTGGCCCGAAGCCTGATATTCGTGCCCCCTTCGCGCTATTCCAACAGCCCCGAAGCGCTGGTCGTCGGCCTCGCCCGCACGGGCAACCGCGACGCATTTGCCGAACTGGTGCGGCGGCGCCAGTCCTGGATACGCAACCTGATGTTGCGCTGTTGCGGCGATACCACGCTGGCTGACGACCTGGCGCAGAAGGCCTTTCTGCAGGCCTGGCGGAAAATCGCCCAACTGCGGCAGCCGAGGACCTTTGGTGCGTGGCTGAAACGACTAGCGGTCAACACCTGGCTGCAACATCTGCGCAGAAACGACGCGCTGAGCCATACCGGCGAACAGGATCACGATATTCGGGCCGACACAAGCGGCATGTCGATAGATTTAGACCGGGCATTGGCAATGCTGCCGAACGACGTCCGGCTCTGCATCGTGCTGTCCTATCACGAGGGCATGACCCACCCGGAGATCGCTGCGCTGACGCGGTTGCCGCAGGGCACGGTTAAATCCCATATCCGTCGCGGCACGCAACGCCTGCAGCAACTGTTATCCGCCTATGGCAATACACCCCATGCGGAGGAAAGACGATGACAGACAACACCGCAGACCCCAGACTCCAAACCCTGTTCGCCGAGGCGCAGCAAGAGCTGGTTGACGATGCATTTACCGACCTGGTCATGGAACAGACCGGCAACTTCAAGCACCGCAAAACCGCCGTGCGAATCAGCCAGGGTTTGGTCCTGGTACTGGCGCTGGCGCTGTTGGCCATTCCGCTGCAGGATGCCGGTATGGCGCTGACCCAGGTTCTGTTAATGTCACTGATCGAACTGGAAGACGGCCCGTTAAACCAGTTACTGGCGCCGGCGAACAGTATCGGGGGATTACTTTCGACCGTACTGCTGGGGCTGCGGCTGATCCATAAGCGAATTTTTTCCTAGCTCGCCCGGAGTGCGGGTCCAATGCCCGTGAGCCGGCCCCGAGGCGGGGCACTTTCTGCAACGCGTACCGGCGATTTCCGCATAGGCGGCAGGTCAGACTACAATAGACCCAACAACAGCAAAAAAGGAACCACCATGTCGATTCCGATTACGTTGACCTTTGCAAGCATTTTCGCGCTGTTTGCGCTGGTGTTGAGTTTCCGCGCCGGCAGTTTCCGCGGCAAATCCGGAATACCGCTGCTGTTCGGCGAACCCCAGAATATGGAACTGGCCGAGCGCGTGCGTGTCCATCAGAATTTCCTTGAATACGTACCCATGATCTTGATTGTGATGGGCGCGATGGAAGCGCATGGCGCCTCATCGACATTCTTGTACACCATAGGCGCACTGCTGTTCATCGCGCGTATCGCGCACGCCGTTGGCTTAAAGCATGACAATATGGCGCATAAAGGCCGGCTTATCGGCGCGGCCGGTACCGCACTGATTACACTGGTGGTCGCCGGTTACGGTCTGTTTATGGGTGCGAAGGCGCTGATGGGTTAGCGCTTGAGAATCTGCCGACTGGTGTTCTACGGAGAACACTAAGACAAGCAAAGGGTGCCGCCTATAAAGGTGTCTTGCGCCCGCTTCTTTCGTAGCGCAGGTGGAGTCAGATGGCGGTTTCGCTATAGCGAAGAAGCCTTCTGACGGAACCGTTAAGCGCGTGCAGGTGGAGTCAGACGGCGGTTTCGC
>JANQPM010000117.1 GCA_028289465.1 Lysobacterales bacterium | reverse complement strand
TTAGGGCCCCTACAGGGTGATTAGGGACTGAGCCTTGCCATAGACTCGAATGTAGTCGTGTGCCAATGCCCGCCAGTCCAGTGTTCCGACATAGTCGCCGGCCGCGCGGACCAGAGCGTCGCGCTGCGAATGGTCCCGTGCCAGGGCGGCGACTATGTCGGAACACTGGACTGGCGGGCATTGGCACACGACTACATTCGAGTCTATGGCAAGGCTCAGTCCCTAATCACCCTGTAGTGGCCCTAATCACCCTGTAGCGGACCGATTTGTAGCGAACTACCGGGCGGAAGCCGGTCGCTGCGCAACTTGATTGCGAATGTAATTCGGCAGCGCTGCTTCCGGCGCAAGCCATGTTCCCGGCTGCCGTTCGGCGATACGGATCACGGCTGCCGCGGTTGGCCACGCATCATCCCGAATATCGCTGAGCGTCGTGCCCAACCGCTGCTGCAGCTCGGTGCGGTATGTGGCGAAGCCATTGCCGGCGCCGAGCCAGCGCTGACCGTCAGGCACCGGAATCTCTTCAGGTGCGATCGCCCGTTCGATATCCTGCGGCTCCAGCCGGCTGTCTTGCCGAATAAAGCGGGCGGTAAAAACCTCGCCCATTCGAGCATCCGTCGCGACAATAACACCGTCGTCCGCGTCGCCTGACAGCGCTGCCTCGGCCAGCGCCAGCAGCGACGAGACCGGCCTGACACCCAGATTTGCACCGAGCGCCAGACCCTGAACCACGCCGATGCCGATACGCAGGCTGGTAAAACTGCCGGGGCCGCAACCGAACGCGATGCCGTCGAGGCGATTTAACGCGGTGCCGGCCTCGGCCAGCAGCTCATCGACCCACGGCAGCAGCAATGCCGCGTGCTGACGCGGCGAACGCTCAAGCCGTTCTTTCACCTCGCCGTTCCAGCTCAGTGCAACGGAACATGCCTCGGTGGCGGTTTCCAGTGCCAGTACGTTCATTCGCTCAGAAATTCCAGAGCCGCGTCCAAATCCAGCGTCTTGCGCATCGGCGGCAGGCTGTCCAGGAATATGCGGCCGTAGGAGCGGCTGCGAATGCGCGGGTCGCCAAGCACCAGTACGCCACGGTCGTGTACGTCCCGGATCAGGCGGCCGGCACCCTGCTTCAGCGCGATCACGGCCTGCGGCAATTGTAATACCTGAAAAGGGTGATGACCCTGCTTCCGCACCAGGCGCGAACGGGCACTGAGCACCGGGTCGTTCGGCGCGGCAAAAGGCAGTTTGTCGATCACCACCAGCGACAGCGCCGGTCCGACCACGTCCACGCCTTCCCAAAAACTCGCCGCGCCCAACAACACCCCATTACCGGAACCGCGGAACGACTCCAGCAGTTGCGTTCGGGATGCCCTGCCCTGAATAAATAGTGGGAAATCTATTCTTTCCTCCAGCCATTCTGCAGCGATCTGGAGAGCACGGTGGGAAGTGAATAACAAGAAAGCCCTTCCGTCGTTTGCTTCAATCAGCGGCAGTACCGTGTCCAGCAGCCGTTCGGTATAGTCGGCCGCCCCCGGGTCCGGTAAATCGTCCGGCAGCCATATCAGCGCATTGCTGCGATAATCGAATTCGCTGTCGGCCAGAAAAGTGTCCGCGTCCTGCAAACCCAGGCCGTGCTGGAAATGCTCAAAACTCTGGCGCACGGTCAGCGTGGCGGACGTGAATATCCAGGTACTGCCCAGCTCGGCGCGGCAATCGTCCATCACATCGGCCACATCTAACGGAGTGCAATGGATCAGAAAACCGCGCCCGCGGCGCTCGAACCAAATAACTTCGCTCTCGGAAGGCTCGCCATCGAGCTGCGACCAGCGCTCCAGTATCTGCTCTGTCCTGACCAGGCAGGATTCCAATCCCTGGCTCGGCGATTCCACATCATGCAACTGCTCGCGCAGTGCGGTCAGGCCGTCAATCACCTGCCCCAGCGCCGGCCACAACCGCCGGTTGCGCTGCAGCCGGGTGAACTCACCCGACAACGGCAGCAGTTCGGCAAACAACGATTGCGATTGCAGTACGCAGTGCCGGCATTCATCGACCAGCGGCTTGATAGCGGCCAGCATACCGCTTTGCTTGCCGGCCTCGGACAGGCTGTCGCGCAGCAGGTCCAGTATCTGCCGGCTCGAGAAACTGCGGCTGAAAAAGCGGCTGGCGATCTCAGGCACCAAATGAGCCTCATCGACGATGATCGCATCGGCTCCCGGCAAAATTTCGCCGAACCCGGTCTGCTTGACTGCCAGATCCGCAAACAGCAAATGATGATTGACCACCACGCATTGGGCATCCTGCGCTTTTCGGCGCGCTTTAACCACAAAACAATCCTGGTAGTCCGGACATTCGCTGCCCAGGCAGTTGTCGATAGTCGAAGTCACCTGGGGCCACAACGGACTGTCATCCGGCAGTACGTTGGCGGTGCTCAGATCGCCGTCGACGGTCTCTGCAGACCAGGCATGGACCTGCTGCAGCGTCGTCACCGCATTTGGCGAATTCAGCAAACCGGACTGCCGAAACTGATTCGCCCGGTAGCGACAGTAGTAATTCGCGCGGCCTTTTAGCAGTGCGCTGGTCAACGTACCGGTCAGTGTATCGGCCAATGCTTTGCGAACCAGCGGCAGATCGCGAAAATACAACTGATCCTGCAGCGTCTTGGTGCCGGTGGAAAAAATAATGCGTTTGCCTGAGCTGACCGCCGGCACGAGATAGGCCAGCGTCTTGCCGGTGCCCGTGCCGGCTTCCGCAATCAGCGTTTGGGATGATGCAATCGCCGCTTCCACCCGGCCTGCCAGCTCCTGCTGACCACGGCGTTCGGCAAAGCCCGGCAACTGGCTCTTGAACGGGCCTTCGTCCCCCAATAGCTCAAAGCTGTTCACCGCGATCTGCTGTCGGCGACTATAGCGAAGGCGGACGGGTATTCATGCACTGGCCGGCTCGCCGCTCGGCTTCCCGCGAACCGCCGGCATCGCCCAAATGCTGCCGGGCAACGCCGATGGTGCGCCAGTTTCTGCTGCAGATTTCGCCGACCCTGGGCCCGATATCGTAGCTGCGGGTCGCAAAATTCATGGCCTGCTGCCAATCTTGCTGCTGCAATTTGATTTCGGCCAGATACTGCAATATTTCGGGATCGCGCGGTTCAATCCGCAATGCCCGTTCCAGCAACACGGCAGCTCCCGTCAGATCGCCGGCCGCCTCGGCCGCAAGCGCTCCCCGGGTCAGTTCCTGTACCGCGGGATTCTGCAGCGGGCGCACCTGAACGCCGGCGCTGTCGGCACTGGCCGGATTACGGACCCGGGAATCGACTTCGCGCTCTTCCACCGGCGCCGGTCCTCGTGGCGCCAGCGCGCAGCCGGTCATTGCTGTCAGCAGCACGAACAAACTAATTATTCTTACCAAACCACTTTCTCCACCAGGGTGTTTTCTGTGAGGCTCCTCGCCCGGACCGGCCATTTGCGGTACAACTCGCATAACGGGCCGGCAGAGCAGCTTCGGCGAACGGCATTTTAGCCGCACCTGGACAATCCTCCGTCGCCAGGGCCATTTCCACCGGGTCTACCCAGTACCAGCCAACGCCTTCGGGCAAATCCAATGTTAACGACTTCAACGGCAGACGGGCAAATGCCCTGCCCCAGAGCTGCAATGCCGCGTTACTGCCGGTTACCCCGGCCGGCCGATTATCGTCCAGCCCGACCCAGACCACGCCGAGGCGGTTTCGCGTATAGCCGACAAACCAGCTATCGCGGCGCTCGTTGGTGGTACCGGTTTTCCCCGCTACCGTCAAATCAGACGGCAGCCAGCGCCGCAACCCACGGCCCGTGCCTTTATCGACCACCTGGGTCAGCGCATAGTTCACCAGTGCTACCGCATCCCTTCTCGGCAGTGGCGACAGATTCAACGGGTAGCGGCTCAGCGCCGTACCGTTCGCATCCAGTACCGCGGTGACGGCCCGCAGCGGGCTGGTATAGCCACCGGCGGCCAGCGACTGGTATACCTGGGCAACCTCCAGCGGCGTGAATTCGGCCGCACCCAGCAGAATCGACGGCACCGGTTCCACCGCATCCTGCAAATTAAACAGGCCCAGCGTCTGCACGATATTCGGCACGCCCACTTTCAGGCCGACCTGCACGGTAGCCTGATTGTAGGACTGGGAAAGCGCCTCCAGCAGCGTAACCGTGCCGTGGCTTTCGCCATCGTAATTACGCGGCTGCCACAGATCGCCGTTGGCCAGCCGCAATTCAACTGGCAGGTCTTCGACTTCGGTCAGCAGGTTAAACGTCTCCGGATGCTGCAGGGCCTGCAGATAAACCAGCGGCTTTATCACCGAACCGATCTGCCGCCGGGCGTCCAGCGCGCGATTGAATCCTACACGTCCCGCCAGCCGGTCACCGACCAGCGCCTGTATCTCGCCGTTGTGGATGTCCACCACGACCATGGCCGACTGCAGATCCTCGGGCAGGCCGGCCGCAGCCAGCGCGGACAGCCCGTCCTCGGCGGATTGTTCGGCGGCAGCCTGGGTGGCCGGTTCCAGGGTCGTGAAGATGCGCAGCCCTTCCGAGCGCAGGTCCTGTTCGCGGTATTGGTCGCGCAATTGGCGTTTTACCAGGTCGATAAAGGCCGGATAGCTGGCCTGGCCCGAGCGGGCCTGCGCGGTCACCTGCAACGGTCGCCCGCGGGCCGCCGCATAGGCCGCCGCATCCATCAGGCCGGTATCCAAAAACGCCTTCAGCACCTGGTTGCGCCGGTCCAGTGCGCGCTCGGGGTGGCGACGCGGATTATAGTAGGAAGCTCCCTTGACCAGCCCGATCAGCAGCGCCAGTTGATCGCCGTCCAGCCGTTCCAACGGTTGATTGAAATAGTATTCTGCAGCCCGGCCGAAACCGTGAATGGCCCGCGCGCCTTGCTGGCCTAGCCAAACTTCGTTCAGGTAGGCTTCGAGAATTTCCGGCTTGCTGTAGCGCCATTCCAGCAATACCGCCATCATGGCCTCATTGAGCTTGCGCAGCACGGTTTGCTCATGGCTGAGAAAGTAGTTTTTGACCAACTGCTGGGTAATCGTGCTTCCGCCCTGAACGACCCGGCGATGCCGAAGATTGGCCCACAGCGCCCGGGCGATCGCTTTCAGGTCGACTCCGTAATGGTGTTTGAACTGGCGGTCTTCGACGGCTTGCAGACCGGTGATGAGCAACGGCGGGACCTGGTCCAGCCGAACCACGCTGCGGTCCTCGTTGTGCAGCGGGTAAATGGAACCGATTTCAGCCGGGTCCAGCCGCGCCAGGCTGATAGCCTGGCCGCGGTGATCGGCCAGCCCGGCCACCTCCCCGCTGCCGACCGAAACCTGAAACCGCAGCGCGGCCTGTTTGCGGTCGGCAAACTGGAAATCGCGCGAATAAATCGTAAATCGGTCGCCATTGCGGGAATAACTGCCGGGTCGGTTCGCGCCGGCCGCCTCGCGATAGCCGGCGGCTTGCAGTTCCCGCAGCAAAAACGCCCCGGTCATCGGCTGACCGGGAAACAGCGTCAGTGGCCGGGCGTAAACGCGGCTGGGCAAATCCCATTTGCGGCCTTCGAATTCGGTTTTGACGGTATGGTCCAGATAGACCATCCACGGCAGAAACAGCCCCGCGAGCACACCCAGTGCGAGCAATGAAAATTTAAGCAGCCGGCGTTTTGGCGCGGCCGAGGAGGACGCTGCCTTTTTCCGGGGCTTGGTGCGGCGTTTGGCGGCGCGTTTGCGCGTCATATTTGGTTCTTTCTGTCAGGCATCGAATTTTCTTTGGAACGCTCAGCGGTCCGGCCGGTTCAGACGGCCGTTCGGGTTTTACCAGATTATTCATCGCAAGTTCAGTATTTTGATCTAAATTCGTCTAAAATTCCTTGTTTTCTAAAGCGAAGGCGCGATTTGAAACCCCGAGTTACTGAAAAGCGGGCTACTGAGAAGGACGATGCGGCCACACCGACGATATTGGTGCTTTTACCGGCTATCGTCGGCACTACCCCGGCATCGGCGGATCAGCCTTTACAGGTCGCTGAATTCGAAAGCGTATACGGGCTGAAAGGGGTGTCTTCGCCAGTCGCCGCCAGCCTTGAAATCCCGAACGGCGACTTATCCGCGCTGTGCCGCACCGTCGCGGAGCAGCATCCGCACCATGCGCTGCTGATCAAACCTCAGGCAACCGTTCTTCCGTCGCGCTTCATGGAACGCCTGTGGGCCATTTTGAAAGCCGAACCCGAAATCGCGGCCATCACTACGCTGGGCAGCGCCGATCCGCGGCTGGACCCGTTTGCCGGCCTCAAGCGGCCCGCCGACGCCGCTTTCGACCCGGACAGCCTAGTTGCGGCGGCCGCCGAACGGCAGTGGTTTGAAGACAACCGCTGGCCGGCCGGCGCCGTTTACCTGCCGGCCGCGACGGTAGAAACAGTGGCCGCTGCCGATATTCAGTCGGCCGAATTCCCTGACTGGTGCCAGTTGAACCATCGCCTGCTGGCCGTGGCCGAATCCATCTACTGCGATGCGGCGCCGCGGCCGGCTGTCGGAGCCGATGCAGAACCACTGCTGCCGGCGCTGGCCGGAATCCGCGATACGCTGCAGCGGTGGTTGAAAGGCGGTGTCGTCAATCAGCCGTTCCTGCAGGACGGCCGGCCGATAACGCTGCACATCACCCATGGCTGGGGAGGCGGAGTTGCCCGCTGGATCGATGACTACGCCCAAACGGAAAACCGTTCCCATCATCTGATTCTGGCATCCGCGAATTACCGAACCGGTGACCGGCACAGCCTGAGCCTACACCTGGGTACCCAGCGCGAGCCGAGCCTGATGGCCTGGCCGCTGCAACCGGACATTACCGACAGCACAATCGGACACGCCGGCTACCGGGCGATCATCAATGACATTATCCATCGCTATGCGGTCGACCGAATCGTGGTTTCCTCACTGATCGGGCACGATCTGGACGCATTGAATACCGGCCTGCCGACGCTGCAGGTGTTGCACGACTACTACCCCTGTTGGCCGCTGTTGTCGACCGACCCCGGACACTACCGGCGAAAAGATGGCTCGGTCGACCTGTCACGCGCATTGCGCGAGACCGAGCAGCCGCCATTTGCGGACCACCGGGCGCTCTATTGGGAGCGATTAAGACAGAAATGGCTGACGACGCTTAAACGCCGTCGGATTCCGCTGGTCGCACCCAGTCAGTCGGTGATCGACAATCTGACCTGGCTGGCCGACCCATCGCTGGCAGAGCAGACCACGGTAGTACCCCATGGCATCGCGCCACTGGATAAAAAGCCGGCCGCGGTCGGTGCCCGCGCGCGGCCCGACAAACGCCTGCGACTGGTGCTTCTCGGGCGTATATCGGCCGGTAAAGGCAAGTCGCTGCTGGCCGACGCGCTGCGCCACGGGCTGGCCGACTATGCCCAGATCTACTTACTGGGCTCGGGCAAGGACGGCGAAGCCTTCTTCGGCCAGACCGGCGTCAATGTGGTCTACCAGTATCAGCGCGAGCAATTACCCTCACTGCTGCGCGAAACCGGCCCGCATGCCGGCCTGCTGCTGTCGACGGTACCGGAGACCTTCAGCTACACACTGTCCGAACTGCAGATGCTCGGCATTCCGGCCATCGCCACTCGCCGCGGCAGCTTTTCCGAACGACTGGCCGACGGCCGGGATGGTTATCTGATCGAGCCGCGCTGGAAAGACCTTCTGGCCCTGGTCAAGGAACTGCACCAGGACCCGGCACCGCTTGCCGCAATGCGCCAGGCGCTCGCAAAAAGAACGCACAGGCCGCTGTCCGAAATGGTCCGAGCCTACCGCGAAATCGTTCCGCCGGCGTTCGACGACCGCAGCCCCGACAACGACAGCCTGGACGATGATGGCACCGGCCGGCTGCTCAGCACGCGTCTCGCCTATCAGTTCAGCCGCTATGAGAAGTGGCGTTCGAATGCCGCACTGGACAGCGCGCGTCAGAAGATCAATCTGCAGCAGCGGGAACTGGAAAAACGCACTGCCTGGGCGACGCGACTGGAACAAGAAATCGAAACGGGCAAAACCGCAGTTAAAAACCTGCAGTCTGAAGCGCAAGCCCTGAATGACGAACTGCTGAAACGAACCGAGTGGGCATTGTCACTGGACGAACGGATTCTGGAATTGAACCAGAGTATTCGGCACGAGCAGCAGCAACTGCAGGAACATCAGGCAGCTATTCAAACCCAGCAAACGACCATTCAGGCCCGCGAGCGGACGATTCAAAAGCGCGAACGAACCATTCAGGAGCGCGAACAGACCATTCAGGAGCGCGAACACACCATTCAGAAACGCGACCAGACCATCGCCCAGCAGGAATCGCATCTGGCCTATCAAAATCAGGTGATCATCGAACTGGAAGCACAACGCGCGATCCAGCACGAAGAAATCATCCATTTGCAACACCACAAGCACCGGCTGGACCAGGTGATTGCGAGCCGTTCCTGGCGGCTGACCAAACCGTTGCGTCTGCTGAGCCGGCTGGCCAGAAACGCCAAAACCGCGCAAGTATACTCGCCGCGACGCTGGCCCTATCTATTCAATCGCCTGAAGCACAGCCTTGCCGCACGCGGCTGGAAACGCACATTATGGCGCCTGCAGGCCGCCGGCGAGCCGGAAGTAACGGTCAGCGAGTTGCCGCTGATCGATATTCCCGAAATCGTCAGCACGCTGGAACCGGAGTCGCAGCCCGAGCCGCAGGCGGAAGTCAAAACGACGGATGAGGCAGCGCCGGAAGTCCTCGAGTCCTTCAGTCTGCCAACCAGTATTCGGCCCAAGGCCAGCCTGATCATTCCGGTCTACAACCAATACCAACACACCCAGACCTGCCTGAAGAGCCTGGCCAATACCGTCACCAGAGTGCCGTATGAGGTGATCGTTGTGGACGACGCCTCCGATGACTGCACGCCGCGCTTGCTGGCCGGCATGAACGGCATCACCACGCTCACCAACCCGAAGAACCTCGGTTTTATCGGTGCGTGCAATCGCGGCGCCGGTGAGGCGAATGCGGAATTTCTGGTTTTCCTGAACAACGATACGGCAGTCACGGACTACTGGCTGGACCGGTTGCTGGAAACTTTCAGCCGATTCCCGAATACCGGTATCGCCGGCGCACGGCTGCTGTTTCCGGACGGCAGTCTGCAGGAAGTCGGCGGCATTATCTTTCGCGACGGCTCAGGCTGGAATTACGGCCGCGGGCAGGACCCGGCCGATCCGCGCTTCCAGTACGCCAGAAAAGCCGACTATGTTTCCGGGGCCTGCCTGGCTGTCCCAAAAGCTCTGTTTCAGCAGCTCGGCGGCTTTGATGACCACTATGCACCGGCCTACTACGAGGATACCGATCTGGCCTTCAAATGCCGCGACGCCGGTTTCGAAGTCCGGGTGCAGCCGCAGTCCACCGTGATTCACTTCGAGGGCGCGACCTCCGGCACCGATATCAGTGCCGGGACCAAGCGTTACCAGCAGATCAACCAGGAAAAGTTTATCGACCGCTGGACCGAAATACTGGCCGATCACCCCGATGTGATCGACGACCCGGCCAACCAGATCGCCGGCGAAGCCGCAGCAAACCATGGCCGGCGTGGCCGCCTACTGGTCATCGATGCCTATACGCCGCAACCGGATCAGGATTCCGGCAGCGTACGGCTGGTCAATTTGATGATGTGTCTGCAGGAACTCGGCTACCAGGTGACCTTTCTTGCCGATAACAGGGCCTACGCCGGCCATTACACATCGAATCTGCAGGCCGCGGGCATTGAAGTCCTGTACCACCCGTGGGTGGACGATCTGCTGGATTTCTTTGAACAGCGCGGTCCGGGTTTCGATGCGGTCATGGTCAGCCGCCACTATGTGGCCGAAAAGTATCTGCGCTACGTCCGGCACTACTGCCCGAACACCCGCTTTGTTTTCGACACGGTCGATCTGCACTACCTGCGTGAGCTGCGCCTGGCGGAACTAGAAGGAAAGGCCGCGCTGAAACGCATGGCGCTGCATACCAAGCGAGCGGAACTGAACTTGGTTCACCAGTCCGATGCAACCCTGGTCGTCAGCCCGTACGAGCAGTCTATTCTGGCCGGGGAACTGCCGGAGGCCAACGTACAGGTGGTATCCAACATCCATCCGGTGCACGGCTGCCAGGTCCCGTTCGAACAGCGCAGGGATATTTTCTTTGTCGGCGGTTATCAGCACCCGCCGAATGTCGATGCCGCGACCTGGTTTGCCGAATCGGTCTTTCCGCTGATCAGAGCCCAGTTACCGAATATCAAATGCTATCTGGTCGGCAGCAAGGCACCGGAGGAAATCAAGAAGCTGCACGGTGACGGCATCGTCTTCAAAGGCTTTGTCGAAGACCTCGGTCCATTCCTGAATCGCTGCCGGCTGTCAGTCGCGCCGCTGCGCTACGGCGCCGGCGTCAAAGGCAAGGTCAACATGAGCATGAGCTACGGACAGCCGGTGGTGGCCACGTCGATCGCCGTGGAAGGCATGTATGCCGAAGACGGTACGCATATTCTGGTCGCGGACGAGGCCCAGGATTATGCCGACGCTGTTGTCAGGTTGTATACCGATGCTGCGCTGTGGCAGAAAGTATCAAAAGCCGGACTGACCAATGTGACCGAACACTTCTCCTTCGACGCGGCCAAACGCGCGTTATCGCAGCTATTCGAATCGCTGGAACCGGTCCCGGAAAATGAAACCCCGGAAAACGAGAACCCCGAAAACAAAGCTGCGGAAAACCAAACAGCGACCACCGCCTCAGAGGACCAGCCGGCCGACCCGGCGCATTCCTAGCTCACCCGCTTTGCTTCCCGAACGTTCGCCACCGCGTTCAAACGCGACAGCAAATCGTTCAACTGTGCGAAATTCCGAATCCGTACAGTCAGGTTCAAGCGCACTTCGTCGGTTGCCTGGTTCACCTGGCTGTTCATTTCCATCACGCTGATATTATCGGCCGCGAGCACCGTTGAAATGTCCTTGATCAGTGCCTTGCGGTCAAATGCAATGATCTGCAATTGCACCGGGTATTCGTGCTGCGGAACGCCCCAGTTTACCTCGATAACCCGCTGCGGACCGGTATTCTGCAGATTCAGCAAATGCTTG
This sequence comes from Lysobacterales bacterium, assembly GCA_028289465.1. Classification (GTDB taxonomy): domain Bacteria; phylum Pseudomonadota; class Gammaproteobacteria; order Xanthomonadales; family SZUA-36; genus JANQPM01. Next base: position 24,958 of record JANQPM010000117.1, on the reverse strand, counting down.
CAATCCCGCCGGTGGATGCTGACGCCGCGACCTCTGGTGATATAGCCCTGAATCGGATCTCCCGGCACCGGCTGGCAGCAGCGGGCGATGCTGGTCATCAGATTGCCGATGCCCTCGATCACGATATCGTCGGCGCCCGGCCTGGCCGGCTTCGGTTTGCGGCGGCGCTTTTCCGTGGCCAGCGGTATCGTTTCGGGCCGCAGCACACGCTCCAGCGCATGCACTACCTGGGTAACGGTCAAATCGCCATTGCCGATCGCGACGTACAGCTCTTCTTTACGACCGTAGTGATAGCGCTCCAATACCGCTTCGGGTATGTCTGTCGGCAGGCCGAGACGGCCGAGCTCGTTCTCCAGGACTTCGCGGCCGGCCTGCAGGTTTTCGTCGTAGTGTTCTTTGCGAAACCAGGAGCGCACCTTGGCCCTTGCCCGGGCACCTTTGATATAGCCCAGTTTCGGATTGAGCCAGTCGCGGCTCGGCTGCGGATGCTTGCCGGTCAGAATCTGTACCCGGTCGCCGGTGTTTACCATCTGGGTCAACTGCACTATACGACCGTTGATTTTCGCACCTCGGCAACGGTGGCCGACTTCGGTATGCACATGGTAGGCGAAATCCAGCACCGTCGCGCCGGACGGTAAATCGATCACATCGCCATTCGGTGTCAGCGCGTAGACACGGTCTTCGCTGGTCGCGTTTTGAAAGCTGTCCAGCAGGCTGGCATCGTCCAGCGCATCGTCACCGGATTCCATCAACTGCCGCATCACAATCACCTTGCGGTCGAAGCCCGGATCGTGAGGCCCGCCTTCCTTGTAGCGCCAGTGCGCGGCGACCCCGAGTTCGGCATGTTCATGCATTTTCCAGGTCCGAATCTGTACCTCTACAGACTTGCCCTGCTTACCGACCACCGCGGTATGCAGCGATTGGTACATATTGCCTTTCGGCGTTGTGATGTAGTCGTCGAATTCACCCGGCACCGGCTGCCAGCGCGTATGGACCAGTCCGAGCACGGTATAACAGTCCGACAGATCGTCGACCAGCACCCGTACCGCGCGTACATCGTAGAGTTCGTGATAATCCAGGCCTTTGCGCTGCATCTTGCGCCAGATGCTGTACATGTGCTTTGGCCGTCCTTTGACCTCGGCCTTGATGCCGGCCTTCTGCAGCACCTCTCGCAACTCCGCGAGAAACCGTTCGATAAAGCGCTCCCGGTCCTGGCGGCGTTCGGCCACCAGCGATGCGATACGCCGATATTCCTCCGGATGCAGGTAGCGAAATGCCAGGTCTTCCAGTTCCCATTTCAGTTGCCAGACCCCGAGGCGGTTCGCGAGCGGCGCATGAATCAGCAGGGTTTCCTCGGCCAGCCGGCGACGTTCGGCAGTCGCCGATGCCGGCGTCATTCGAAGCTGGACAAGCTGCCACGCCAGCGCGATCAGCACGACACGCACATCTTCTACCAGGGCCAGCAGCAGCCGCCTTAAGCCTTCGGCGCTGGCCTTGGTCGGATTGTCCAGGCGCTCGGTTTCCAGCCGATGCAGTTTAAGCAGTTCGGTCAACTGGTGCTGCACCTTGGGCGGCAGCCGGTCGGGAATATCGACACCGGCCAGCACGTGCGGAACAAACCACAGCGCACTGGACAGCGTAATCGGATCGGGCGACAGGCGGCCCAATACGCCGAGAAACTCGGACAGATAGGCCAGGCTTGCCGGCCGGACCTCGCAGGCTGCCAGCGCCGCATCGAAGATATCGCGATACTGCCGAGTGCGGCGGTTATCGGCGTCCAGGCCTACCGATACCTGGTAGGCCTGTAACCGGTCTTGGATATCGGCAACTTGTTGATCCATGAAACCTGCGGGCAGCGGTGGCCATCAGAAATATCCGCCTATTTTAAGCCAGAACCGATTGCATCATCTATCGTCGGCGGTCCACATCCGGTCCGCCAGCGGCCGCCGTTTCAATGCGATGGCCATGGTGACAGCGCGCGCCAGCATGAATGTCATCAACGCCAGCCACAGCCCGTGATTGCCCAGCGGCCGGCTCAGCCACCAGACCGGCAGATAAACCGCCAGCACCGAAATCAGCATGGTATTGCGCATGCTTCGAGTGCGTGTCGCACCGATCAGCACACCGTCCAGCCAGAACGACCAGACGGACAGCAGCGGCGATACCACCAGCCACGGCAGATAGCGGGTCGCGGCCTGCTCCACATCGGCCAGACCGGTCATCGCGTCGATCATCCAGCGGCCGCCCGCCGCGTAGATCAATACCACCGCCGCTGCACACAGTGCCGACCATTTGGCCGTCAGCCGCAACGCATGCTGCAAGCGTTGCCGGTCCCTTGCGCCGACAGTCCGGCCCACCAGCGCTTCGGCTGCATGCGCAAAGCCATCCAGGCCGTAGGCCATCATATTCTGAAAGTTCATCAGCACGGTATTGGCCGCGAGGATCAACTGACCTTGCGCGCCGCCCTGGCGGGTAAAGAACGCAAAAGCGAACATCAGGCAGAAGGTTCGAATCATGATATCGCCGTTGACCTGCAGCAGGCGCCGCCAGGCCGCCGGATTGAAGAACTGCCGCAGCGGCCAGCTACCCGGTCCGGCCAGCCGCCGAACCCACCACAGCCCGACCAGCAGTCCGCAGTATTCACCGATCACCGACGCAGCCGCGACACCGCGTACGGACCAGCCCAGGCCCCAGACGAAAAAGATATCCAGCAGAATATTGATGCCGTTGACGGTCAGCATCAATACCAGCGACGCACGGGTATTCTGCATGCCGAGAAACCACCCGAGCAGGGCATAATTCAGCAAAGTCGCCGGAGCCGACCAGATACGGGTCGAGAAATAGTCGGCGGTTAGCGCCAGCACCTCCGGTTCCGCATCCAGCAGCTTCAGGGTCAAAACCCAGATCGGCTGTTGCAACAGCAAGATAGCCGTCGCGATGGCCAGTGCCAGTCCCGAAGCTCTGAGCAGGGTTGCACGGATACGCCGGTGATCACCCGCACCCCAGAACTGCGCGACCAGGCCGGTGGTGCCCATGCGCAGAAAGCCGAAGCCCCAGAACAGAAAGCCGAAAACCATCGCACCCAGCCCCACCGCGGCGAGATACCGGGCGGCCGGCAGGTAACCCATAACGACGGTATCGACCAGACCCAGCAGCGGAATGCTGAGATTGGACAGAATAATCGGGCCGGCCAGACGCCAGATTTCCCGGTCGGTTATCGGACGCTGCGCGTTCAAGCCTCTTCCAATACCTGCCGCCAGGCCTGCTCCAGGCGTTTCGCGGACACTTTATCGGCGGTTCCCAGCGATTGCGCGAACAGGGATACGCGGAACTCTTCGATCAGCCAGCGATAGGCGTCCATGGCCACGGTATACGGTTTGCGCTGCTCCAGCCAGTCCAGATAACGCTTCCAGAAAGGCGCAACCTGCGATGCCAGAGCCGCGTCTTTTTGGGGATCCTGCCGCGCGCGGTCCAGACGAATCTGCATCGCCTGAAAATAGCGCGGGTAATGCGCCAACCGGCTATTCTGCACGTCACTCAAAAACCCCTCATAGATCAAATCGTCCAGTTGGGTTTGAACGTCCTCGGCCAGCGCCGAGGCCAATGATTTCCGGCGCAGCGCTGTAACGATGCCGGCACGGGTTTCCAGTATTTGATTCAGCACGCCGGCCTTGCGCTGGCATGCAGCCAGCCAGCGCTGTCTGACCTCGTCCCGCAGCGCCGAATATTGGTCTTCCGAACGAACGTCCGGTAAATCGCCGATAATATCCGCCAGACAACTTTCGATCAGGTCGGTGGTCAGCCGTGTTGCAGCCCCAATCGACTGCCAGCGCATCAGCGTGGCTTTGCGGAGACCGCTATTTTTTGCTGCATAACGCGCTTTATCGGCCAAATCCAGCAACAACAGACGCTGCAAGCCGGCGCGGTGCGCATAGGCGGCTTCCGACCGGTCATCGTACAAGCGCAGGCTGACCGACGTCTTTCGATCGACCAGCGCCGGATAGGCTTCAACACCGGCGGCTGTCCTGACCGATTCAGGCAGGCTGCCGACAGACCAGGTCGAAAGCCCGTCCTGGCGCCAGTCGGCCCCGGCGCTGTTCATGAAATGGCGTCTGGCCCGGCTGCCAAACTGCGCTTTTAATGCGGTCAGATCACGGTTGCTGCCCAGCAGGGCGCCGTTCGGGTCCGATACTCGAATATTCAGCCGTAAATGCGCCGGCAGATTCGCTTCGTTCCAACGCGGCACGGGTATCTCAAGCCCAAGACGGTCGAGGAAAAAACCACTCAGCGCGTGAGCCAGCGAAACCTGCGGAGGCTGTTCGGGCGAATAAGACAACGAATCGGCAAACCGGCGGGCGAATTGCGAGGCCGGTGTCAGCGGCCGGCGCAGCGGCTTTGGTAAAGACTGGATCAGCGCGCTGATCTTCTCTTCCAGCATGCCCGGTACCAGCCAGCTCAATTGCTCCGCGGACAGTAGATTCAGCAGTTCGAGCGGCGTATCCAGGCTGATACCATCATCTTCGGCCGCGGGCTCGAAACGATAACTTAACGGAAACTCCCGCCCGTCGATCGACAAATGACCGGGATAGTCACGATCCGGCGTGGATTCGGCATCATCGCGAATCAGCAGATCATCGGAGTAGCACAATCGCTGCACGGCATCCGGCTCGGCGGTCAGCCAGGCTTTCAAGGCTTTCTCAGAGCAGACATCAGCGGGCAGACGATCATCGAAGAACCGCTGCAGCAATGCATCGCGAACCATGACATCGTGGCGCCGCCGTTTGTGCTCCAACTGCATGACTTGTTCCACCTGGCGCCGGTTGTGGTCGACAAATGCATAGTGCCCGGCCAGCGTACCGGGAACCAGTCCGTCGCGGATGAAAATCTCGCGGGCGTCAACCGCCTGTATCGCCGAGTAGTCGACCCGGCGTTTTTCGACAATCACCAGGCCGTAGAGCGTGACCTGCTCGCTGGCCAGCACCTTGCCGCGCCGGACAGACCAGTGCGGATCGAAGTGGTGGCGCCTGACCAGATGCCCGGCGAGCAGTTCCAGCCACTCAGGCCGGATCGCGGCATTGGTGCGGGCAAACAGGCGGCTGGTCTCCACCAGTTCAGCCGACATCAGCCATTTTGGCTGATGCTTGAATAAACCTGAGCCCGGAAAAACGTGAAACTTGCGCGATTTGGCCCCGGCATAGGCCTGATCCTCGTCTTTGCGGCCAATATGACTCAGAAGACCGCTTAGCAACGATCGGTGAATGGCATCGTAGTCGGCCGGCTGCCGGTTCAACGGCAGCTTCTCATCTTGTGCAAAGCGCCTGAGTTGGCGGTACAGATCGCGCCATTCCCGTACGCGATGATAGGCCAGGAACTCGCGCATGCAGAGTTTTCGAAACTGGCTGGCGGACAACGCGTCCTGTTGCGTTTCGAGGTAGCGCCATAAATTCAGCAGCGCGACGAAGTCCGACTTCGGGTCCGCATGCTGCCGGTGCGCTTCGTCCGCGGCCTGACGGGCTTCGGCCGGCCGTTCGCGCGGATCCTGAATACTCAGCACCGCCGCCAGTATCAGCAATTCGCGCAACGCACCGTGACGTTCGCCCGCCAGCAGCATGCGGCCGATACGAACATCCACCGGCCATCGGGCCAGCCGGCGACCCAGCGGGGTAATCCGCCCGTCTGCATCCATCGCACGCAGCTCGAACAGCAAGCGATAGGCGTCATTAACCGCTTTTGGCGGCGGACGATCCACGAACGGAAAATCCGCTATCGCACCGAGATTCATGCTGGCCATACACAAAATAACCGTTGCCAGCGACGTCCGCAGAATTTCCGGTTCGGTAAACTCGGGCCGCAGCGAGTAATCTGCCTCGCTGTACAGTCGCACACAGGTACCCGGACCGAGACGGCCGCAGCGCCCTGCCCGCTGGTCGGCACTGGCCCGCGAGATCGGCTCTATCGGCAGCCGCTGAACGCGGCTGCGATGAGAGTAGCGGCTGATACGCGCGGTTCCGGCGTCGATGACAAACCGAATCCGGGGCACGGTCAGCGAGGTTTCGGCAACATTGGTCGATAAAATAATCCTTCGTTGCCGGCCCGGATGAAAAATCCGGTGTTGGGCCTTTGCCGGCAGCCGCGCATACAGCGGCAGCACCTCGGTATTTTTCAGTGCGCGTTTTTCCAGAAAAGCCTTCGCCTCGTGAATATCACGCTCACCGGGCAGAAAAACCAGAATATCGCCCGCTGAATCGATTCTCGACAGAGACCCGATCGCATCCGATATTCCCTGATTCATCGCCTTATCCCGGTCATCGACCTGCAACGGCATATAGCGGATATCCACCGGATAGGTCCGGCCCGACACTTCGATGACCGGTGCGGCGTTAAAGTGGCGGGAGAATTTTTCCGTGTCGATGGTGGCCGATGTCACGATCAGTTTCAGATCCGGCCGCCGGCGCAATAGCCGTTTCAAATAGCCGAGCAGAAAGTCGATGTTCAGGCTGCGCTCGTGCGCTTCGTCAATGATGACCGTATCGTAGGCCGTCAACTGCGGATCGCGCTGGATCTCCGACAGCAAAATGCCGTCCGTCATGAATTTGATATAACTCTGCCGGCTGACTTTTTCCTGAAACCGGACCTGAAAGCCGACCGCTGTACCCAGCTCGGTTTGCAACTCCTCGGCCACTCTTGCGGCAACGCTGCGGGCCGCGATTCGGCGCGGCTGAGTCACGCCGATCTGGCCACGAATGCCGAGCCCTTCTGCCAGGCAGATTTTCGGCATCTGGGTCGACTTCCCCGAACCGGTTTCGCCGGCCAGAATGATGACCTGATGACCCCGCAGCGCGGCGCGGATTTCCTTCACCCGACCGGAAACCGGCAATTCAGGCGGAAAACTGACCGCCGGCAGCCCGTCCCGGCGCCGGCGTACTTGCGCCAGTCCTCGCTCAGCGGTTTTCTGAAGTTCGCTAAGATAACGAAGCTGCTTTTTCGACGATCTTGATTTCTTGATCAATCTCAACCGCTTACGGCAATATGCGGACTCGCTTGCCGGCAGCTCCGACAACCGGCCTTCGATATCCGCCAATGCCTCTTTGATCTCCACTACGCGCCCTTCGCCGTACACCAATGATAAGGGCTACATACCGCCGACCGGCAATACTCGATCAAAACCACGCAAACCATATCCATGGCCGCGAATTCTACAGGGCTTGAGAAACATTTGGGGACAAGCACCAGAAAATGAGTGGATCACACACCATTCGCGTCACATCGCGCTGAACGAGAGTAAGAAAGACTGAGAGCGTCCCCTGCGAGGTAGTGTCAAACCTCAAATCGTCAGAAAACCCAAGAGTGGTGGATGCTGCACGGCTCACTGATTTTTTGGGGGGTGGAACCCCCGAAAAATTGGTGGGCCGTGTAGGATTCGAATCGCGTCGCGCGGAGCAGAAATAAAAAAGACTGAGAGCGCCCCCTGCGAGGCAGTGTCAAACCTCAAACCACTCGAAAACCCCAGGAGTAGCGAACCCTGCAGGGACTACCATTTTTAGGGGTACATCCCCTAAAAATGGTGGGCCGTGTAGGATTCGAACCTACGACCAATGGATTAAAAGTCCACTGCTCTACCAACTGAGCTAACGGCCCGCCAGGAAGCCGCACATTGTAGTGAATTCTAATTGCCGCAACAAGCCAAATTTGCGCCGAATTCAGTGCGGTTCTCCCACGCATCGAATCGCGGCGGACAAGGGGCAGTTCGCGGCGCTAATAGTCGAAATGCGACAAAACAGGGGCATACAATTCGTTTATTTTATCGATTGTCTCCGGTTTCAGCCGGTCTTTGTGATTACCGGGTTTAACGAATCGGATGTGCTTCGATTTGTCCTCTTTCTCCGGAATGATGTCGTATCGCTGTGCGATTTTATGTTGCAGCTCCCGATCGACGCCAAGCTCCAGATGATCATTAATATCTGACACCAGCCTGATCTTGTCGAAAACCACATCTTCGTAACGGAAAATCAACGTGTGTTCGTTTTTAACCAGCGTATTCAGTACACGGTTCCATTGATGAATCCACTCCTGTGCATATTCGAGACAGAATTGGTTAATCTCTTGCTGGCGTACATCTGCCCGCCGATCGGCAAATTCCTTTTTCGCTTTTTCGTCGTCCGGACTCACGTGACTGTAAGCCACCGAATAGTACATGCTGACTATCGCATCCCGCGGATCCCGGACTAACAATATGTTCTTCCGGTTCCAGATCAACCCGCAATGATCAAAGAAAACCGGGTAGTAACGAAACCCGCAATAGCAATAACCGTCCTGAATAAGCGGCACCATGCTCTGCTGATCAACCCAAACCTCATCCGCAAAGCCCTGATGGAAGAAAATGTTGGGCAGAGAGACCGTCGGCCTGTTAACACAGCGACACAAGGATAAAACCACCCGATTGAGCAACGTGCTACCACACTTATGCATACCAAACGCAAATATAGCCGGATGTTCAGACGGCGGCGGAAGCGCAATTTCCACCCATGTTTCGTTCTTCAGACTTACGCGCACGAACTAACCTCCATAGTAAATTCTAAGCTCTGCTTTGCACTATCTACCCGTCATTGGGCATATTCTCGGATTATGCCATTTCCATGCTGGCTACGTCGCCGATTGACCATCTCATCCGACATCATGCTTCATCAGCCCCTGAATGTATTTGGCATAGTGTTTTTCAAAAACCGGTTGCTTGGCTTTCTCAAAAACCGGGGTAGATTCCATATAAATCAGCTTTTTACACCAGGTCGCAAACATCCCGGCGAACTGTAGCGTCTTCAAATTGACGGTTTTGAAGTCCAATCGCTCTGTGCCTTCGAATTCTATCGTTGATTTATCGACAATTTCTTTCAGCGTTAACAGCAGTATCTCCTCGCTCCAGGCGATTTCATGATACGGATGTGCAGCCAGCATCGCGTTAATCAGCTTCGGCTTGATATTTTTCAGAATCGGGAACATCACAATCCAGTAGTCCCACCAGGTGGCACCGATGGCCAGATTGGTCCGCGGAAAAAACGGAATAACTTTTCTCGATACGAAGAAATAGTCGAATCCGCCGAAATAGATTTCCCCTTTCTTAAAATCCTCATCGTACACATCGACTCGCGGCCCGTATGCGATCCCGGTTTTCGCCGCGTCGATGATGCGGTCGTGCGCATTCCGATACACAGGTTTCAACGACACGTCGGAATTGATGATGATAAAGATGTCTTCCTCGGTGCGCAAAAACGCATCGAAAATGTCATCCAGAAATACCAGCGGACGACCGTACAGCTGCTGGGCCGTCCGGCCCACCGGCACGAATTCGACAAACGGAAACCGGTCCCGAATCTGTTCTATCTCATCGGGATTGTTCACTGACCTGACCTTAAACCCCAGGTGACGCCAGCTATTAACCGCTTTAAACTGCTTTGACAAACCCCTTGGAGCTATGGACGTATAGACGGTTCTACTATTCTCGGCGTCCACTGCTCCGTTGCCTTTTTAGTTCAATCTTAAACATTACCTCACACACCTTCGGTAGTTGCCGAATCACCCCAAGATTCCGCCAAGTATTTTCCCTAGACTACGACCGAACGCCACATAATCAAGTCAAATTCTGTAAATATCGCCAGCCGTTGCGAATTTCCCGGCGATAATTCCAGCCCGCCGGCACAGTATTGCTAAGTACCTGGCGACGCTGCCTCGCGCTGCCGGTATTCTGCCATCGCGGACGCTCTGATTCTGCACGCATCACAGTCGCCGCAGGCCTGCCCCGAATCGTCCGGAGCGTAGCAGGAAATAACCTGATCCAATGCGATTCCGGCGTTCACAGCATGCCCGATAATCTCGGCCTTGGACAGGTGCAGCAACGGCGTACAAATCCGTACCGCCTGCCCTTCCACGCCTGCCTTGGTCGCAAGCCCGGCGAGCTGCTGGAACGCCGCGATAAACTCAGGCCGGCAGTCCGGATAACCGGAATAGTCCACCGCATTCACTCCGATATAAATGGCCTCGGCAGCCATCACCTCGGCCCACCCCAGGGCCAAGGCCAGAAATACAGTGTTCCTGGCCGGCACATAGGTTGGCGGAATATCCTGGCTGATACCGTCTTTCGGTACCGCTACCGAATCATCGGTCAGTGCGGAACCGCCGATGGCCCGTAGATCCACCTTCAAAATTTTGTGCTGTCTAGCCTGAAATTGCCGCGTCAGCCGAGCCGCCGCTTCAATTTCAAATGCATGCCGCTGCCCGTAATCCACTGTCAGACAGTAGCAGTCGAATCCCTGCTCGACCGCCATTGCCAGACAAGTCGCCGAATCCAGACCGCCTGACAGCAACACCACTGCTTTTTTAGCCGTCTGCTGCATTCTCTTCTATATTCCGATCTGGCTGATGGTCGGGCTATTTACCGGGCACATCACCCCAGAGTATTTTATGCAGTTGAATCTGCACCCGGACGTTCAGCCGATCGTTCAATACCCACTCAGCCAGGTCCCGTAGTTCAAGCTGTTGATAACTGGGGGAAAAAATAACGTCTTTTTCGATCAGATCCCTGGATCCAAGCTGCGAACGCGCCCACCGGTAGTCATCGTGTGAGCAAATAACGAACTTGAGCTGATCCGCCGGATTCAGGTGCTGCAAATTATCCCACAGGTTACGCGGGCATTCACCAGAATCCGGTGTCTTGATATCGACAACCTTGACCACCCGCGGATCGACCTCGGCCAGATCGATCGCACCGCTGGTTTCAAGCGACACCCGATAGCCGGCATCGCATAACCGGGTCAGCAACTGATGGCAGCGTTTCTGCGCCAGCGGCTCACCGCCGGTTACGCATACCAATGGCGTATGATAAGCCGCCACCTGCTGCAGAATCTGATCAAACTGCATCCACTGCCCACCATAAAATGCGTATTCGCTATCGCAGTACTGGCAGCGTAGTGGACAGCCGGTCAGCCGAATAAAAACCGTAGGGCGTCCGGCATCTCTGGCCTCCCCTTGCACGGAATGAAATATCTCCGTGATTTTCAAGCAATTTTCACGCGACTCCGGCACGCTGTCGGACGGTCTTTCCATACCCAATATTGTACCTGCCACGCCGCGCAAACGGCAGTGTATTTAGCGCTACACGGGCGAAAAACACCTAAATTCAACACGCCGAAGCAGCACGTTAACGAAACGCTGACCAAACGCCGCCCGTCTTCGTGAGCGTACGCGAGCATCTTCCAATAACGCGGTGAGCAAGGGGCGATTTTCACGCCTGGCAACGCATGAATGAAGCGCCAAACGAACGCCGCCGGCTTTCGCGAGCGCCAGCGAGCGTCTTCTTTTAACGCCGTGAGTGAGGGGCGGTTTTCACACCCGGAAAGGGTGTGAAAGAAGCGCTGAACAAACGCCCCCGGCTTTCGCGAGCGCCAGCGAGCATCTTCTTTTAACGCCGTGAGTGAGGGGCGGTTTTTACACCCGGAAAGGGTGTGAAAGAAGCGCTGAACGAACTCCCCCGGCTTTCGCGAGCGCCAGCGAGCATCTTCTTTTAACGCCGTGAGTGAGGGGCGGTTTTTACACCCGGAAGAGGGTGTGAAAGAAGCGCTGAACGAACTCCTAATAATGGCCTTCCAGCCGCATTGTCCGCAGCCTATTCTCTGCCAGTCGAGCCAGGTTGGTGCTGCTGTACTGTTCCACAACCCGCGTCAATGCATCGCGCGCCCGGTCCCAGTTCTTCAGTTCGTAGTGGGTGTAGCCGATCTTCAGCCAGGCATCGGCCACTTTGTTGGATTCCGGATATTTTTCCAGCAGTTCTTGAAAGACATCCAGTGCGATTTCGTAGTTGCGGGTGACGTAGTAGGATTCGCCCAGCCAGTATTGGGCATTACCGGCACGCGGGCTGTCCGGATGCTGCTCCAGATAGTCCATAAAGCCTTCCGCCGCATCGACATAGCGCAGCGCCTTAAGATGATCGAAGGCGCTTCGATACGTTCCTTCTTCATCCATAGCCGGATTCACTGCGGCAACTGTGTCCCCGGCGTCATTCTGTGTGTCGCTATTCGCAGTGGCGTCGTTGTCCGGTGGCTGATCGGTCGCAGTGGGCGGCTCCAATGCCGCTATCGGCGGCGTATTCGGGGCGGGTGCTGCAACCGCACCGGATTGCAAATCGGTCAGGCGCTCGTCAAGGTCCAGATACTGGGCTTTCTGGCGCTCTTCCAGGCGTTCGATCTGGTAATTCTGCTGCTCGACCTGGCCGCGCAACTGCCGTACTTCTTCCTGCAATTGCTGAACCTGCAGCACCAAATCGGCGATCAGGCTTTGGTCCAGTTGTGCCTGTGCGAAACCGCTCGACGAGGCCAGCCAGAGACCGGCCCCGCCTGCGATTAATCTTGACCATCGACCAGTCATTGCAGTGTCAAACGGTTCCCAAATAAGCGGTGAAATCAGTTGGTCGAGTTAAAAACAATTTCCACTCGCCGGTTTTGACTCCAGCAGGACTCAGAAGATTCCCGACAAGTCGGCCGTTCTTCGCCATAACTGACAACTTCGATCTGGTTGGCGCTGGCGCCGTGGGACAGCAGAATCTGCCTGACGGCGTTACCGCGGCGCTCGCCAAGGCCGAGGTTATATTCGCGCGAACCCCGCTCGTCGGCATGGCCTTCCAGGGTAACCTTGGCGCCGGAGTGGGCGGCCAGATATTCCCCATTGGCGCGCAGTACCGGGCGGAATTCCGACCGAACCGTAGACTGGTCGAAGTCAAAATAGATCACACGCCGGCCACGGTAGAGCATGCTGTCCGGGTTATCGAAATTCTCCGAATTGGCATAATCATTGGCATCCAGTGCCTGAGTGACGACTTCAGGAGTGTCTGTCCGATCCTGCACCGGAGGTGTATCAACCTCGACAGGCTCCTTTTTTTGGTTGGCGCAGGCCGCCAGCGTAATGGCTAACAGGGCGGTTAGCAGTAGACGAGAAGCCGATTTCATGGGAACCTCCGTTTTATGTTTCCTTAGTGCTAATGAAAGGCCGTGCGTATTCTAGCGTATCACCGGCGACCATGCCGGCTCGCGCACATCGCCTTCGCTCAAAACCAGTCGCTGGCGTACGCTGCCGTCTGCCGACACAGCCGACAGCACCCCTCGACCTCCCTCTCTGGATGCGTACAAAATCATACTGCCGTTGGGTGCGAAGCTTGGAGATTCATCCAAACGCCCGTCTGATAACACGGTTAAACGGTTACGCTCGCTATCCAGAATCGCTATACGATACTGGTTTCCATTGCCATGCGCCATAGCTAACCGCTTTCCATCCGGCGCGATGGTAACGCGGGCGTTGTAGTCGCCTTCGAAAGTCACCCGCTGCACCTGCCCCCCGCTGATTCCGATCTTGTATATCTGCGGTTTTCCAGCCCGGTCTGAGGTAAAATAAATCCATCGCCCGTCCGGCGAAAACGCCGGTTCTGTGTCGATCGCCCAATGCTGGGTCAGTTGCTGAAACCGTCCCGTATTCAAATCATGCACGACGATCTCGGGGTTGCCGCTGCGTGACAGCGCCATCGCCAGTTTGCCGCCATCCGGCGAAAACGCCGGTGCGCCGTTGATGCCGCGGTACGCTGATATCTGCCGCCGGCCACCGGTAAAAACGTTCTGCATCCATATCGCCGAATTGCCCTTCTCAAACGAGACATAGGCCAGGTTCTGCCCGTCCGGCGACCAGGTCGGTGACATCAGCGGTTCGGGGGAAGATACGATGGACTGGGGATTGAATCCATCGGCATCGGCGACCACCAGCTCGAACTGAAGCTCATTACCAACCCCGGTCGCCGCGACATACGCGATGCGGGTCGCGAATGCACCGGGCACGCCGATAATACGCTCATAGACGTCATCGGCGATGCGGTGAGCACCATAGCGCAAATCGCCCGGCCGCACCGGCAATACTCGGCTCAATAGCTGTTCCTGGGTGTTGACATCGTAAAGCTGATAGACAAAGCGGTAGTCGCCATTGCTGCCGTCTTCAACGCTGCCGATCACCAGGTAATCGGTTTTCAGCAGTTTCCAGTCACCGTAGCGTATATCGGTCGGGCCCTGAGGGCGTGCCACCATATCGGCCTCCGCCAGCGGGTCAAACAGGCCGGAACGGTACAGATCATCGGAGATGATACCGGCCGTACCGGTGGCGGGCTGCGGCACGGACGATGCCCACGCAAACGGCACCACGGCTATCGGAATGGCCGATTTGTTGCCGCGGACGATTTCGATTTCCAGCTTGGCCCAGGCATTTGCCCCAACGCTCAGCAGCAACAAAGTGAGAATCAGCTTTCTGGTCATTTAGTCACCATCGTAAATAAAGACAAATTCGATTTCCTTTTCAAAGACCTTTTCGTAACCCCGGTAAGGCAGCGGCGAGGCGCGGTTCACCGCCGCAACGATTGAACGCTGCGTGGCCTGATCGGCGTTGCAGGCACTTGATACGATCTCGGCACCGACCACATCGCCGCCCGGAATCTGGCGAATTCTCAGCCGGCACCGCAAACCGCTTTCAGCCGTCGGCGGCCGCAACCAGTTTCGGGTCACGATCTCCGTGATATCCAGTACATACTGATCGCCCAGGGTTCCAAGCTGCTGTGCCTGGGCAGCCGCGTATTGCTCTTCGGCCAGCAACTGCTGCCGCCGACGCTCTTCTTCGGCTGCCTCTTCCGCCTTGCGCTGCTCCTGCAGCCGTTCCATGCGCCGGCGCTCCTGCTCGACCTGCTGTTCTTTTTCCAACTGCTGGCGGCGCAATTTTGCCAGTTCTTCGTTCTGCTTTCGCAGTTCCTCTTCCAGCGCCTTGCGCTGCGCTTCTTCCCGTTCCCGGCGGCGCTGTGCCGCCAATTCGCGGCGACGCTGTTCCTCGGCTTGCTTGCGACGAGCCTCCTCCTCCGCCTGCTGCCTTGCCAGGGCCTGCTGGCGCTGCTGTTCGGCCAGCGCTTCGGCTTCGCGCTGTTCTGCCTGCCGCCGCTGTTCCGCTTGAAGCCGCTGTTCGCGCTCCGCAGCCTGCCGGCGTTCACGTTCTTGCTGCGCTGCCAGCGCCTGATTGCGCTCCTCAAGCCGCTGTTCGCGCTGCTGGGCCCGGTTTGCCTGGGTCAGCAGACTGTTCAGTTGCTCGGCGTCGACGACGGTCGCACTGATCGTCAGTCCGGCTGTTCGAGTCGGCTCCGGCCGCCAGTTCCAGGTCCCCAGCAGCAGCAACGCCGCCAGCGCCAAATGCACCAGCAGCGCGAGCACAAAGGACAGGCCGTAGCTGACGGAATCTTTCATGGTTCGGCGCTATCCGCTATCCACCGGGTCGCTCATCAGCCCGACTTTGCTGACACCCGCTTTTTGCAGCAACACCATGGCGTTATAGATACGGCCATAGTCAACGCTCTGGTCACCGCCGACCAGCACCTGCACTTCCGGGTTACGACGAACGATGGCCCCGACCTTTTGCAGTAGCGTATCCTCATCGATCAACTGCGCTTTCTCGTTGGCGGCGTTGAAGAACAATTGTCCGTTTTCCAGCACGGTAATAATCAGCGGCAGTTCCTGTTCGTTGATATCCATCGCTTCGGCATCCGCTTCGGGCAAATCGACTTCTACCCCGAGGTTCAACAGCGGCGCGGTAATCATGAAAATCACCAACAGCACCAGCATCACATCAATGTAGGGCACGACATTGATCTCGGACATCGGGCGGCGGCGTTTGCGAATACTGTCAGTCATGGCTCTTCACTCAGCGATACGTTCCGGAGTCATCACTCATTAAGCAGCGTATGGGCCTGGCGCTGCAGAATGGTTGCGAATTCCTCCTTAAAATTGTCGTAGCGAGTTTCCAGCCGTTCCACCTGATTGGAAAAACGGTTGTACGCGATCACCGCCGGAATCGCCGCAAACAGACCCATCGCGGTTGCGACCAGTGCTTCAGAGATACCGGGTGCAACCGCCGCAATGGTTGCCTGGTTCTCTCCGATCAGGCCGCGGAAAGAGGTCATAATGCCCCAGACCGTGCCAAACAGGCCCACATAAGGGCTGGTGGAGCCGACGGTTGCGAGAAAATTCAGGTGATGCTCCAGGCGGTCGGTCTCGCGGGCCAGCGCGATTCGCATAGCCCGCTGCGCGCCCTCGACGATGGCGCCGGGCGTGATACCTTTTTGCTGGCGCATTCTGGCAAATTCGCGAAATCCGGCCTCGAACAGATGTTCCAGACCTTCGGCCTTTTTTTGGCCGCTGCTGATACCGTCATACAGTCGGTTTAAATCGGTTCCGGACCAAAACCCTTCTTCAAAGACCTCGGCCATCTTCTGGGCCCGGGCGAGCTGGCCGCGCTTTCGAAAAATAATCATCCAGGAGACAACCGATGCCAGCAACAGCAAAGCCATCACGATTTTTACCAGCAGGCTGGCATTGCGGATTAGTTCCCACAGACCAAGATCCAGTTCCATTCATGCACTCCAACTAACGATCGCCGACCCCAGGAGCCGGCTGTTACAATTTTTCTTTAATCGCTGCGGGGATGCGTACCGGCGCGAACTGCCGGGCATCTAAACAGGCCACTTCCACGTCCGCTGCAGCCAGTTGTTGGCGCTGCGGCGCATTCGAGTTTCGTTCCAGCGTCTGGCGCAGTTGTAAGCGGGCGCCGCCGATACGTCCGGGTTCGACCGTTACGGTGAGTTGGTCATCCAGCCGCGCAGGTTTGATAAATTCAATGGTCATACGCCTTACCGCAAACACAACGGAATAGGCTTCGACCAAAGCGCTTTGGTCAAAACCGCGCGACCTCAGCCATTCAGTCCGTGCGCGTTCGAAAAAGTTCATATATTTTGAGTGGTATACCACGCCACCAGCATCGGTATCTTCATAGTAAACGCGAATGGACCAGGAAAAGGTCTGCATTTACTTGTCAGCGCCAAAAAGATCATCTGAACCGCCCGGCGCCTTCAGGCCGAAATGGCGGTATGCCTTCGCAGTCGCCATCCGTCCGCGCGCGGTGCGCATCACAAAGCCCTGCTGAATCAGGTAAGGCTCAATGACATCCTCAATGGTGCCGCGTTCTTCGGAAAGCGCTGCCGCCAGGCTTTCGATACCCACCGGCCCGCCGTCGAAATGTTCAATCATAAGCTGCAGCAGACGACGGTCCAGAGTGTCGAAACCAAGATTGTCCACCTTCAGCAAATCCATTGCCGACGATGCAATCGCCTGGTCGATATGCCCGTCGCCCTTGACTTCCGCGAAGTCGCGCACGCGACGCAGCAGGCGGTTGGCGATCCTCGGCGTACCGCGGGACCGGCAGGCCACCTCGGCAGCGCCGTCCCGATCAATGTTGATATCCAGAATGCCGGCCGAACGGGTCACGATTTCGGTCAGTTCGGCTGTGTTGTAGAACTCCAGCCGCTCGACGATGCCGAAACGATCACGCAACGGCGAGGTCAGCAGGCCGGCACGGGTAGTCGCACCGACCAGCGTGAAACGCGGCAGGTCCAATTTGATCGAACGCGCAGCCGGGCCTTCGCCGATCATAATATCGATCTGATAGTCTTCCATCGCCGGATACAGCACTTCCTCGACTACCGGCGACAAGCGGTGAATCTCATCGACAAACAGTACATCGCCGGACTCGAGGTTGGTCAGCAGCGCCGCCAGATCGCCGGCACGCTCCAGTACCGGACCCGATGTCTGCCGCAGGCTGACGCCCATTTCATTCGCGATGACATGCGCCAGTGTCGTCTTGCCCAGGCCGGGCGGACCGAAAATCAATACGTGGTCGAGCGCTTCCCGACGACGCCGGGCCGCTTCGATATAGATCGCCAGCTTGTCTTTCATGGCCTGCTGGCCGATATATTCAGCCAGGTTCTGCGGTCGCAGACTGAGCTCCGCCGCATAGTCTTCGGCAGACTCCTCCGCGTCAATCAGGCGGTCGGTAGGCTCGGGGTTCATCAGGCTTTGACCCGGCTTTGCAGCGCATCGCGAATAATGTCTTCTGTGCTGGCCTCGGCGGCATCCACCTTGCTGACCATGCGGCTGGCCTCGGCCGGCTTATAGCCCAGCGCCACCAATGCCTGGACCGCTTCTGCAACCGGTGTCTTTGCGGCCGAAGCGGCGCCGGCCGCAATGGCCGGTCCGGCAGCCGGCACGCCATCCAGCTTATCCCTCAGTTCGATGATCAGGCGTTCGGCGGTCTTCTTGCCGATACCCGGCAGCCGGGTCAGTGCGTTGGCATCGCCATCGGCAACCAGTTGACTCAATTCCGCGGCGCTGATGCCGGATAGCACGGTCAGCGCCAGTTTCGCGCCAATACCGGATATTTTCAGCAGATTGCGAAACAGCGACCGTTCCTGCTCGGATTGAAAACCGTACAGACTGTGGCTGTCGTCCTTAACCGCCAGATGGGTGACCAGGGTCAGCGGCTGGCCGGTCTGCGGCAGATCGTAGAACACCGTCATCGGCGCCTCGATTTCATAGCCGACACCGGCGACGTCGATCAGCAGTACCGGCGGTTGTTTCGCGATTAGAATTCCACTGATTCGACCGATCATGTTGCCTTACCGTTTTCTGCTTGGAACTACTGGCCGATCGCCTTGGCCATACGCGATTTGGTTTCGTGGTAATGCTGATGGCACAACGCGACGGCCAGCGCATCGGCCGCGTCGGCCTGCAATTTGTTCGGCAAGCGAAGCAGTACGCCGACCATATGCTGAACCTGTACCTTGTCGGCACCGCCCCGGCCGACCACGGCCTGCTTGATCTGCCGCGGCGCATATTCGGCCACCGGAAGCCCGACAGTCACGCCGGCACAGATAGCCGCACCGCGCGCCTGACCCAGCTTCAGCGCCGACAGCGCACCGCGGGAAACGAATACATTTTCCACTGCCATCTGATCCGGCCGGTACTCTTGAATCAGTGCGCCAACTCCCTCGAAAATCACTTTCAGCCGCTGCGGAATTTCTCCACCGCCGGTCTTGATCGCGCCGTAATGGAGGCATTGCGGCACAGTTCTGGCCCGGCCGGCGATCTCGATGATGCCAAAGCCGGTTGTCACGGAGCCGGGATCAATGCCGAGGATGCGCATCAGTCGTGGTAGGCCTGTTGCGGAATATCGGCGTTGGAGGAAACCTCCTGAGTATCGTCCAGCTCTTCCAGCCGATCCAGAAACTTCAAAACCTTGCGGCCGGTCTCCACATCCAGCTCGACCTCGGTCGAGGCCCGCATGACGATCTCGCTGTTTTCCGGCTGCAGGCCGGCGGCTTCCATCGCCGTGACGACATTGACGTAGTTTTCAGCCGAAGCCTGCACTTCTATCGACCCGTCTCCTTCGGTCACAACATCGTCGGCGCCGGCTTCCAGCGCGGCTTCCATGACCTGCTCCTCATCGGTGCCGGGCGCAAAATTCAGCACACCGATCTTGCTGAACAGGTACGCAACCGAACCGTCGGTGCCCAGGTTCCCGCCATGCTTGGTGAACGCGTGGCGCACCTCGGCCACCGTCCGGTTGCGATTGTCTGTCAGACAATCGACCATCACCGCAACGCCGCCCGGCGCATAGCCCTCATAGCGGACTTCTTCATACGTCACGCCTTCCAGTTCCCCGGTGGCCTTCTTGATGGTCCGCGCGATATTGTCCTTGGGCATGTTTGCGGCGTTGGCTTTTTCGATTGCCAGCCGCAGCCGCGGATTGGTATCCGGGTCGCCGCCGCCTTCTCTGGCGGCAACGGTAATTTCACGGTTAACGCGGGTAAAAATCTTTCCCCGCTTGGCGTCCTGAGCCTTCTTCCGATGCTGAATATTGGCCCACTTGCTATGTCCTGCCATAACTCCAAATGATTCTAAAAAATACCGGGTCCTATTCTATCACGGCTTCGGCTGAGCCCGGCCGGCAGAGTCGGCTTTCAGGCATCGCGGGCGCCACTTCCGGCGCTTTCTGGCCGACCGCCAAAATGGTACAGTTCGATCGAAGTTCGAGACATTTGATAGGAAACCGTGACGAAGGGACTCGCACACTGCTTGCTACTGATCCTGCTGGCCGCGCCGATCAGTTTGCAGGCGCGCAATCCGGCGACTGCCAAGAAACCGGTCGGACAGATGTTGCAGCAGGCTGACATCTACTATGAAAACCACCGCTACCGTGATGCTTACAAGCTGTATATCGAACTCGCCCGAATAGGCAGCAAGCATGCCCAGCACCGGGCTGCCGAGCTGCTGTTCCGAGGAAAAGGGCATCGCAAGAACCCGATCAAGGCGTATAAATGGGCCTGGGTATCGGCCGAATTCAATCAACCGGCCTATATAGAGCTGCGCAATCGCATCTATGCGTCGTTGCCGGCCGAGGCCCGGCAGAAAGCGCAGCGGGCCGCCAAGGACCACTACGATTTTTTCAATGACCGCGCCATTGCGGTCAGCCTGATACAAAAAACCCGCCAGAAACTGCGCTTGGAAAGTATCTTCAAGACCGGGCCGAACGGCCAGGTAAACTTCTACCGCATGGGCCACGACGGCGTCGCGCGGCCGGTGTCCATTTTTGACGAACTGGATAATTTTTCGCGCGAACAGCAGATCATTTTGGCGCTGGAGAAATACGTTTACGGCGAGGGCCAGGTAGAACTGGGGCCGCTGATTATTCATGAGGATGACGAGCCGGATTCTGCCGACAAGAATCAGCCTGCAGGCGATGAACCTAGAAACCCGGATTAAAACAATTCGGATTATTCGCTATCGCGGCGCTCGAACCGGCCGTGATGGAGAAAATGAATCGCCTGGTGAGCCACGGCCGAAGAATAGATCAGGCCGGTATGCGTGGTCGGCAGACCTATCGAGTCGGTAACATCATCCAGCCGGGTTTCGGACGCCGCTACCGTGCCGTCATTCGGCTCATCGAAACCGCCGCTGATCAGGCCCAGCCCGAGCGGCACAGTGCCCCGAATCATGCCGACTTCACGCCCGGCGGGCATTATGCTGTAACCGGTTTTCAGCGTTGCGGCACTGCGCCCGAACAGTATTCCGGACCCCGGCAGCCGGCCGACCCGGCGTGCAACCCGGCTGCCATGCACCGGTGAGCCGAGCAGCACGACGCGCCCCGGCGGCAGGTCGCGATATTCATTCAGCATGCGCAGTACCGCCAGCCCGCCCATGCTGTGGGCGACAAAATGCAACGACGGGGACGCCAGGGAACCGATATGTTCATGCAGCCGGGCCGCCAGATCCGGCAGCGTATAGCGGCGCGTCGGATAACTGAAGCGGTGCGGCGCAAAACCGGCTTTTCGCAGCCGGCCGGCCAAGGTCCGCAGCGTCCAGGCCCGGTGCCACAGCCCGTGGATCAATAGTACTTGTTCCGTGCCTTTTTCCGACATGCCCCGTTTTATACCGGTTTCAGCCCGGCAGGCGATAACGCCTGGCACGGTACCACGGCTCGACGGAAATCAGAACCAGCGCCAGCCAGATACAGGAAAACGCGACCAGGTGGCCATGAGTAAAGGTTTCACCGAAAAGAAAGACCGCCAGCAGAAAACTGATGGTCGGCGCCAGGTACTGAAAGAAGCCGACCACGCTCAGTTTCAGATGCTGAGCTGCGATGTTGTACCAGATCAGCGGCAGTATGGTCACCAGCCCCGACGCGATCAGCAGCGCGGTGACCGTTGTGCCCAGAGCGGTGAAGTGGAGGTCGGTGCGGGTTCCGAGCCAGGCCAGATAGACGGCTGCCGGCAGGCTTAACAGCCCGGCTTCCCACAGCAGTCCGACCATCGGGCCAACGCCGAGGCTTTTTCTGACCAGCCCGTAGAAACCGAAGGAAACCGCCAGTAACAGCGACACCCATGGCGGCTGACCCAGATACCAGGCCAGGTACGCCGTTCCGGCCGCTGCGATAAGCACGGCGACAGTCTGCGGCCTGCTCAGCTTTTCCGACAGGAAAACTACGCCCAGAACGACATTGACCAGCGGGGTGATGAAATAGCCCAGCGAGGTCGCGAGCACCTGGTCGTTGCTGACCGCCCAGACAAACACCAGCCAGTTGAAACCCACCAGGCTGCCCGACAGCGCCAGGCCTGCGATCCGCTTTTTCGGCAAGCGCAGCTTGCCGGGCAGCGCCCGGCCATCCCGAAACCACAAGAACAACAACAATACCGGAATGGCCCACAATACCCGGTAGGCGATGATCTCCAGCGCCGGCACCGCCTGTATCGCCTTGAAGAAGATCGGCATCAGGCCCCAGAAAATGAATGCCGCCAGAGCGGCTATCACGCCTTGTCGTTGTTCCGTCATCGTCGCTGTGCGGTCCGGCCAAAAAAAGAAAGGCTGGCAAAAGCCAGCCTTTCCCGCGTATTGAAAGATGCTTTTACAGGTTCTCCGCCAGGAAGGACTCTACTTTACGGTAGTAATCATACTGGTTTTCCTGCTTACGGTAACCATGGCCTTCGTCGCGTTTGACCATCAGCTCGTATTTCACACCATTCTTCTTCAAGGCCTTTTCCATCACCTTGGCATGCGAAATATCGACCCGCGGGTCCTGCGCACCATAGGCCATGAATACCGGTACTTTGATCTTATCGGCGTGGTTGCTGGGCGACCACTGCTCGAGGAATTCCTTCTCGGTGTCCGGGTCGCCGACCATTTCCTTCATATAGTCCATGCCGGATGCCCAGGCGTCGGGCGCGGTCTTGAACAGCAGCGGCAGGTCGGTCACGCCGACATAGTTGATGCCGCACTGGTAAAGCTCCGGCGAGAAGGTCAGGCCGGCCATCGTGGCATAACCGCCGTAGCTGCCGCCGTAGATGCAGACCTTGCCCTTGTCGGCGATGCCTTCACCAATGGCCCAATTGACCGCATCGCTGACATCGTCCTGCATCGCCCGGCCCCATTGCTTCTTGCTGGACAGCAGGTGCTGCATGCCGAAACCGACCGAACCGCGGAAATTCACCTGCAGCACCGCGTAGCCGCGGTTCGCCAGGAATTGAGTTTCCGGGTTGAAACCCCAGCCATCGCGCGCCCACGGCCCGCCATGCGGGTTCATGATCAACGGCAGGTTCTTGCCGTCGCTGCCCTTAGGCAGGGTCAGGTAGCCGTGCAGGGTCATGCCATCGCGCGCCTGGAAAGTCACCGGCTTCATCTCCGCCATATCCCCGGCGTTGATCCACGGCCTGGAATCGCCCATCGGCTCCAGCGCTTTGCGTTCGGTGTGGTACAGAAAATAGCGCGGCGGCTGGGTAGATGACGAGGCAACCACGGTCATCACCCGCTCATCGTCACTCATGGAAGAGACGCCGTTAATGGTATTCGGCAGCGCCTGATTGATGCCGTCCATTATGGCCTTCCATTTCTCATCGGTATAGACCACTTCCGGCTTGCCGACCATATAAGAAATGCCAATCATGTCTTTCTTGGCCTTGGTCATCATCACATTGCAGCAGTCGATCTGGTCATGCTCATAAACCATATCGCCGATTTCACGGGTCTTCAGGTTGTACTTGAAGACCGCCGCCTTGTCGCGGGTTGAGCCGTCAGGATTGATCTGCGAGTTGACATAAGCGTGTTCCAGATCGCCGGTGATGCCAGCCAGGCTGTAACCCGGCTCGTCATAGCGGCCGCGGGTATATTCTTCCCATTCGCCGGTTTCCTTGTTCAGCATCTGGAATCCGCCCTCCACACCGTCGGTGTAATTCGCACCGATGATGTTGCCGTCCCAATCGGTAATCCAGCCGGTGACATTGCCCGGATTGCGCTGAACCAGCTGCTTGCGGCCGGTGACGATATTCATTTTGTAGACATCGGGATAAGATGCCCGGCGGTCGTTATTGACGACCAGCACGTGATCTTGGTCTTTTTCCAACACATCCAGCAACTGCGTGAAGCGGATCACCCGCTGGCCCTTGCTGAGCTGGGAGGCCAGCGGCTGAACCAGGGTGCGGGCCATGCTGCCGTCCTTGTTCACCGCGAAGATACCGAAAGACTCGCTGCCGTCTTTGTCCATAAAGAACAACAGACGCTCGTTGTTGGCCCATATAAAGCCGCTGACATCCTGATCCTTGATACCGGTTACCGGCGTCAGCTCCCGGTTGTTCAGGTCAATAACAACGATATTCAAACGGTCATTGATCGGTGCCAGTACACCGACATTGTTACCGTCAGGAGATAATTGAAAGCCGGCATACTGCGGCTTTTTGAAGAAGGTTTCCAATGGAAGGGACTTGGCAAATACCGAACCGCTTATCATTACGGCCGCGGTCAGCACCAAAGCCCGCAAAGCAAATTTTTTCATGACCAACCTCTAAACGCTTTCGTCCAAAACGACTGCCGTCAATGCGGCAAACTCTATCTAGGGTACCAAATTTGGGTGCAGAATCCTGCCCCAAAGGTCACGGGTGACCCTGTATCGGTGCCCTGTACCATTCCCAGGCATCGTCAGCGAGTGCACGACCCGTTTCAGGTTCTGGGCACTACCCGAACCTGCAGTTCCGCCAGTTGTTCGGCATCAATATCCGAAGGGGCATCGGTCAGCGGACACTGCGCGGTAGTGGTTTTCGGAAACGCGATCACATCCCGAATCGACTCCTCACCGGCCATCAGCGCGACGATTCTGTCCAGGCCGAACGCAATGCCGCCGTGCGGCGGGCAGCCGTATTGCAGCGCATCCAGCAGAAAACCGAATTTGGCGCGTGCCTCCGGCGCTTCGATGCCGAGCAATTCAAATACCGCCTGCTGCATGTCCTGCCGGTGGATACGGATCGAGCCGCCGCCGATCTCCGAACCGTTCAGCACCATGTCGTAGCCTTTTGACAGCGCGTCGCCGGCATGCTGTTTAAGCGCCGCCGCATCATCGGATTTCGGCGCGGTGAACGGGTGATGCATCGCAAAATAGCGGCCGGCTTCCGGATCCCACTCGAACATCGGAAAATCGGTGACCCACAGCGGCTGCCAGCCGGGTTCGACCAGATTTCGGTCACGGC
>JANQPM010000114.1 GCA_028289465.1 Lysobacterales bacterium | reverse complement strand
TTGATCATGCCGTAGGCATCGTCTCTGAGGATCAGCACGACCAGATTCATATTCAGGCGAACCGCGGTTTCCAGTTCCTGCGAATTCATCATGAAACCGCCGTCGCCGCAGATCGCCATCACTCGCCGGTCGGGATAAACCAGGCGTGCCGCCATTGCCGAGGGCAAACCGGCACCCATGGTCGCCAGCGCATTGTCCAATAGCACGGTGTTCGGCTTCTGAGCCGGATAGTTACGCGCAAACCAGATCTTATACACGCCGTTGTCCAGCGCGATAATGCCGTCTGCCGGCATTACCTTGCGTACATCGGCGACCAGGCGCTGAGGATAAATCGGACAGCGGTCATCGTCCGCGCCCTCCTGTACATGGCCGTCGATATGCCGCTTGACTTCGAGGAAATCGGCAAAGTCCCAATGCGATTGGGCTTCCAGGCCTTCGCTGATCTGCCAGATGCTGTTGGCGATGTCGCCGGTAACCTCGAGCTGCGGAAAATACACCGGATCGACCTTGGCCGTATTGAAATTCACATGGATGACTTTGACCTCGTCGCCGGACATAAAAAACGGTGGCTTTTCGATGACATCGTGACCGACATTGATAATCAGGTCCGCGCGCTCGATCGCGCGATGCACAAAATCACCAGCTGACAACGCGGTATTGCCGATACACTCGGGGCGGGTTTCGTCGACCACCCCCTTGCCCATCTGGGTCGTCACAAACGGAATGCCGAGCTTGTCGATCAGCCGGGTCAGCATCTTACTGGTGGTCTTGCGGTTGGCCGCCGCACCGATTAACAGCAGCGGTCGCCGGGCTGCGCCGATCATATCCATCGCGGCCCTCACGCATTTGGCTTCGGCGATCGGCCTGCGCACGGTACTGGCCTTAAAGAGTCTGGCTTCTGTGTGCTCGGCTGCGATGTCCTCCGGCAACTCCAGATGCGCCGCACCCGGACGTTCTTCTTCGGCCAGCCGAAACGCTTCGCGCACCTTGGACGGAATATTCTCCCCACTGACAATCTGATGGGTGAACTGGGTCAGCGGGCGCATCATGTCGACCACATCGACGATCTGGAACGCACCCTGTTTACTGGATTTCACCGGTTTCTGACCGGTCACCATCACCATCGGCATCGCGCCGAGCTGGGCATAGGCGGCAGCGGTCACGAAATTGGTTGCGCCAGGACCCAAAGTCGCGATGCAGACGCCGGCCTTGCCGGTCAGCCGGCCATAAGTGGACGCCATAAAGCCGGCCCCCTGCTCGTGCCGGGTCAGAACCAGCTCGATGGGCGAATTCCGGAGGGATTCCAGCATATCCAGATTTTCTTCGCCCGGCACGCCGAAAATGTATTCCACGTTTTCCGCTTCCAGGCATTTAACAAATAAATCTGAAGCTTTCATGCATTTTCCTCTTCGTTGATTGTCGGCGTTTGCCGTTGCAGTTCGATGACATGGGCAATGATATCGTCGGCTTTCAGCAAACCCACCACCTTTCGGCTGTCAGCCAGCACCGGAACGGACTTCACAGCCGCGTCGCGCATGCTGCCGGCAGCCACCGAAAGTCTGTCCGTTGCTGCGACCGCTATCGGGTTCTTGCGCATGCAGTCGCCGACGCGGGCGTCCGCGCCGCTGTTCAAGCCGTTCATCAGGTCGGTGCGCGTGACCAGGCCGCGCAGGGTCTTGCCGTCCTCATCCAGAACCAGCGCCATACGCTGGTCTTGTTCGCGCAGCGCCTCGAAAACTTCTACCACCGTGTCTGCGGATTTCACCTGCACCGATGGCGGCGCCTGCATCAGCGATGCCGCAGTCTGCCGCTCAAGCAGCTTTAGCGCACCGGGTAGCTGATCCCAGAAATCTTCATGCGAAACCTCGGCCTGACGCAGCAGGTTCTGCAGGGGTTTCAATACCCGCGATACGCGGGTTAGCAAGTCGTCAGCGATCACGATTAGGTCTACGTCCGTTCTGGCGCGCAGCAACACTTCGCCATCGCCGTAGCTTTGCAATGTGGCCGAGCTGAAGATTTCGTCGCTGCCGAGCACCGAGATCACGCGTCCGTTGTAGACGATTTCGCATTCGCCTTTTTCGATCGCAAACACGGACGGCTGCGGTTTGCCGCCCTGCAAGACCGTTTCGCCGGCGCTGTAGAACCCTTTGCCGACGGGTTGGGTCCGCAGGCCGCTGAAATAGCTGATGTCACGCGGGAATAGCACCTCCCACGCCCAGTCAAAACCGACCTTGAGCTTTTGCAGCAAAGACGGCAGCTTGATCAGGAACGCGCTGCGCCACAGCCACCATGCAAGGAAACCGGAGAACTTGAAACCATACAATTCGGCCACGCCCCGGCGGCCGCCGATACCGCAGGCCGAACCGACCGGATGGTAGCTGAATGGCCGGGTCGGCTCGCCGTC
>JANQPM010000081.1 GCA_028289465.1 Lysobacterales bacterium | reverse complement strand
GGCGACCCGCCGCAGCGGGCGCCGTGAAAGCACGGCTTGGTTCCGTCAGAAGGCTTCTTCGCTATCGCGAAACCGCCGTCTGACTCCACCTGCGCTACGGAAGAAGTGGGTGCGGGACTCCTTTCTCTGGCGATCAGCCGTTCGGCAGGACAACGGCAATCTGATCTTTGAGCCGGGTCGCTATGTCATTCGGTGTTGACGCTTGAACGCATACCCGGCTTCATGCACAATCCCGTTCCCACATTGCATGTGGTCAATGGTGACCTTCGTCGGTTCCCTCGCAACGACAAGTTGTGAACCCCGTCAGGCCCGGGAGGGAGCAGCGGCAGCAGCGGACTCGTGTGCCGAGGGGCGGCTGGCGGAGGTCGCCACTCTAATTTGCGCAATCGGGCTCGCGTGTCAGGGGGCGAAGCGGATCGGATTCCCGTTCGAGCAGGACAGCCTTAGCTGATTGCGCGCCGCCCTGGTATAGTTATCGCCTAAGCAGGCACCCTTTTGAACAGACGGCAGCGAACCCACTGTATTATCAATGAGCTATCAAGTATTGGCCCGCAAATGGCGGCCGCGTTCATTCGAACAACTTACCGGTCAACAGCATGTCGTGCAGGCACTGGTCAATGGTTTGGACCAAGGGAGGCTGCATCATGCGTTTCTGTTTACCGGGACCCGCGGTGTCGGTAAAACGACGATTGCGAGAATTCTCGCCAAGTGTCTGAATTGCGAGACCGGTGTGACCTCCCAGCCCTGTGGCGAATGCAGTGCCTGTGTCGATATTGATGAAGGGCGTTTCGTGGATATGCTGGAAATCGACGCGGCGTCCAGAACCAAGGTCGACGATACGCGTGAGCTGCTGGAAAACGTGCAATACAGCCCTACGCGCGGCCGTTTCAAAGTCTATATCATCGATGAAGTGCATATGCTGTCTATCGCCAGTTTCAATGCGCTGCTGAAAACCCTGGAAGAACCGCCACCCCATGTGAAATTCGTGCTGGCGACCACCGATGCGCAGAAAATTCCGGTAACCATTCTTTCCCGCTGCCTGCAATTCAATCTGCAACGTTTGTTGCCGCTCGAGATCGAAGCTTATTTACAGCAGATTCTGGCCGCAGAAGAGGTCGAATACGACGAAGAGGCACCGATAGCGATTGCCCGGGCCGCTGATGGCAGCATGCGCGATGCGTTGTCCTTGCTGGACCAGGCGATAGCCTACGGCGGCGGCCGGCTGGCAGCCGACGAAGTCCGTCAGATGCTCGGCGCTATCGACCAGGCGAAAATCACCGAACTGCTGACAGCGCTTGCGGACAGTGACGCCGGTGCGGCCTTGGCCGTGATTGAGCAACTGGCCAGACAATCCTGTGACTTTGACCGTCTGCTGCAACAACTGGCCGAAGCCCTGCACCGTACCGGCTTGATTCAGCAGGCCCCGGAATTCCGCGATGAAACGCGCAGCGACTGGGACGAACTGGCCGCGCTGGCTGATCGCATCGGGCCGGAAGATGTACAGTTGTTTTATCAGATCGCGGTCCATGGTCGGCGGGATCTCAGTTTGGCGCCCGATCCGCGAAGCGGAACGGAAATGGCCATATTGCGGATGCTTGCGTTTCAGCCTTCCGATCGACCGTCGCCGCCGGCTTCAGGGACAGGCGCTCACAGTCAGCCGTCATCGGCCAAAAGCGGCCGGACGAACGGTCGCCAGGCGAGCAGTGGCGACCCCGGTAGCGCCAGGCCGTCGCAAAAGCCGCTGTCCGCCGAGGTGCGAGCGCCGGCGACTCCGGCAGCGACGGAAGTCAGAGAGGCCGGATTACCAACCGCTGTCGGTGAATCTACCGAACCGGCCTCCGCCGGTCAGGGTGTGGCGCTGGTCGGGCAACCCTGGGAACACCTGATCGACCGGCTGCCGCTGAGCGGTCCGGCAAAGGAACTGGCGCGAAACCTGTCTCTGGGCCGCCAGGAGCCGGATGTCTGGCATTTTCAGATTCCACAGCAATTGGTGCATCTGGGTACGCGCAAGTGTACCGGCCAACTGGCCGATGCCCTGACCGGACTGGTCGGAACCGCCGTTCGGGTCAGGCTGCACCCCTGTGCTGATGCGTTGTCAACGCCGGCCGCGCTGGCCGACGCGACCCACCGGCGAAATCTGAGCGACGCGGAAAAGTCGATTCAGCAGGACACCACCGTACAGGATCTGGCCAACGGGCTTGGCGCCAAGGTCGTACCGGGTTCGATTGAACCCATTCAGTAGGAATTTCGATGAAAGGAAATATTGCGGGCCTGCTGCAGCAGGCACAGAAAATGCAGGAAAACCTGCAGAAAGCCCAGGAAGAACTGGTCAGCCTGGAAGTTACCGGCCAGGCCGGCGGTGGCATGGTCAGCGTCGTGATGAACGGCCGGCATGCGGTTCGCCGGGTGACTATCGACCCCAGCATTGCGGACGACCTGGAAATGGTCGAGGACCTGGTAGCGGCGGCAACGAACGACGCGGTGAACCGCGTGGCTGAGATGGTACAGGAGAAAATGGCCGGGATGACCAGCGGGCTGCCACTGCCACCGGGCCTGAATCTGCCGTTTTAGCTCGCACATGTCCGACGCCGATCTGCTGCAGCAACTGATGGACGCAATGCGATGTCTGCCGGGCGTCGGCCCAAAGACGGCACAGCGCATGAGCCTGCATCTGCTGGAGCGGGACCGGCAGGGCGGCGAGCACCTGAGCCGCGTGCTGAAAGATGCACTGGCGCGCATCGGCCGCTGTGAGTGGTGCCGCAACCTGACCGAACACCCGCGCTGTAACATCTGCAGCAATGCGAATCGAGAGCAAAGCCAGCTTTGCATTGTCGAAACGCCGGCCGATGTACTGGCCATCGAGCAGGCCACCAGTTACCGGGGCCGCTACTTTGTATTGCTCGGGCGGTTATCGCCATTGGACGGTATCGGGCCGGAGGATATCGGGCTGGATCAACTTTCGGCTCATTTTGCCGCCGAGCCGCTAGCCGAAGTGATTGTCGCAACCAATCCGACAGTGGAAGGTGAAGCAACCGCGTACTATATTCAGCAACTGGCCGCCCGTCACCAGATCAAGGTATCGCGCATTGCGCACGGCGTGCCGCTGGGCGGCGAACTGGAATACATTGATGCCGGCACTCTCGCACATGCATTCGGCAGCCGCCAGCCGGTGGAGTAGCCCCGGTGAAATAACTTCAATGGAATAACCCCATTTGGAATAACTCTGGTGGAATCACCTCAAAAAATCCCGGTAAAGCGGTTCTGGTTATTCGGCTCTAGTAAAACAGCTCCATAAAACAATCCCGTTAAAACAATCGTTCCCCGATCGGGCGAACGTATTCCTGCAACGGAATAAAACCGGGTTTCCGGCGGCCGGAAACCCGGTATAGGTACGCTCGGTGTGAACGTTCCGGGCTCACATTCCGGGCTAACGTTCCGGGCCTTACTGGCTGGTCACCTCCTTTTTCTTGCCGAGTTTGATCAGTTCGCGGTTCTTGTCCACCGTCGCCAGCCCGATGCCTTTGACATTGACCAGCTCGTCCGGGTGCTTAAACCTGCCATTGGTTTCACGGTAGTCGACAATCGCCTGTGCCTTGCTCATACCGACGCCGTTCAGCGTTGCGGCGATCGTTTCGGCATCCGCGGTATTGATATCGACGCTATCGGCCGCGCACAGCGGTGTACAGAGGCAAAGTGCCAGCAGACACCCCAACACGTATTTCATCATTCCGTTCTCCTTGTCGTTGCTTGCCGTCCGGTATTGGACGCTGTCCAGTCTAGAGAAAGCGGGTGCATGCCTTGAAGCGGTAGATTGCAACGTTTTCCGTCAGTCATTGGCCAGTATATTTGTCGGTCATCGGTGGCGGCTAGCGTACGGTTTTCGGGTTCTCAGGCTTTGAGAACGCCTTGGGTTGTAATACTTGTCAGCTAACGGGATGCCGATGCGGCGGGAGACGATACATGGTTGATCAAGCGGAAAACATTGTCGGAAAAACCATTACCGGAGTCATTGCACGGGCCGGCAACGGCTGCAATAAAGGCATTGTTATGCTTCAGTTCAGCGATGGCAGCTACTATGAGTTCATGTCCCCGGCCGCCGATCGGGCGTTGCGCCGCTGGCAGCATCAGCACGATACATTGGCCAGCGGCTGCAAGCACCAACAACAAGGGCTGAAAAACACCGGCCAGATGGCATTGATGGGCGTCTAAGAAGTTATCCACATTTTCTGTGGATAAAGTTGTGTACAAGGTTTTGCCGGGCCGCTGTATGACAGTGCCGTGACGTTTTGGTTAAAATTTGACCATCTTTGTTTATGGTTTATAAATCATATAGTTACATGTTCTTGTCGATGCGGTATAGCGAATATTTGGAAGATTTTAGGCGGCTGCCCAGCAATCAATCACTTGTGCATAATGTATTAAGTACGATGCTTAAAAAGCGCCACTAAACCATTGATACCTGGTAAACGGGTTTTCACTGTATCGCTGCTGGGCGGGTTTCTTTCGCGCTGCCGATAGCGCAGTCGTTCAGGGCTGCCGGCCAGTACCCGCCGGCGGCTCTGCGCGAATGCCCAATTCGGCCGGCCATTGTGTCAACTGGTCCAGGATTTTCCAGTGTTTGGCGGACAAATCGCGGTCTTTGCGCAGTGCGTGGAGTTGTTCCAGATATTCTGCAATATTCAGGGATTCGCCGTCCGTGCCGCCGTTCGTCAGCGCGGCCATGCGGTATGTTTGCCAGCGATCCGATTCCGCCGCGGTCAGCGAATGCGGATAATTTCTAGCCCGAAAGCGGAACAGCATTTTCGGCAGCCGGGCATCCTGGAACGGAAAACGATCGCCAGCCAGTTCTTCCGGCGCGAGCTGATGAATCTGCGCGACCAGTTTTCGGTCGTCGTTGCTGAAAAAGCCGCCGGAGTAGAGCATCAGATCGGGGTCGGTGACTTCCGGAAAGCGCTGTTCGGCATAGATGCCTGCAAGCTTATCAGCGATATGGGCCTGGCCTTTCAGGCGGGCTGCATTCGCCCGGCAGCGTGCGATATCCAGGTCGATCCGCTCCGGATCGGCCGCGTTCAATACCCCCAGCGGTGCGACAAACGGTACGCGATTGGACGCGATGGTTTTAACGGCCAGGCGTTCGACACCGTCTGGCAGTGCATTCGACGGGGTGAATATGTAGTCCGCCAGATCTTCGCCATCCACGTCAAACAGGGCATCAATATTGCTGTTCAGGTCGACTGCGATAACGGATTTCGGCCGCTGCGGATGCCGGGCCAGGGCCAGGAAAACGCTGGTACAACCGCGGTTGGCCTTGATGCGTGAGGAGGTATGCACAAAGGGTGTGGCGGCCAGCGGGTCGATCAGCTTGGCAGCCACTTTCTGCTGGCGCAGCGTCAGTCCGTAGTCGAACAGCCGTGGCTGCGCGGCTTTAACCAGCCGTGCCAGCGCCAGCGTTGCATGAACGTCGGACAACGCATCGTGCGCGCCTTCGTGGTCGATGTCGTTGGCCGCAGACAGATCTTGCAGCCGAAAACTCGGGCTGCTGTCTCCGTGCAGCGGCCATTCGATGCCATCAGGACGCAGCGCGTAGCAAGCGCGCACCAGGTCGATCAGGTCCCAGCGGGAATTGCCGTTCTGGTATTCGCGTTCATAGGCGTCATAGAAATTCCGGTAAAACAGATTGCGCGATACCTCGTCATCGAAGCGCAGATTGTTGTAGCCAACCGTACACGTGCCGGGCTGCAGCATCAGTTGCCTGACAGCGGTTGCGAAATCCACCTCGCTGCTGCCGTCGATCTGCGCCTGCTGCGGGGTAATGCCGGTAATCAGGCAGGCCTGTGGGCTCGGCAGCCGGTCGCGCGGTGGCTGGCAGTAGAGAACCACCGGGTCGTCTATTGGCTGCAGGGCCGGGTCGGTGCGCAGCGCGGCGAACTGCACCGGGTAGTCGCGGCGCGGGTTCGCGCCGAAGGTTTCGT
>JANQPM010000078.1 GCA_028289465.1 Lysobacterales bacterium | reverse complement strand
ATGCCATAGCCCAGGCTGGACAGTTCGGCGGTTTTCCGAAGGAAAGAAGGCGGGCTGGGAGGCCCCGGACTAAGAAACTTGGGGCGCTCGGTTGCGGTTTCCGCCGATACGCGTTTAATGGTTCCGTCAGAAGGCTTCTTCGCTATAGCGAAACCGCCGACTGACTCCACCTGCACGCGCTTAACGGTTCCATCAGAAGGCTTCTTCGCTACCGCGAAACCGCCATCTGACTCCACCTGCACGCGCTTAACGGTTCCGTCAGAAGGCTTCTTCGCTACCGCGAAACCGCCGTCTGACTCCACCTGCGCTTGGAAGGAGTGGCCGCAAGGCACCTAAAACTACTCGTCGCCCCCCATCAGTTCGGCCATGCCCAGAATGCTGTAGCCTGCGTCGACGTAGGTGATTTCACCGGTGATGCCGGAGGCCAGATCGGAACACAGAAAGGCCGAGACGTTACCCACTTCCTCGGTCGTGATGCTGCGCCGCAACGGCGCGGTCCGTTCGACGTGGTCCAGCATTTTGCGGAACTGTGCGATGCCGGCCGCGGCAAGCGTCTTTATCGGCCCGGCGGAAACGGCGTTGACCCGGATCCCTTCGGGACCGAGGCTTTGCGCCAGGTAGCGGACGTTGGCTTCCAGGCTGGCCTTGGCCAGACCCATCACATTGTAGGATGGCATCGCGCGCACCGAACCCAGATAGCTAAGTGTCAGAATTGCGCCGTTACGGCCCCTCATCAGTTCGCGTCCGCTTTTGGCCAGCGCGGCCAGACTGTAGCTGGAGATATCGTGCGCGATTTGGAAGCCTTCCCGGGTAACGGCGTCGATGTAGGTGCCGTCCAATTGGTCGCGCGGCGCAAAGCCGACCGAATGAACCAGAATGTCCAGCCCGTCCCAGCGCGTTCCAAGTTGTTCGAAGACGCTGTCAATCTGCCGGTCGTGGGCGACGTCGCAAGGGAGCACAATATCGGATTCGCACTCATCGGCAATTTTGGCAACGCGGCTGTGCAGCTTCTCGTTTTGATAGGTAAATGCCAGTTCGGCGCCCTGGGCATGCATCGCTTTGGCGATACCCCAGGCGATGGAGCGAGGCGAGGCGACACCGACGATCAGCGCACGTTTTCCCTGTAAAAAACCCATTCTTTGTTTCCCGTTTCGATAGCTGGCTGCGGCAGACTACTGCATATTGGCGCTTTTGTTAAGAAGAGACTGTTAGAATGCCGGGCAACCGCTAACCGGAACCAAATCATGATCGAGTCTTTTCGTCCGCCCACCCGCGTTTTGATGGGGCCGGGGCCGTCGATGGTACATCCGCGCGTATTGCAGGCTGGTGCCCGGCCAACGCTTGGCCATCTGGACCCGTCGTTCATCGGCATGATGGATGAGTTGAAGGTTATGCTGCAGCGGGCTTTTCAATGCGATTACGAAACGACCTTTGTGGTCTCGGGACCGGGTTCGGCCGGTATGGAAAGCTGTCTGCTGAATCTGCTGGAGCCGGGCGATCAGGCGGTGGTCTGCATCAACGGCGTATTTGGCAATCGGCTCAAGGAGATCGTCTCCCGTTGCGGCGCGCAACCGGTGGTGGTCGAGGGCGACTGGGGCAGCCCGGTCGATCCGGAAGTCGTGGAAAGCTGTCTGCAGACGCACCCGGATGCATCCCTGGTGGCCTTTGTCCACGCCGAGACTTCAACCGGCGCGATGTCCGATGCCAGACGGCTGGCCGAGCTTGCGCATCGTTACGGTTGTCTGGCGGTTGCCGATTGTGTCACCTCGCTGGCCGGTTCGCCGCTGGTAGTCGCGGAGTGGCAACTCGACGCGGTGTATTCCGGCAGTCAGAAATGCCTGTCCTGCGTACCGGGCTTATCGCCGGTAACCTTCAGTCCGGCTGCGATGCAGCGCGTACAGAATCGCCAAAGTCCGGTACAGAGCTGGTTTCTGGATGTGTCGCTGTTGACCGGCTACTGGGGCGAGGGTCAGCGCGTCTATCACCATACGGCACCGGTCAACAGCCTCTATGCGCTTCATGAAGCACTGGTGCTGCTGGAAGAGGAAGGGCTGTCGGCCCGCTGGGAACGCCATCAGCTGCATCATCGAGCCTTGCTTGCCGGGCTGCACGCAATGGGTCTCAGTATGGTGGTCGACGAGGCGCACCGATTGCCACAATTAAATGCTGTGTGGATTCCGGACGGTGTTGACGACGCCACGCTCAGGCACCGGCTGCTGGATGACTTTCAAATCGAAATCGGAGCGGGACTGGGCCCGTTTGCCGGACGGGTCTGGCGCATCGGTTTGATGGGCGAAAGCGCGCATCGGCACCATGTACTGCGGCTACTGTCGGCGCTGGCGAGGCTGTTGTCCGAAATGGGTCAGTCGATTGCTCCGGATGCCCCGCTGATGGCGGCTGAGGCGATTTATGACCAGGCGGGCGAAACGGTATTCGATAGCGACGCGCCGGTATCCGAGCGCTAGCGATCGAATGCCAGCCGGCAGCCGGCGTTCAGCTTCTGTAACTCGCCATTCCGATAGACGATCCGGCCATTGACCAGCGTGGTATCCACGCGCCAGTCGAAGCGATAGCCCTCAAACGGACTCCAGCCACACCGGTAGAGTACCTCGTCACGGCTTACCGGCTGCCGGTTACCGCGTTCCAGCAGTACCAGATCTGCCCAGTATCCCTCGCGAATATAGCCGCGGTCCCGGACCTGAAAGCGATCCGCGACATTGTGTGCGGTATTTCGAACCACCTGCGCGAGCGTCAAGCGCTGCTGGCTGACCAGTTCCAACGCACCGACCAATGCATGCTGCACCAGCGGCAGGCCGGCCGGTGCGCTCAGGTAGTCGTCGCTCTGTTTTTCTTCCCAGGTATGCGGCGCATGGTCGGTCGCGATAATATCCAGACGGCCGTCGGCCAGCGCGTCGATCAATGCCTGCCGGTCGCGTTCGCGCTTGATCGCCGGATTGCATTTGATGCGGTTCCCGAGCTTCGCGTAGTCCCGGTCGGAGAAATGCAGAAAATGCACGCAGACCTCGCCGGTAATATGCTTGTCGCGCAGCGGGCCGGAATCCAGCAGTTCGGTTTCCTCGGCGGTGCTGATATGCAGGATATGTAGCTGGCTGCGGTGGCGTCTGGCCAGTGAAATGGCCAGCTCGCTGGACGCGATGCAGGCTTCCCGGCTGCGAATTTCCGGATGCGCCTGTAGCGGAATCTTGCCGCCGTATCGGCGCTTTGCCCGCTGCAGTTCGGCTGCGATCAGCGGTGAGCTTTCGCAATGCGTGGTGATAATCCCGGGGGCGTTGGCAAAGATATCGTTTAGCACATTGATATTGTCCACCAGCATATTGCCGGTGGACGAGCCCATGAATACCTTGATCCCGCAGGCCTGGTTCGGATCCAGTGCCTTGATTTGCTCGAGATTGTCGTTGGTTGCGCCCAGGTAGAACGAATAGTTGGCTGCGCAGCGGCCCTGCGCGCGTTCGAATTTCCGTTCCAGTTCATCCAGGCTGACGGTCTGTGGCTGGGTATTCGGCATTTCCATGAAGCTGGTAATGCCGCCGGCGACAGCGGCTTTGGATTCCGACGCGAGATCGCCTTTGTGAGTCAGGCCGGGTTCGCGGAAATGGACCTGGTCGTCGATCATGCCGGGCAGCAGGAACCGTCCCTCGGCGTCGATAACGACGGCGTTTTCCGGCACCGGAAGCTGGCTGCCGATCTTATCGATGCGGCCGTTTCTAACCATCACGTCGCCGTTCAGAAGCTGATCTTCATTGGCGATCTGGGCATTGGTGACAACAAGGGGATTGGGCATTTTCTGCGGTATTAAATGGATCAGGTGAATTGTAAGCGATTAGCGGGCGGCATGCGCTATGGAACGGGATCATACCCCCCGGCGCAGAATGGATGGCAGCGGCCCAGGCGCTTCAGCGTCAGCCAGCTGCCGCGCAGCGCGCCGTAACGTTCGATGGCCTCGGCCGAATAATGTGAGCAGCTCGGTGTAAACCGGCACTGTTGCCCGACCCACGGGCTGAACCAGCGCTGGTAGAAGCGAATCACGCCGATGAGGAACTTTTTCACGCGGTTCGAACCGTACTATCTGGTTAGTTTGAGTTGAAGCGGGAATGCGATAAGGCTTGCTCCCCATTCAAAGTTACGATATAACATCGTCCTTTTTTCCTCAAGCTAATCAATGGATTTTGATAAATTTATTCAAAATCAGTAGCTTATAGAAATTATTGGTTAAGGAGTCTATGAACAAGACCCAGGAACGAATCGAGTTGGCCAAAGGCTATCGTCCGAAAGCCAAGGATGAGTATATGTGCCCGGAGCATTTGGAGTACTTTCGCCGCAAACTGACTGACTGGCGCCAGGAACTGGTCGAAGAGTCACAGGAAACCATCAACAATCTGCGGGAAGAAGTGCGAGATGTTGGTGATGAGGCGGAGCGTGCCACGCGAGAAACCGAAAACAGCCTCGAACTCCGAACCCGGGACCGGTATCGGAAACTGATTAACAAGATTGACAAGGCCCTGTTGCGCATCGAGGACGGCAGCTATGGGTATTGTGACGAAACCGGCGAGGAAATCGGTATCGCCCGTTTGGAGGCGCGCCCGATTGCGACCCTGTGCCTGGATGCGCAAGAACGCTGGGAACTCCGGCAACGGCAGATGCGCGACAGTCGCTAGCCGCGGCCGAAACGCAAAAACCCCTATCTATTCAATGTGATGCCAGCAACGCTGGTGTCTTTTTCGGTGCTTTTGCGCCAGTTTTCGAATTTGTTAACAGCTGCAACTAACGTTAGGCGCTGCCGGTTGATTTTTGTTAAACTGGGGTTAATGGGGAGTGCAGTGTCTGCGCAGTCTGGCCGCTGAGTCAGGTGACTCCCGTTGAAGTGAGTGTTCCCGTAACCAAACAAGAGAGTAGAACAGTGAGAAAGCAAGCCTTATTAAAATCCCTGCTTGCGGCAGGACTCATGATCGGTGGCAGTGCCTACGCCGCTGATAATGACGTTAATCCGTGGCATTTTACGGTTTTTGGCGGCAAAGCGGTCTCTGACAGCAACCGTCCCACCGATAATGGGGATCTTTACTACGGTATCGGTATCGGCCGGTATCTCAGCCCCAATTTCAGCCTCGATCTGGAACTGGATCGTTCCGATCTGACTGTCGACCCGGCTGCCCTGGAGGCCTTTCTTCCGGGTGCGACCTTTAACGACTGGAGCCTGAAATCCGTTAACCTGATCGGTCGCTACTACTGGAAAGAGCCAGGCCAGGCGCGTCCGTTCTTCGCATTTGGTATTGGCAACACTGATCACAATTCCATCTTTTCGCAAAATAACGATTTCAATGTGAGTCTGGGTGTCGGCGTACAGGGCGACTTCAACGACCGCTTCTTCGGCCGTTTCCAGTTCATGTACCGTTACGACCACGATAACAACAGCATTTTCCGTATCGACAGCTTCGATGACTACTATCTGAGCCTGGGCATCGGCGCGAACTTCGGTGGCGGCGCGGCAGCGGCACCTGCTGCAGCGGCAGCGGCCATTGATCCCGAACCGCAGCCGGAGCGCGACAGCGACGGCGACGGTGTGGTCGACAGCCGTGACCGCTGCCCGAACACGCCGGCGGGCGCTGAAGTCGATCAGTACGGTTGCCCGGTCGACAGCGATGGCGACGGCGTGCCGAACGCACGCGACAAGTGTCCGGATACCCGTGCCGGTGCTGTTGTGGACCTGGACGGCTGCGAGGTGGAAGCGGTTATCGACTTGCCGGGCGTTTATTTCGACTTCGATCGTGCCACGCTGAAGCCGGAAGCCGTTGCGGTATTGGATGAAGCAGCAGAACTGCTGAATCATCACACCAAGGTCGTGGTCGAGGTCGGCGGACATACCGACAGCGTCGGCACCGAATCTTACAACCAGGGTTTGTCGGAACGCCGCGCCAACGTGGTACGCGACTACCTGGTCGGCAAAGGCGTGAATGCCAGCCGTCTGTCGGCCAAGGGCTATGGCGAAAGCCGCCCGGTAGCCGGTAATGACAGCAAGGAAGGCCGCGCGAAGAATCGCCGTACCGAACTGGTGGTTCTGGGCCGCTGAGCCAGCGCTTGCAGATGATAAAAACCCCGCCTGACGGCGGGGTTTTTTTTATGGCCGATACCGGTGCCCGGAAGGGGTCACCCGGTCTATTTACTGGGGTTTATTTCCCGTTTGCAACCAGCGCTTCGGTCGCCTGTTGCTTGATATGGTGCAGCATCGCATGCAATCCGTTGGAACGGGTAGGGGACAGGTGCTGGTGCAGGCCGATTTCGCGGACAAAGTAAGGGTCCAGTGCGGTAATTTCGGCCGCACTGCGGTCGGAAAAAACCCGCAGAAGCAACGCGATCAGGCCGGATACGATCGCGGCGTCGCTATTGGCCCGAAAGCGTAGCCGATCGGCGTCGCCTTCGGTAATGACCCAGACCTGGGATTGGCAGCCATGCAATCGGTTGTCTTCGCTTTTCTCCGACTCATCCAGCGCCGGAAGCTGCTTACCCAGATCAATCAGGTACTGATAGCGGTCCATCCAGTTTTCAAAAAAACCGAATTCATCGATAATTGCTTGCTGGCGCGGATCGGTTGTCATGTTCAATCGGTCTCGCTGACGACTTTCCAGCGCGTTCCGCCGGCACTGTCTTCCAGTACCACGCCCATGGCGCTTAATTGATCGCGCAACTGGTCTGCACGCTCAAAATCGCGTGTGGCCCGGGCTTGGTTCCGGTCTTCGATCATCCGTTCGACCAGATCGACATCGACCTCGGCTGACTGACCGGCCAGCCAGGTGTTCGGATCCTGGTTCAGCAGGCCGATAAGGTCCCCGCTGGCCAGCAATTCGCCACCGAGCCGGGCCGCATC
This sequence comes from Lysobacterales bacterium, assembly GCA_028289465.1. Classification (GTDB taxonomy): domain Bacteria; phylum Pseudomonadota; class Gammaproteobacteria; order Xanthomonadales; family SZUA-36; genus JANQPM01. The sequence goes on along the minus strand of JANQPM010000078.1, from coordinate 37,075 downwards.
GTCCGCCTGATCGGCATTGGCCAGGGCCTTGGCTATCCGGTTCAGCTCAGCCAGCGCTCTGGGCGTATTCAGGTCGTCCTGTAACGCAGCCAGAAAGGTCCGGGGTACGCTGCCCGGAGCCAATACACCCCAGCGCTGCAGGCTGTCGCGTAACACCGCATACAGGCGGTCCAGCGTCCGGCGGGCCTGTTCCAGCACTTGCTCCGACCAATCCAGCGGCTGTCGGTAGTGGGCGTTCAGCAGCACATAGCGCAAGGTTTCACCACGGTGCTGACGCAGCAGTTCGTGCACGGTCAGCGTATTACCCAGCGATTTTGACATCTTGCGCTTTTCGACGGTAACGAAGCCGTTGTGCAGCCAGAAACGCGCAAACGGCTTGCCGCGATGCGCGCAGACGCTCTGCGCGATTTCGTTCTCATGGTGCGGGAAAATCAGGTCCTGGCCGCCGGCATGAATGTCGATGGTCTCGCCCAGGTGTTTGGCGCACATTGCCGAGCATTCCAGGTGCCAGCCGGGCCGGCCCCAGCCCCACGGACTGTCCCATCCGGGTTGAGGATCGACCGACGGTTTCCATAAGACGAAGTCGGCCGGGTTGCGCTTGTACGGCGCGACCTCGACCCGGGCGCCGGCGATCATCTCGCGGCGGTCGCGGCGCGACAGATTGCCGTAGTTTTCATAGGAGGTGACATCGAACAGCACATGCCCTTGCTCGGCATAGGCATGGCCGTCGGCAATCAGGCGTTCGATCATTCCGATCATCACGTCGATATGACGGGTCGCGAACGGTTCCAGGCTCGGCTGGCCGACGCCGAGGGCCGCCATGTCCTCGCGGTACGCGGCGGTAAAACGTTCGGTAATGGTACTTATCGGCACGCCTTGTTCGGCCGCAGCGGCATTGATCTTGTCATCTACATCGGTGAAATTGCGGGCAAATACCACTTCCGGGTATTCACGCTGCAGCAGTCGATACAGAAGATCGAAAATTACCGCCGGGCGCGCATTGCCGATATGCGCGTAGTTGTAGACGGTCGGACCGCATTGGTACATAGTGACCCGCTCGGAATCCAGCGGCTCAAACGGCTGCTTTTCGCGGCTTAGCGTATTGTATATAACGATCGACATGGCTATTGCGGTTTGCCTCCGGTCGGCCTACAGTTCGAATCTGATCGGAACAATCCGGCTCGAACGGCCGGAGCGACGATAAAATTCTGTATCACTTAAGCGCATAAAATGCTGCCGGAACGGCGTTGAATCAAGCCTCGCACCAGCAGCATGCACAAGCCTGCCATTGTAGCACTGGCGGGCGGGCGCATTAACCTGAATCTTGCCGGCTTCGCCGTTACGGGGCCGCATTGCAAAAAGGATATGGCAATGACGTTCATCAACGAAGCCGGGTATGCCGATCATGTCAGCCATCGCCTGCAGGCGACACGCGCTTCCATGGCTGCCGAAGCGGTAGATGAAGTGTGGATTCATTCCGGGCTGCCTCTGCATGCCTTTCTGGATGACTATGAATATCCATATCGACCAAATCCGCATTTCGCCGCATGGCTGCCACTGACCAGCCACCCGGGCTGTTTATTGCGCATTACCAGCGAAGACCGACCGGTACTGTATTTCTACCAGCCGGTCGACTACTGGCATACGCCGCCTGCGGCACCGGCCGATTGGTGGGCCCGCCACTTCGATGTGCACGTACTGCAGCAGCCGGTCGACCTGTCCGGTCTGATGCCGTCGGGCCGGGCGGTGCTGATTGCCGAGCGGCAGCCGGCCGGTCTGCCGTCGGGGGTTGAGTGGAACAGTGAAACTCTGATCAACCGCCTGCATCTGGACCGTACCGTCAAAACCGAATATGAGATCGAATGCATGGTTGAAGCCAACCGGATCGCGATCCGCGGCCATCGCGCGGCAGAGCAGGCGTTTCATGCCGGCGCAAGCGAGTTGGAGATTCACCTGGCGTATTGTGCGGCAGCGGGCCAGGTGGAAGCGGCGCTGCCCTACGGCAGTATCGTCGGCCTCAACGAGCATGGCGCGACCTTGCACTACCAGGGCAAGGACATTCGGGCGCCGGCCGAATCGCGTTCCTTTCTGATTGACGCCGGGGCCGACTGCAACGGTTATGCGGCCGATGTGACGCGGACCTACAGCGCGAACGGCGGCGTGTTCGGTGACATGATCCATGCGATGGATGCGGTTCAGCGCGAACTGGCTGATGCAGCCACTGCCGGTACCGACTATCGCGAGCTGCATCTCAGCGCGCACCGGGCGATTGCCGGCTGCCTGGTTGATTTCGATGTGCTGCGCATCGCTCCCGATGAGGCGGTGGAGACGGGCGTTTCGGGCCATTTTTTCCCGCATGGGCTGGGCCATTTCATCGGCACCCAAGTGCACGACGTTGCCGGGTTGATTGCCGACCAGCACGGCACGCCGATACCGCGTCCGGACGGGCATCCGTTCTTGCGCCTGACCCGGGTGCTGGAGGCCGGCAACGTGTTAACCATCGAGCCCGGGTTTTATTTTATCGAGTCCTTGCTGGCTGAACTGCGCGCGTCCGAATATGCATCCGCAGTTAACTGGACGCTGGTTGATGCTTTGAAACCCTACGGTGGCATTCGAGTGGAAGACGATGTGGTGGTGCTGGAGCAGGGTGTGCGGAACCTGACCCGCGAAGCGTTCGACCGGCCGGCCTAGCGCATCGCAAATGACCGGCTGCGGTCGAACCGGCATCAAAAACCACCCTTGCAGGAGTGCCTTTAGGCGCGAATGACCGGGGTTGAAAAAACCGGTTAACGAAAGCCTGTAATCGCGCCTAAAGGCGCTGCTACAGCTATCGAAGTCATAAATTCATTGAATAAAGCGGTACTCGCTGAACGACTACGTTACGCGGAACGCGTAGAGCGCCTTAATCAGCCAGGCGGCTCCAGATTACCCAGTATGGCCAGCGGAGAGCTGTCCATCGCGTCCGCCGAACCGTGATTCCAGATGGTTTCGTGCAGCTCGAAGCGCAGCTGCTTCTCCTTGCTGGCCAGGCTTTTTACCGCATCCAGCAGCTTGGAGTCGTTTACCGTGTTCATGATGAAACGGTCGAGCTCCGTCGCATAGGGTTCGCCGATCACAGCGCGTACCGCGCGGTTGGCGGTGGTCAGGTCGGTCGGAAACAAGAACTTGCCGGTTTGCAGCTGGTAGTGGTCGGAGACCGCCTGCAGCGAACACATGGAGCAGTAGGCGTCGTCCAGCAGTCCGATGATGCCGATGTGATCGGGTATCACATCGTTGTCCTTGTCCCAATAGGACTGAACACCCAGGATAATCTGGCGCATTTCTGTTTCCAGGCCGACATTGCAGGCAGCGGTCCAGGCGACTGTAATCATATACGGGACCTGCCGAATATAGTCGCAAACGAAGCGGGCCGCGCTGGACAAGGCTGTCGTACCGGGGGACTCTCCGTTGCCCTCGGCGATCGCGCCGAGCAGCTCTTGCAGCTCCTTTTCCGCGGATGCATTGCCGCAAAAGCCGTTTATCAGTTGTTCTATGGAGTCTGTGTTCATCGGGCTTTTCTTACGCGCTACGGCGCTGGCGCGACCATTCCGGTCCCGCGGTATTCTAGCAAGGGCCCTGCCGGTTCTTAAACCCCGGTTTTATTTCGGTTAAACGTGCCCATATTGGGTAAATGCCGGGGCGCGGCCACCGGCCCGTGGGAAGACGACTATTAGGAATCATCATTTTGCTGACATTATCGCTGTCGCTGTTAGCCCTCATAGCCGGTCCGCTGCTGTATCACCGGCTGCGCCGGGGCGGTTGGGTCGCGAAGACGCTGGACGGCGCCATTGCCGCTGCGCTGGCGCTGGTCCTGTTCCTCGACCTGGTGCCTGAGACGATCTCCCAGACCGGTATATGGGCGCTGTTCTGGATCGGTGCGGGCTATTTGCTGCCGAGCGGCCTGGAACGGCTGGCGCATCGTTCGGCATCCACCATGCATCGTTTTGCCCTGGTGCTCGCGGCCGCGGGCCTCGGCCTGCATGCCGCGCTCGAAGGTGCGGGCCTGGCACTGGGCAAGCTGACTGCCGGTACCGGGCTTGCCGCCGCGATTATTCTGCACCGGATGATCGTTGGTCTGGTCGTTTGGTTTATGCTGCAGCCGGCTTTCGGGCGCAAGGTGGCCACCGCGGCGCTGCTGGCAATCGGAATGGCGACCCTGCTGGGTTATTTCGCTGTCCAGTCGATCGGCTTTTTCGAAACTTCCAGCGTGGCCTGGTACGGGCAGGCACTGATTATCGGCCTGGTGCTGCACGGCCTGATTCACCGTACGCATGTTCATCGCCACGCTCAGTGAAACCGTTGTACTGATCTCGACCGTTTATCGCGTTGGCGGGCAGTTGACGCCATCGTTCCGGTATGCGCCGGCCTGGCCACCATGATCGCATTTTGGTGATGTAGCTGACATGGTTGCTGCTGTGCACGGCAATATTTTCTAATCGGCATGGCGTTCGACTGCTGCAGAAATACCGGTGCAAAATAGTGGTCGGGGTGACTGGATTCGAACCAGCGACTCCTGCCTCCCGAAGACAGTGCTCTACCAAGCTGAGCTACACCCCGACATGGTGCGGAAGGCCGCACATTTTACGCTATTGTGAATCCATCCCGCAATGATTCGCTCGCGGCCTGCCGATAACGGCTTTCTTCGTGGTACAGTTAAGCGGCTGCCGATGCCGTTGCTCGACTTGCCAGGGGTACGACTGGTGATGTACGATCAGTTTCGTGATAACGGGCGTTATGACTTTTGGCAGAGGAACAATCGATCAGGGAGTCGCATAGTAATGAATAGCAAGACATCGTCGTCAATGCCTCGCCCAACCGCAACAGAATTAAACATCTTGCGTATTCTGTGGCGTTCGGGGCCGTGCACAGTACGACAGGTCCATGAAGCGCTTAACCGCGAGGAGCCCAGCGGTTATACCACCGCGTTGAAAATGTTGCAGGTCATGCATCAAAAGGGCTTGGTGAAGCGGGATGATTCACAGCGGGCGCATGTTTATTTTGCGGCCGTGTCGAAAGCAAACACGCAGAAGCAGTTTCTTAATGAATTGCTGTACAAGTTGTTTGACGGCTCTACCTCGCAGCTTGTGCTTCAGGCGCTGGGCAACTCGCCGGAGGCCAATGCCGATGAGCTCAACCGCATTCGCGAACTGATTAAGGAACTGGATAGCGAATAAACGCTGATATGACTGTCCCCGAACTACCTGGCCTGACGATGTTCGTCCATGCACTGGGGTGGACCCTGGTGCATTTCGTATGGCAGGGCATGCTGATCGGCGCAGTCTATTATCTGGTCACCCGCGGTCTGACCCGCCAGTCCGCCATCGGCCGCTACTGGGGCGGGGTCTGCTGCCTGTTGGCCAGCATGATCGCGCCGATCGTCACTTTTACCCTGGAATTGAACAATCAGGCGCATTTGGCGCTTGTGGATCAGAGCTCCGGCATCAGCGGCCTGGCAGCGGTGGCCTATGCCTCGCTGTATGACGTGGTCGGCCATGCGGTCAATCAGGCGGTGCCGCTGATTGTGGTTATCTGGGCGATTGGCGTTTTTTCCCTGTCGGCACGGACTCTGGTCAGTTGGCGATTGGCGCTGAGCCTGTGCCGGGACGGCGTGCAGCCGTTGAACGGCGATATGCAGCCGACGCTGCACAATATGCTGCGGCAGTTCGGTATGCGCCGAACAGTATCCGTTTTCGAATCCGCAAAGATCAGCGTGCCGACCCTGGTGGGCTGGCTGAAACCGGTGATTCTGCTGCCGACCAGCGTGATCGCGCAAATGGACCGCGAGCAGTTGGAGATGATTATCGCGCACGAGCTCGGGCATTTGCGCCGTTACGACCATCTGGTCAACCTGGTTCAGGTCGTGATCGAAACCACCTTGTTCTACCACCCGGTGATCCGCTGGATGTCGGCTGAGATTCGCGTAGAGCGCGAGCACTGCTGCGATGATCTGGTCATCAGGACCTGTGGCCGGCCAGTGGTTTACGCCAAGGCACTGGCCAACCTGGAAGGCCTCAGAGCCGGATTGTTGCAACCGGCCATTGCCGCTACCGGGGGTAATTTGCTGGCCCGGATACGCCGTATCGTCAAAGGCGACGAGAATTTGCAGGGCAGCCGCCGAATCGCGGTGATCGTCACGGTACTGGCCGGCCTGACCGCAATACTGGGCGGCCATTCGGACTGGCTGGCCGTTTCCAAGCATGTCAATACCGGGGATGCCGACAAGCGGGCCCGCTATGTCGACCCGGCCTGGTCGTCATTCCTGGCGCATCGGCATCAGTGGCAGTCGGCCTTGAGCCGCATGCCCGAGTATCAGGTCTCGCTGCAGCAGGCCAACGAGCCACTTGATCCATTGACCGATGCGCCTGAAATAGCTGTAGTGCCCGAACCTGTGTTGAACACCCCGGCCGTAGAGGCCGAGCAGGACCCGCTGCGGGCAGCTTCGGTACCGGTGTCTGAAGCGCCGACATCGGCCGAAATTGCCAAATTCACTGCCGATCCGTCGCCGGCAGCAGCGCCCGGGCAGCACATGGCATCGGCCATGCCACTACCGGCGCGGAAGACGGGTTTGGATCGCCTGCCTGATGCGGTTGTGGAGGCCGCCAGCCAGAGCTTTGAAACACAGGAGTCAGGCCCGGCGGCCGCCGACGCGGTTGTTGCCTCTCCCGAGATGCCGCCTGCGCTCGAAACCGTATCGAATGGAATCCCACCGGCAGAAGAATTGCTGGCGAACGCCGATGACGCGTTGCGCCTGCCGGATTTGGAAGTCTCATTCCAGCAGGACGATGTGATTGAAATCAAAGCGGTGAAAACCGTTCGGCCCCATTATCCCTGGAAAGCCCGCAAAGCGGGCATCGAAGGCTTCGTGACGCTGGAATTCAACCTGAACAAGCACGGCAGGGTCAAGAATATAGAAGTTGTGGAAGCGTTTCCCGAGGAAATCTTCAACCGGTCGGCCGCCTATGCGCTGAAAGGCTGGAAATTCGACGCTCCGGAAGCGGTCCACGACAAGATTCGCGTCGTCCAGACTTTCGATTTCAATTTGCGGGAAGAACTGGCGCTGCAAGAAATGCGCCGCAGCACCTGCGCCAAGACCGGCACCCGGCTGTGCAACAACAATCGCTTCAATTCCAATATGGAAGTGGTTTACGTCAATCCGCCGTCAAAACCGGCCCGGCCCGACGTGAATTAGCCGGCTTCTCCGGTATTCCTTTCGATAATTCAATGCGTTAATTCACACTCTTTAGATTCGTTCAATTCTGTAGCGTATGGAATCGTCGAATTTGTTAAGTTTTTGTAATAAATCCTTGCTACAATGACCTGCGTTGGCTTTGATATGAAGCTGACGGGATGTCAAATAAAGTGCGATGATGACACCTTAAGTCATTGAAAAAAATTAAATTTTTAATTTGCTTTGACCTATTATGTGCCAACAACTGGCGGCGCTTCGCCGTGCGTTATGAAATATCCCGGCAATTCTCAGGTGAACTACATTTCTAGGTGAACTACATAGGCTTAGATCAATGAACTCTAAAATCCGTATTTGCTTAACCGCATTGTTATTGCTGTTACTGGCCGCCCCGGCTCAAGCACAGCGCGTATCTGCCGATCTGAACGGCGTGGTACTCGATCAAAACGGTGTACCGGTTCCCGGTGCGACGGTTCGGATCGTGCATGTGCCGAGCGGAACCACATCGGCTACCACTACCCAGGCCAATGGCCGCTACGCAGACCGTGGGTTGCGCGTGGGTGGTCCTTACACGATTACCGCATCCAAGGATGGCTATCGTACACAGACCACCGAAGGTGTGACCTTGAAGCTGGGCGACCCTGAATTCGTTCAGCTTACCCTGGTTACCGATTCTGCTGATGCCGCCGATCTGGGCTCGCTGGAGGTCGTTGGGTCCGCAGTGCAGGACAGTGTTTTCCAGCCAGACAATATGGGTACCAGCACCGAGGTTACCCGCGATCAGATTGAAAACCTGCCCAGCATTTCCCGCTCCATTAACGATTTCGTCCGCCTCGATCCGAGAGCAACCATCGTTGACAAGGAACGCGGTGCGATTTCCGTTGCCGGCGGACATAACCGGTTCAATTCCTTCACTATCGACGGTGTGTCGATGAACGACGAATTCGGTTTGAATGACAGTGGACAGCCAGGCGTACGCGGTCAGCCGCTGTCGATTGACTGGGTCGAACAGATTTCCATCGAAACCTCTCCGTATGATGCGAAACAGGGCGGATTCACCGGTGCTGGCATTTCGGCGGTGACCAAGTCCGGTACCAATGAGTTCGATTTCCGCCTCTATGGCCAGGTCAGAAACGAAGACCTGGTCGGTGACGATGAAAATGGCAACGAATTTAACCGCTTTGACGACAACTGGTTTGGCGGTTACGTCAGTGGCCCAATTATCAAGGACAAATTGTTCTTCTTTGTGGGTTACGAAGAGCAGGATCAGACCAACGCGGATCAGTTCAATGCACCGGCGGACGAAGGCCGTGCCAATGAAATTATCAATACCGCACAGACGGTCTACGGTTTCGATCCCGGTGCAGTTGGTACCGGCGCCGGCCAGGTTCAGGATCAGGGCGACGAGAAAATCATCGCCAAAGTGGACTGGAACGTAAACGATCTGCATCGGGCCAGCTTCCGCTACAGCAACCTGCAGGCGACCAATCAGCGGATTACACGAAACAATTTCGACTTTGACCTGGACAGCCGCTTCTTTACTGATTCCAGCGAACTGGACCAGTATTCGGCACAGCTGTTCAGCGATTGGAACTCCAATATCTCGACCGAATTGCGCTTCTCGCGGGCGGAATTCTCGTCCATTCCTCAGCGCCCGGTCATCGGCCCGCAGGTGGAAATTCGCGATTTCGCCAGAGACATCAACAACAGCCGCCAGGATTTGCGTTTCGGTACCGAACAGTTCCGCCACTTCAATACCCTGGAGACCGAAGTTGATGAACTGTTCTTTAACTTCAACTATTTCACGGGTGTGCACTCCATTGATGCCGGCTTGCAGTTCAAGGAAAAAACCACTGACAATTTCTTCTTGTTCTCTGGTCTCGGAACCTGGACGTTCTTTAATGCAGCCGGTTTCGAAGATGGCACCGCGCCGGCATTCTATGAGTTCCGCCGCAGCGCCGACCCGTCCAATCCTGAACTGGCGCGGACACTCTGGAGCTACGATACGCTGAGTCTGTGGGTACAAGATACCTGGCAGCCGACATCCAACCTGTCATTGCAGTTTGGCCTGCGCTACGACCAGTTCGACACCGGCGATGCACCGCCGCAAAATGCTCTGTTTGAGCAGACCTTCGGTCTGAGCAACCAGGGTACGATTGATGGCGAGAGCATCATCCAGCCCCGTTTCGGTTTCAATTACAACTTCGATACGCCGTACAAGATGCAGTTGCGCGGCGGCGTCGGCCTGTTTGTCGGCCGTCAGCCGGACGTGTGGTTGTCAAACGCGTTCACCAACAACGGTGTGACCATTGCCACCTTCCAGTGCGGACCGTTTACGCCATTCGGCAACTGTACTGATCTTGACCCGAACTTTCGTTTTACGCCCGATCCGAACAATCAGCCGGAAGTTGGCGGCACGCCGCGTTTCGACGTGGATTTGACGGAAGATGGTTTCCGGCTGCCGTCGGACTGGAAAGCCAATCTGGCTTTGGACGTGCAACTGCCGTTCTGGGAAAACTCCACCTTTACCGCCGAAGTCACCCATGCCCAGGTCAAAGACGGTTTGCAGACCGAACACCTGAACCTGGGTGCGCCCACCGGAACCTTGCCGGACGGCCGCCTCGCTTACTGGGGCGATATCAACGCCGGCAGGGGCACGCGGGCAAATGCCGATCCGAACTTCAATGATGTGTTGTTGCTGAAGAATACGGACGAAGGCAATCGGACCAGCCTGACTTTGGCGCTGAAGAAAAACTGGGGCTTCGACAACGGCGGCATCATGAGCGCGACGGTATCGGCTACGTTTAACGATACCAGCGACGTGAATTCCGGTACTTCCAGCCGTGCCATTTCCAACTGGAATAACCGGGCGGTCTTCAATCCGAATGAAGAGATCGCATCGACGTCCAATTTCGAGATTTCCAATAACTACAAACTGGTTTGGCAGTATGCTGCCAACTGGGCCAGCTTCGGCCGCACCAAGTTCTCGGCTTTCTATCAGCACAGAACCGGCCGGCCGTTCTCCTGGACCTTTGACAACGACGCCAACGGCGACGGTATCTCCGATAACGACCTGTTGTACGTGCCCCGCGGCCCGGGGGACGTCGAGTTTGTATCACCCGATCAAGAAGCGGCTTTCCTGGCATTTATCGAGAGCATTCCGTCTCTGGCGACTGCCAAAGGCACTGTGGTCGGCCGGAATACCGAGCAAAGCCCGGACGTCAGCCAGATCGATATCCGTATCGCACAGGAATTTGCGTTCGGCAGCCGATTCCAGGGCGAAATCTTCTTCGATATCGAAAACTTCTGGAACATCTTCGACGACAGCAGCGGGCAGATCACCGAAGTACCGTTTGAGTACGTTGCCGAACTGGTTGACTTCCGCGGTGTCAATCCGAATACCGGGAAGTATATCTACAACTTCGACAACGGCCCGAGCTTCGATCGTTATCTGACGACCCAGGACCGGGTTGCGCAGTCGCGCTGGGCTGCCCAAATCGGTATTCGACTGGACTTCTAAACCAGGTCTTTCAGGCTTTTTCTAAAGCCTAACCCTGCAATAGGCCAGCCTTCGGGCTGGCCTATTTTATTGGCAGTCTGAAATTTTCTCCGCGGCACTGGGGTCCGAGAAACGCGGTGGACAAAAGGCCTCGGGCTGTGCGAGCGGTTAGTTGCGATAAATGCGGTATCCTATGGTGCCAAAAGAACAAGGAGACGAAATTGGCGATACAAGCGGTCAGCACCCATGTTTATCCGGCGGGCATTCTCAATACGCTGTCGCGGAACGAAGTCGAGCGCCTGCACGACGCCAGCCGCGGCGACTTAAAAGACCTGTTGCGCTGCTGCGCGCTGGCGGTATTGAATTCCGGTAGCAATATCGACGACGCGGAACGCCTGCTGGGCATGCACAAGGATTTTGCGATCGAAGTGCAGCAGGTCAACCGCGGGATACGCCTGGACCTGCAAAACGCGCCATCGTCGGCATTCGTTGACGGGCAGATCATTCGCGGTATTCGCGAGCAGTTGTCCGCGGTGGTTCGGGATATTGTCTATTTCGATACCGAGATCAAGGGCAGCGGCAACTACGATCTGACTAACTCCGACAATATCACCAATGCGGTATTTGAAATGCTGCGCAACGGCGATATGCTGCGTCCGCAGGTAGATCCGTCGATAGTGGTGTGCTGGGGCGGGCATTCCATTTCGCGCGAAGAGTATGACTACACCAAACGCTGCGGCTATGAATTCGGCCTGCGCGGGTTAAATATCTGCACCGGCTGCGGGCCCGGTGCGATGAAGGGCCCGATGAAAGGCGCGACCATTGCCCATGCCAAGCAGCGTCTGTCTCCGGGCCGCTATATCGGCATTTCGGAACCGGGTATTATCGCGGCCGAATCGCCGAACCCGATCGTTAACGAACTGGCGATCATGCCCGATATCGAAAAACGCCTGGAGGCATTTGTGCGTCTGGGTCACGGCATTGTGGTGTTTCCGGGAGGCGTGGGGACGGCCGAAGAGATTCTGTACCTGCTCGGCATATTGCTGCACCCGGATAACCGGGACGTGGAGATACCGCTGGTGTTTACCGGGCCCAGCCAGTCGGCCGACTATTTCAAGCAAATCGATGAATTCATTCAGATTACGCTCGGCGACGCGGCGCGTCAGAAATATCGCATCATGATCGACGATCCGGTCGCAGTGGCCCAGCATGTCACGCAAGGCATGGACAAGGTGAAAAGCCACCGCAAGGCCCAGCGCGACGCGTACTACTTTAACTGGTCACTGGCCGTCGAACCGGATTTCCAGCAGCCGTTCAAGCCAACCCATGAAAATATGGCGGCGCTGGCGCTGCATCGCGATCAACCGACCCATGTGCTGGCCGCGCAGCTAAGGCGTGCATTTTCCGGCATCGTTGCCGGCAACGTGAAGGCCGATGGCCTGGCGGCCATTCGAAAACACGGTCTATTCGAAATTCGCGGCGAGACCGCCCTGATGAAACCGCTGGACGAGCTGCTCAGAGCTTTTGTCGCGCAGCAGCGTATGAAGCTGCCCGGTACGGTCTACAAGCCCTGTTATCGCGTGATTACTTAGAAGTAATCCGCAAGCCTAGCGAACCGTCCTGTCCAGGGTCACGGCATCCGGGCCCATCAGGCGCCGAACGTCGCTGAGGTAGACGCCCTTGGTATACACCAGACTGTCCCCTTGCTGACGGGCCGCGTAACGTTCGCTGAAGCCGGCTACCGCGGTACGGGTCATGTCCTCGGTGGGCACATGCGCATCGGGGTCGGTAAAGTTCATTTCCTGTACGGCTGCCAGCGCAGCCTCGTCCCAGGCAATGCTGTCCAGCGGGTAGCGAATGGCATATTGATTGTTCTCGGTGACCAGCACCGGCAGCGCGCAGGTGGCGGAATGGCTGCGAAAGCGCAGCCCGTGATAAGCCGGGTCTTGATCCGGGTCTGGGTTGCGGTAGTCCGGCACCTCATCGTCGTCATGCGAAAGGAAGACCAGAAAGCGCTGGCCTTCGTCCCACATCGCGGTGGTCGGGAAGTAGCACGAATTGTTGATGCCTTCCTCGCTGACTTCAATCAGGCTGTAGCGCTGATCGGCCTTGTACGGCAGGATAACGCGCAGGTACCCGGAACCGCTGATCGGAAATCCGCGGCGGTATTCGTACTTGGTTTCAACCACCTGGACCAGCGCGACCAGGTCCGACGCGGCCGCAAGCTGATCCAGCCGCAGCAATTCGGACGCGGGGACCGCTGTCGGGCCGTCCCCGCCGGTTTGCGCCGGTGCGAGGTTGAAAGAGAACGCGGCAATCAGTATTCCGCCCAGCCACCATCGAGTCATATTCAGGCCCAGTCAGTTTGTTCTAGCCAGTTAGACAGGCTATGTGCTATTGGTTCTCACCAAGATGCATCAGCGGCAGCGGATTCGGGCTGTCACCGTTCATGAAATAAACTTTCGAAGCCGGATCCTTGCTGATGGATTGCAGCGCTTCCAGAGACTTCAGTTTGACGTAGTTCGGGTTGTTGCCGATCGCGTCGTTGATTTTCTGGATTTCATAGGCCTGCGCATCCGCCAGTACGCGTTGGCGCACGGCTTGTTCCTCGGCCGCTTCGCGTTCGGCCTGGGCGGCCGCCACTTTCTGCTGCTGTTCGGTTCTGAAGCGTTCCAGTTCGGCTTTCTGTTTTTCCACTTCCTGCTCGCGCTCTTTCTTGGCCTCAATGGCCTTGGTGATGAACGGCGGCAGGCGGATATCCCGGATCAGAACGGCATCGACTTCCACGCCGCGGGGGCCCAAATATCCGCGTAGCCCTTCCAGTAACTGGACCTGCAATTTGTTCTGAGTGGTTTCCTGAAAGAAATCTTCTGCCCGCTTGACCGTCTTGCCTTGCTCGCGCAGCAGGGAGCGGAGTTTCGGAATGATGTGGACATTGATTACTTTGTCCACCGAGCCGGTTTCCTGCAGTATGCGCGGTGCATCAACACCCCGAAGATAGTACTGCACGCTGACGTCGACCTCGGTAGTCAGCTGATCCTGCGACGGTACGCTGGCCTTCTCAAAATGGGTTTTCGCCCGGGTATCGTAGTCATACCAGGTATACAGCGGATTCACCGGCAGATGCAGCCCTTCCTCAAACGGTTCGGATCTGACATCGCCGAACAAGGCGGCAACCGCCACGTGGCCCGGCTCGACGATTTTCCAGAAACGTGAACCGATCATAAAGACCAGCAACAGAATCACGGCCAGGCCGATCAGGGTCATTGGCACTTTGCGCATAACATCTCCCTCCATCGTTTAACCGCTTCAATAGTACCGAAAAGCGTACCTCAAAGGCGTGTGCCTTGAGTCATGACAGGCTGATCTGATAGCCTTGCCCGATGATTCACAAGCAGATCATCGAGGCCTCAACCATGCGCATCAGCCATACCCCCATGCTGGCCGCAGCGGTCAGTTTGACACTGACAGCCTGCGCCGGCCTGCAGCAATCGACGGCGCCGGCCGGCGATGACAATACTGCACCGGCGACGCCCAGTGCCGAGCAGGCGCGCCAATTCATCGCGGATTCGGAAACCAAGCTGGACAGCATGGCGCAGCACGTCAACCGAACTTACTGGGTGTACCAGAATTTCATTACCGGGGATACCGAGGCCCTGGCCGCGAAAGCCAATGAGGAACTGACGGCCGAACTGGTCAGAATGGCCGGCGAGGCGGCGCGCTACACCGGTCTGCCGCTGGATTCCGATACCCGCCGCAAACTCGATCTTCTGCGTTCCGGTATTACCATTCCGGCACCCAGCGATGCGGAGAAGAATGCGGAGCTGGCCGGCATCGGCGCAAAACTGGACGGCATGTATGGCAAAGGCGAGTACTGCCGCAGCGAAGCGGACTGCCTGGACCTGGGGCAAATGACCGAGATCCTGGCCGAGTCCCGCGACCAGGAACTGTTGCTGGACGTCTGGAACGGTTGGCGTACCATTTCGCCGCCGATGCAGCCGTTGTATGAGCGCCAGGTGGAACTGGCCAATCAAGGAGCGAACGAATTGGGTTTCCGCGATGTCGGCCAGATGTGGCGGTCGCAATACGACATGGACCCGGATGATTTCGCGACCGAACTAGACCGGCTCTGGGGGCAGGTAAAACCGTTATACGATGCGCTGCATTGCCACGTCAGAGCGAAACTCGGCGAGCAGTACGGCACCGGCATCGTGCCACAGGACGGACCGATTCCGGCCCATCTGCTCGGCAATATGTGGGCCCAGCAATGGGGCAATATCTACGACCTGATCGGCCCGGCGGAAAGCAGCAGCGGATTCGATCTGACCCAGTTGCTGAACGACAACGGCTACGACCATATCAAGATGGTCAAGACCGGCGAGAATTTCTTCAGTTCCCTGGGTTTCGAGCCGCTGCCCGAAACCTTTTGGCAGCGCTCTTTGTTTGTACAGCCGAAAGACCGCAATGTTGTCTGCCATGCATCGGCATGGGATATCGACAATCGCGACGACATCCGCATCAAAATGTGCATCAAAATCAACGCGGAGGACTTCCAGACCATTCACCATGAACTGGGCCACAACTACTATCAGCGCGCGTACAAAGATCAGTCCGCGCTATACCAGGGCAGTGCGAACGACGGTTTCCACGAGGCGGTCGGCGATGCAGTGGCGCTGTCCATTACACCGGAGTATCTGCAGCAGATCGGCCTGTTGGACGGGGTTCCGGAAGCTTCCGGCGATATCGGTCTGCTGATGCGGTCGGCGCTGGATAAGGTCGCGTTTCTTCCGTTCGGGCTATTAGTGGACCAGTGGCGCTGGAAAGTGTTTGCCGGCGATGTGGGGCCTGAAGGCTACAACGATCTGTGGTGGCAGTTACGCGAAAAATATCAGGGTGTTGCGGCGCCGGTGGCACGGCCGGATGACGCGTTCGATCCCGGTGCCAAATACCACGTGCCGGGCAATACGCCGTACACGCGCTATTTTCTGGCCCATATTCTGCAGTTCCAGTTCCACCGGACACTGTGTGAAATCGCTGGTAACGACGGCCCGATACACCGCTGTTCCATCTACGGCAGCGAGGCTGCCGGGGAGCGTCTGAATGCGATGCTGGAGATGGGGCTGAGCCGGCCGTGGCCGGATGCGCTGGAAGCGATGACCGGCAGCCGCGAGATGGACGCGACCGCGATACTGGACTACTTCGCACCGTTGAAAGACTGGCTGGACCGGCAGAATGCCGGCAGGCAGTGCGGCTGGTAGCAGGGCCTGCGATCAGACAAGCCGCATCGGCGGGTTAGTCCTGCGGCAGTCGGCGTTTTGCAATCGGCTGGCCCATGGTCAGCGTTTGATCCGCCTGCAGCTCGTCCAGCCAGCGTATGCCGTTGTCAGGCAGCAGCAGGATAACGGTCGAGCCCATATTGAAACGGCCCATTTCCTGTCCGGTATTCAGTTCAATGGCCTGATCGCCCAACGGATAATCCCAGCGTTTGACTGCCGTTGCACGCGGCGGATTGATTACGCCGTGCCAGACGGTCTGCATACTGGCCACCATCATCGCTCCGATCAGCGCAATACAGACCGGACCCAGATCGGTATCGAAGTAGTGCAGGCTGCGTTCATTGCGGGCAAACAGGCGGTCGACGTGGCGCACGGTGTACGGCGCGACGCTGAACAGTCGGCCCGGAACATGCGTCATCTGGGTCAGCCGGCCGGCCAGCGGCATATGTATTCGGTGGTAATTGCGCGGCGACAGATAGATGGTGATAAACCAGCCATCGCGAAATGCGTCGGTTTCCTTTGCTGTGCCCGCGGTAAGCTGTTCCAGCGAGTAGTGGCGGCCTTTGACCTGAAAAAGCTGTCCATTGCTAATCCTGCCAAGCGCACTGATCGTGCCGTCGCACGGACTGAGCAGTAAGCCTGGGTCGCGGTCGATGGGCCGCGCACCGGCCTTCAGCGCACGGGTAAAAAAGCTGTTGAAGTCTGAATACGCTGCAGCACTGTCGTGCTCGGCTTCCGACCAGTCGATCCGGTATAGGCGCGAAAAGCCGCCGATCAACGCATTTTTCACCCACCGCCAGCGGCAGCGCGCGATCCGGTTGATCATTGCGGTCAACGCATGATGCGGCAGCAGATACTGCAGGCCAACCAGAAACCGGTCGGCGATGGTCCTCACCGGCCCGCGTTCCGCTGCAGCAGGCGTTTTAAGTCGGCGGTCAGCCGGTCGGGATCATGCGGCGCCGGAAACAGGCCGCGCAAACGGGCCTCGGGGTCCATCAGCAGTACAGCCGCCGAATGGTCGACGTTATATTGCTGGTCTCCGGGCTGATGGCTTTCGATCGCATAGATCACGCCCAGTTGCATGCTCAGAGCCCGCAATTGTGCGTCCGGACCGGTTGCCGCGATAAAATTCGGATCGAAATAATTCACATAGCGCGCCAGTTGCTCAGGGTCGTCGCGGTCGGGATCCACCGATATAAACAGGGTTCTCGGCAATAGATGCTCGGGCAGTGCGCCTCGCAGATTCTGCATAACCTGGGCCAGTTGCGCCAATGTCGCCGGGCAGATATCGGGACAATGCGTAAAGCCGAAAAACAGCAGATGCCAGCGGCCGTGCAGGTCGCGAATGCCCAGGGACTCGCCATGCTGGTTGACCAATGCGAAATCGGCAATGGGTTTGGCCTCCGGATACAGCTTCAGCGTTTGGTAGGTAGCCGCCGGCTTGCCAAACCACAGGCCGGCAGCCATCGCTGCAATGGCTACCAGGGCCAGCAAGATTACCGTGACCGGCCTGCCGGCGCCGGATGTTCTGGCTGCTGTCGAAGATACGGGTTGGGTCATCGGTTCGCCGGCTCCGGTTGATTTGGCCTGTTGTCGATATTGAACTGTGTCGGCAGTGGATTATACTGCCCACCCCATGGTTTTGGCAGTCGATAAAATGAATTTGAGCGAGTGCGTCAAGGCCGTGCAGCGCCGCCTGGAACAGGCCGGGCTAAGTTACGGGCATGGAACGGACAATGCGGCTGATGAAGCGGCCTGGCTGGTGTTGCACTGCATGGGTCTGCCGGTTGATGCGGGCGGCGTGGATGCCCGTCAGCCCGTTCCGGTGTCCGTTGTGCAAAGGATCGACGAATGCCTCGAGCAACGCATCGAGCGTGGATTGCCGCTGGCCTATGTGATTGGCGAAGCCTGGTTTTGCGGGCTGCCGTTTACTGTAAACCGGCATGTACTGGTGCCGCGCTCGCCGATTGCAGAGCTGATTCAAACCGGTTTTCAGCCGTGGATAGCGTTCGATGGGCCGGGCGATATACTCGATTTATGCACCGGCAGCGGGTGCATTGCCATTGCAATGGCAAAGGCTTTTCCCGACGCGAGTTTGACTGCCAGCGATGTGTCGCAAAAAGCACTGGCGGTGGCTGCCGAAAACTGTATTCGACATGCTGTTGAGAACCGGGTACGGTTAGCGCGGTCGGACTTATTCGATAGGTTGACCGGAACCTATGATCTGATCGTCAGCAACCCACCCTATGTGGCACATGCCGAACGGTGGAATCTGCCAGCAGAATACCGGCATGAGCCGACCATGGGTTTTGACGGCGGCACGGACGGGCTGGACCTGGTGCTTCGAATTTTGCATGCGGCCGGCGATTACTTGAAGGACAACGGCATACTGATCATGGAAGTCGGAATGAGTGAACCGCAGCTGGTCGCGCTGCTGCCCGAACTGCCGTTCCTGTGGCTGGAATTCGAACATGGCGGGCAGGGCGTCTGCCTGCTGGAAAAGCACCAGTTGGTTTCATCCAGGCCGCAGATTGACCGCGCATTGACGGGGCGTAAGCATGTCGCATAATCGATTCGGAAAGTTATTTACCGTTACCACCTGGGGCGAGAGCCACGGTCCGGCAATCGGTTGCGTGATCGACGGTTGTCCGCCCGGGCTGGCGATCGATGCCGCCGAAATCGGGCAGGCTTTGCGTCGCCGAGCCACCGGGCGTTCCCGCCACACTTCTCAGCGGCGTGAAAAAGACGAAGTACAAATACTGTCCGGTGTGTTTGAAGGTAAAACCACCGGTACTCCGATTTCGCTGCTGATCGAAAACACCGACACACGGCCGCGCGATTACGAAGCGATCAAGCGAACCTTCAGGCCGGGGCATGCCGACTACACCTACCATCAAAAATACGGACATCGCGATTACCGCGGGGGCGGCCGCTCTTCGGCCCGGGAAACGACCATGCGGGTTGCAGCGGGTGTAATTGCCGCGAAGTATCTGGAGCAGCAGCACGGCATTACCATCCAAGGGTATCTGGCCCAGCTCGGGCCGATCCGGACCGACAAGCGCATCGACTGGGACGCGATCGATCAGAATGTGTTCTTCTGCCCGGACCCCGACAAGGTACCGGAGCTGGAAGATTACATGGATGCGCTGCGCAAATCGGGCGATTCGGTCGGCGCCAGAATAACCGTGGTCGCGCGCCAGGTGCCGGCCGGACTCGGAGAGCCGGTCTACGGCAAGCTGGATACGGATCTGGCAGCGGCGATGATGAGCATCAATGCAGTCAAGGGGGTTGAAATCGGTGCCGGTTTCGCCGCGGTGGAACAGAAGGGAACCGAACACCGCGATGAGATGACGCCGGACGGGTTCGTCGGAAATCATGCGGGCGGCATTCTGGGTGGAATTTCCAGCGGTCAGGAAGTGGTTGTCAGCATGGCCTTTAAGCCAACCTCCAGCCTGCGCCTGCCGGCGCGCGGCATTGACCTGGATGGACAGCCGGTTAGTGTCGTAACCAAGGGGCGGCACGATCCCTGCGTCGGTATTCGGGCGACGCCGATCGCCGAGGCCATGATGGCGCTGGTTTTGCTGGACCACCTGCTGAGGCACCGGGCGCAGAACCTGGGTGTCGGCGATGTAGAACCAAAAATTATTTGAAAAACAGATAATAGTAGATACTATCCATAATTATTATGAGGAAAGAATTGCAAGTTGCCGTCGTTGGTGCGACCGGCGTGGTCGGCGAAAGCCTGCTGTCGATCCTGGCAGAACGCGAGATTCCGATCGCATCGATCTATCCGCTGGCCAGCGAACGCTCGGTCGGCAAGGAAGTGACCTACGGCGGTAAAACCCTGCCGGTCCAGGATCTCGCAGCGTTTGATTTTCACAAGGCGGATTACGCGCTGTTTTCAGCCGGCGGCTCGGTTAGCGCCGAGTACGCTCCGCAGGCGGTGGCATCCGGCTGCACGGTGATCGACAATACCTCCGAATTCCGCTATCGCGACGAGATACCGCTGGTCATACCGGAGGTCAACGGCCACAAGTTGCAGGATTTTGCAGCTCCCGGAGTCATAGCCAATCCCAACTGCTCGACCATGCAGATGCTGGTTGCTTTGGCGCCGATACATCGTGAATTCGGCATCAGCCGGATCAATGTGGCGACCTATCAGTCCGTATCCGGCGGCGGTCGCAAGGTGATGGAAGAACTGGCGCGACAAACGGCGGACAAGCTCAGTTTTCGCGAATCGAAGCCGCAGGCCTTGAAGCAGCCGATAGCCTTTAATGTATTACCGCAAATCGACAAATTGCAGGATAATGGCTATTCCCGGGAAGAAATGAAAATGCACTGGGAAACCCAGAAAATCCTCGCGGATGATACTATTCAGGTCAATGCGACCGCAGTCAGGGTTCCGGTATTCTATGGGCATGCCGAAGCGGTGCATTTGGAGACTCGAAGCGAGGCATCCGTTGAGACGGTGCTTGAGTTATTGCGGCAGACTCCCGGTGTGCGGTTGATCGCACCGGCCCAGGCCGATGCCCATCCGACGCCGGTGACCCACGCTGCAGGACGGGATGAAGTCTTCGTTGGCCGGGTACGGCGTGATTTCAGCCACCCCAACGGTATCAATTTGTGGATCGTCAGCGATAATATCCGCAAGGGTGCGGCACTGAACGCGGTACAGATTTTGGAAACCTTAGCCGGTCAGGCCGACTGCGCGCCGGTGGAAGTCAATTCTCAGCACGGGTAAACTCTTCTTAGGAGTGACAATGTATTCGAATAAGAACACCCTTGGGGGAGTAGGAATGCGACGTTTAAAACTCGCGATATTCTGGTCTGCGCTACTCACCTGGCAGACGGCGGCGTTCGCCCTTGGCTTGGGGCCGGCTACCGTCGAATCGTTCCTGAATCAACCCCTTGATGCGCGTATCAGTCTGCTGGACCTGCGGGGTGAAACCGTAGATACCCTTTCTGCGAAGCTGGCCTCGGCGGATGACTATGCGCTGCTCGGTCTGAGCACCGAAGGTGCCTCGGTGCCGCTGAATGTGAATATACAGAGCGGTGCCAACGGCCCTTATATCCGCGTAACGACCCGCCTTCCGGTGCAAGA
Organism: Lysobacterales bacterium; assembly: GCA_028289465.1. Lineage (GTDB taxonomy): Bacteria > Pseudomonadota > Gammaproteobacteria > Xanthomonadales > SZUA-36 > JANQPM01. The sequence goes on along the minus strand of JANQPM010000078.1, from coordinate 15,974 downwards.
GCCGATCTACCAGTTTGTGCTTGATGTCGGGTGGTCCAGCGGACGTATGTTGAAGGAATATACGCTGTTCCTGGACCCGCCGACGGTTCCGGTTCGTCCGGTTTCGGCGCCAGTCAGCGAATCTGCCACCGTGATCAGCCGCAGTCCCGGTGCGGCCAGCGGTCCGGCTCAGTCCGCCGGTTCGCGCCCTTCGCAGATTGCCAACCTCAGAGCCAGCGATACCGAATACGGGCCGGTCGCGTCCGGCGATACGCTGTGGCGGATTACCTCGCAGCGCCTGCCGGATGGCTATGACATCAATCAGGCAATGGTTGCAATCGTACAACTAAACCCTCAGGCCTTTGTCGCCGGCGATATGAACCGCTTGCGGCGCGGTGCGATTCTGCGGCTGCCGGAACTGGCCGATCTCGACCGGGTGTCACGTTCGGATGCGGACCGAATCGTCGCACAGCAGACCGCTGCGTGGCGGCAGGCCAATCAGGCCGCAGCGGCAACGCCGCGGATCTCCGAAGCCGGAGCGGCGGCGGATACGACAGGACAAACGCAAGCCGGCGATTCGTCTCAGACAGCCGAGGCACCCAGATTGGAACTGGTACCGCCGGTTGACGAGCCGTCCGATGTGTCGGGGTCCGCCGGCGTCGATACCGGCGGCGGGGTAACGCAAGCGCAGTTACGAGCCCGGTTGGCGCAAACCGAAGAAGAATTGATCAATGCGTCCGCAACCAACGTGGATCTGCAGGAACAACTCGCCGAAGCGCAGCAGGTTATCGGGGAACTGCGTCAGGCATTGAATCTCGAAGACGCCGATCTGGCGCAACTCCAGGAGCGCCTGAGGCAACAAAGAGCCGTACTCGATGAAGCGGCAGAAGATACGGCTGCGGCGGATGCTGCTGTCGAATCCGAGAATGTGCCCGATATTTTCGACAATGAACTGGTGGGTGCAGGCGTAGAATCCGAAAGCGATCAGATAGCGGACGCGGAGTCGCTTTCTGAGGCAGCAGGTTCCGATACCGGCGCCGCCGATGCAGGCGATACTGATGTGGATTCGGCCGCCGCGCCGAGCCTGACCGATCTGGCCGAACGGGCGCGCGACGGCAGTCAGACGGCAAATGCGGTCGATAGCCAGGCAGCGGATACCGCCGCTTCACCGGTTAGCACTACAGCAACGCCGGGCAGTGCCGGTCAGCGTACAGAGCAGCCGTTCTGGAAACGCTACTGGTACATCTGGCCTGCTTTGTTGCTGCTTGCACTGTTGAGCTTGTGGTGGGCGCGGCGCGGCGAGCGCAGTCAGGAATACGACGCGCCCGGTGGCCCGGGCCTGGCGGCTTCGCTGGTGGAGGCTAATGAACCGGCTGATACCGAAGCGGCCGATTCTGTCGGGGCAGAGCAGCAGGAGGCTGCCGATACCGAGCTCAAGCCAGCTTCCGAAAATATCGGTTCCCTGACCGAAGAAGCGGAAGAAATACTTCGTTTGCTGGAGGAAGAAGAAGCGTCTTCGGCAGAAGAAGAGCTCTTTGACGATGAACCGAGCGATGAAGAGCCGTCGTTCGATTCCCAAAATCAGGACGTGCCGGATATTCTGGTCGAAGTCGGTGACGCCAGCGAACACCACTCCGATTTTCTGCACCTGGGTATTCAGGAAGAAGACGAGGATGCGGTTGACTTTTCCGCGTCGGTGGATACTGCCGATCAAGATACGATTGAGGAAGATCCATTTGAGCAGGCCGAGGAACAACCTGAGGAACAGGCGGAAACAGACCACGATGAAGCCGAAGAGGACGCAACTGCCGAAACCGAGGACGAAACCGAGGGCGAAACGATAGAAGAAGCCTCGGATAACGATGACTTTGATAGCGACGACGCCGACAATCGGGGGACAGATAGCGACCTGTATATAGACGGCGAAGCCGGGGGCGAAGAGGCTCAGGAAGCCGACGGCGATGAACTGTCGCAAACCGAAGACCAGGCTGAGGTCAAGCTGGATCTGGCCCGGGCCTATCTGTCCATGGATGACCAGGAAGCGGCCAGGGCATTGATCGAGGAAGTGATCGAGCAGGGAGCCGAGGCACAACAGGCCGAAGCCCGCAAGATGCTTGATGAACTGTAGGCTGCACCGGCATATACTAAAGGCGCCCGCTGCCCAGCGGGCGTTTTCGTTCATGGCTGCCGCCGGTTCTACGCTAGGCGAGTACTGCCGGTACAGGCGTGAACGCGTTTTTCCCGCGCCGGATTAATTTATGCGCTACGCACTGGGCTTGGAATACGACGGTGCCGGCTTCTATGGCTGGCAGACTCAGCGCCAGTCGCCGACCGTTCAGCAGACACTGGAGACGGCGCTGACGACGGTGGCCGACGAAGACGTCTCGGTGGTCGCCGCCGGGCGTACCGATACGGGCGTACACGCGACCGGCCAGGTCGTGCACTTCGACAGCGATGCCGAACGCAGCGAGCGGTCCTGGATACTTGGTATCAACAGCCATTTGCCGGCCGGGATTTCGGTACATTGGGTGCGTCCGGTCCCGACAGAATTCCATGCTCGCTTCAGCGCGTTGTCGCGCGCGTACCGATACAGCATACTCAACCGCTGGATACGGCCTGCACTGGGTCGCCGGACCGTGGCGTGGGTTCGCCAGCCGTTGGACGAATCGCGCATGCATGAAGCGGTTCAGGCACTGCTCGGCGAACACGATTTCAGCGCATTCCGGGCTGCCGGTTGCCAATCCAGGCACGCCTGGCGGGAAGTGCGGACGGCATCGGTGACGCGGGCGGGAAATCGGGTTGACTTCGACATCGAGGCGAACGCATTTGTTTACCATATGGTCAGAAATATCGCCGGCAGCCTGCTGTCCGTCGGCAAAGGGGAAAAATCGGTGGCCTGGCTGCAGGAAGTGCTGCAGGCGGGCGATCGTACTCGGGCAGGAATCACCGCGCCGGCCGCCGGTCTGTGTTTTACCGGCGTGCGTTATCCGTCTGCAATGAATCTGCCGGTTTACGACATCGACGACGGCTGGCACGACCAACGGGGTGCATCAACATGAACCGGACGCGAATAAAGATCTGCGGACTGACCTCGGCGAAAGACGCACAGGCTGCCGTCGATGCCGGTGCGGACGCACTGGGATTGGTTTTTGCACCGCAGAGCCCGCGTTGCCTGACTATCGAACAAGCGGTTCGCATTTGCGATGCGATTCCGCCTTTCGTCAGTACGGTCGGCTTGTTCATGGATGCACCGGCCGATCAGCTGCGCGAGGTGTTGGCCGCGGTACGTATCGACTGCCTGCAGTTTCACGGCGTGGAAACCGACAGCTATTGCCGTCGTTTTCAACACCCCTATATCAAGGCAGTCGCGATGAGCGCTGCCGGCGATGACTCGAACCCCGTAAATGCCGTCGATCGGTGGTTTTCCGAGTTTCCCGGGGCTGCGGCGCTGTTATTCGACAGCCATCAGCCGGGACAGGCCGGCGGCACCGGCAGGGTCTTTGACTGGGGACGCATTCAGATCGGCGGCGACCGCCCGATCATCCTTGCCGGCGGCCTGAACGCCGGCAATGTCGCGCAGGCCGTTGAACGTGTGCGGCCGTATGCAGTGGACGTTTCTTCCGGGGTGGAAAAGCGTCCGGGAATCAAGGATCATGAGCAATTACGCTTGTTTTGCACCGAGGTGAAACGTGCAGACCGCAACCGCTAGATCGGACATTTTTTCGGCGATTACCGACCAGCCGGACAGCACCGGTCATTTTGGGCCGTTTGGAGGATCGTATGTCTCCGAGACCTTGATGGCGTCACTGCAGCAATTGCGCGATGCCTATCGGCAATTCCAGCAGGACGCGGATTTCATCGCCCGCATCGATCACGATCTGGCCCACTATGTCGGCCGTCCGTCACCGGTCTATTTTGCCGAACGCCTGAGCCGTCATATCGGCGGCGCCAAAATTGTGCTGAAGCGGGAGGATCTCAATCACACCGGGGCGCATAAAATTAACAATACCGTCGGTCAGGGCCTGCTGGCCAAGGCCATGGGCAAGCGCCGGGTGATTGCCGAGACCGGCGCCGGCCAGCACGGTGTCGCGTCAGCGACCGTCGCCGCGCGCCTGGGGCTGGATTGCGTTGTGTATATGGGCGAAGTCGACATCGAACGCCAGGCCATCAACGTTTACCGAATGAAACTTCTTGGTGCGGAAGTGCGGCCGGTCGGTGCCGGTTCCAGAACCCTGAAGGATGCGTTGAACGAGGCACTGCGCGACTGGGTGACGAATGTCGATGACACCTTCTATATTATCGGCACCGTGGCCGGCCCCGATCCGTACCCGGCCATGGTACGCGACTTCAATTCGGTGATTGGCCGTGAGGCCAAACGGCAAATGGCGGTGCAGTTCGGCCGCCAGCCCGATGCATTGGTCGCGTGTGTCGGCGGGGGCTCAAATGCAATCGGCCTGTTTTACCCGTATATAAATGACCACCAGGTCGCGATCTACGGGGTGGAAGCTGCCGGACGGGGTCTGGCCAGCGGTGCGCATGCCGCGTCGCTGTGCGCCGGCCAGGTCGGGGTATTGCACGGCAGCAGAACCTATGTACTGGACGACGATAACGGGCAGATACAGCACACGCACTCGGTATCGGCCGGTCTGGACTATCCCGGTGTCGGCCCCGAGCATGCCTGGCTGAAAGATACCGGGAGGGCCCAGTACGTCGGCATCGACGATCAGGAGGCGCTGGCAGCGTTCCATGCATTGACACGGTGGGAAGGCATATTGCCGGCACTGGAAAGCAGCCATGCGCTGGCCTATGCGATGAAACTGGCGGCCGAAATGTCGTCCGATCAACTGGTGCTGGTTAACCTGTCCGGCCGCGGCGACAAGGATGTGCATACGGTTGCCGCATTAGAAGGGATAGCGCTTTAATGGCCGGGAACCGGATTGATCGTCGATTCGCGCGCCTGAGGGAAGACGGCAGAAAGGCCCTGGTGCCGTTCATCACCGCCGGCGATCCTTCGCCGCAGTCCACCGTTGCGCTGATGCACACCCTGGTTCGCGCCGGTGCCGATTTACTGGAACTCGGCGTGCCGTTCTCGGACCCGATGGCCGACGGGCCGGTGATTCAGGCATCCAGCGAAAGGGCGGTGGCCAACGGGGTGAATCTGGAACAGATTTTCGCATGGGTCTCGGAGTTTCGCCGCGATGATCGGCAGACACCGGTTATTTTGATGGGCTACATGAACCCGGTTGAGCGCTACGGTTACCGGGCGACGGCTCATGCGGCGCAACAGGCCGGCGTCGATGGCTTTCTGTTGGTCGATTGCCCGCCGGAAGAGGGTGCCGACCTGCATTCGGCATTCCGGGAAGCCGGGCTGCATCAGATATTTCTGCTGGCACCGACGACCACGGACGCCAGGGTGGCCGATATTTGCCGCAAGGCCAGTGGCTTTGTCTATTATGTATCTTTGAAAGGTGTGACCGGTTCCAGCCAGTTGCGGGCTGAGGAACTGAATACTGCACTGACCCGGATTCGACGCCATACGGAACTTCCGCTGGCAGTCGGCTTCGGTATTAAGGACGCCGGGTCGGCTGCCATCGCCGCCGAGACGGCCGATGCCGTCGTGGTCGGCAGTGCGCTGGTCTCGGCACTGAACGGTGCGGAAGACGAACATCAGGCCAATGCCATTGCCGAACAAGTGCTTGCACCGATGCGCCGGGCATTAGACAATGGCCCGGTGGCATTAGTTAGCTAAATCAAATAGTTGTGATTGCTTTATGAGTTGGTTTCAGAAGTTGATGCCGTCACGGATTCGAACCGAGGGTGGCAACAAGCGCAATGTCCCTGAAGGCTTATGGACCAAGTGCAAGTCCTGCGACAATGTGCTCTACCGGCCCGAACTCGAGCGCAGCCTGAACGTCTGTCCGAAATGCGGCCACCATATGGCGGTGCGTGCCCGGGAGCGTCTGGACCAGTTTTTGGACCCCGAAGGGCGGCGTGAACTGGCAGCTGGTCTGGAACCGGTGGACGCCCTGAAATTCCGCGACAGCAAGAAATACCGCGACCGTATCTCGGCCAGCCAGAAAACCACCGGTGAGAAAGACGCGTTGGTCGCGATGGAAGGCCAGCTCAAGGGCCGGCCCGTGGCTGCCTGTGCGTTCGACTTTGCGTTTATGGGTGGATCCATGGGCTCGGTGGTCGGCGAAAAATTCGCGACTGCCGCGCGGCTGTGCCTGGAGCGGCGAATGCCGCTGGTCTGTTTTTCAGCGACCGGCGGCGCACGCATGCAGGAAGGCCTGCTGTCTTTGATGCAGATGGCCAAGACCAGTGCAGTGCTGGCCAAAATGGCGGAAGCCGGCATTCCTTACGTGTCGGTGTTGACCCACCCGACCACCGGCGGTGTATCGGCCAGCCTGGGCATGCTCGGCGATATCAATATTGCCGAACCCGGCGCGCTGATCGGTTTTGCCGGGCCCCGGGTCATCGAGCAGACGGTACGCGAGAAACTGCCGGCCGGCTTTCAGCGCAGCGAGTTTCTGCTGGAAAAGGGGGCGGTCGACCTGATTCTGGACCGGCGCGAGCTGCGCGAGAAAATTGCCGCGCTGCTGTCCTTGCTGCAAGGCGGTCACGCGCAGCCGGTCATCAGCGGCGACTTGCTGGACCCCGACCCGGCAGATGCTCAGCCGGCCGAGGGCTGACATCCGCGTTTTCCAGCCGCCCATCGTTCCGCCATCGCACAGCATTCCGCTATCGCAGCACCATGGCGCGTAGTTTAAATCAGTGGCTCAGATATCTGGAGCGACTCCATCCGGTTTCGATGGAACTGGGGCTGGAACGCGTACGCGCTGTCTACCAGCGCCTTGGCACACCGCGGCCGGCGCGGCAGTGCATCGTGATTGCCGGCACCAACGGCAAGGGTTCCACCGCCGCTTACCTTGATACCATCACACGCAGCGCCGGCCGGCGCTGCGGCTGCTATACCTCGCCGCATTTGCTGCGCTACAACGAGCGTATCGCGGTGCTGGGACACCCGGTCGATGACCGGTCGATCTGCGATGTGTTTGAAACCATTGAGGCGGTCCGCGGCGATATCTCCCTGACTTATTTCGAATTCGGTACCTTGGCCGCACTGCTGATTTTCGCGCATTCGAATCTGGACCTCGCTGTGCTGGAAGTCGGTCTGGGCGGGCGGCTGGATGCGGTGAATCTGATCGACGCGGACCTGGCGCTGATCACCCCGATCGGCCTGGACCATACCGACTGGCTTGGCGAGGATCGAGACGCGATCGGCCGGGAAAAGGCCGGAATACTTCGCCGGCGGGGCATCGCCGTGATTTCCGATCCCGAGCCGCCGCAATCGGTACTGGACCGGCTTTATGAGCTGGATGTAGACGCGAACCTGCTGCACGTTGACTTTGGCTGGCGCGCATTCGGTGACGGTCTGCGAATTACCGATGGTGACTGGCAGGTCCGCAGCCCCGAGCCGCCGCTGAGCGGTGCCGCCCAGGCGGACAACCTGGCGGCCGCGGTCGTTGCGCTCAGGCATTTGCCGAAACCGCTGGAGGTCACTCGGGATATTCTGATCCGCGCGTTGCATGACTTTCACCTGCCCGGACGTTTTCAACGCCTGCAATCCCGGCCGGCGGTCTGGGTGGACATTGCGCACAATGCACAAGCCGCGGCGCATTTACGGACCAGTCTGGAAGCACACCCGTGCCGCGGCCAGCGCTACGCCGTGGTCGCGATGCTGGCTGACAAAGCGGCGGGTGCGGTGGCCGATGCGCTGAACGCCCATTTCGATCGTTGGTTTATCGCGGCGACGGCCGGCGAACGCGGCAGGACGGCACCGGCGCTGGCCGCCGAAATGAGTCCGTTTTTGAGCACCCGGCCGGCCGTTTATGACGATATCGCTTCGGCCATTAACGCTGCACTGGCGCAGGCTGACAGCGACGATCAGGTCATTGTATTCGGCTCGTTTCAAACCGTTGCAGAGGCAATGCACCTTTGGACGCGTTAGACTTATGCGGCACCGAGGCCGGCCGGGCCGGCGCGTTTGAACAGTTGGTGATAACCCGCTTTACGGATTCAGGACAGGGTTGAGGGTATGGACCGAGCTTTAAAACAACGATTGGTAGGGGCAACGATACTGATTGCGCTGGCGGTGATTTTTCTGCCGATGCTGCTGGATGGCGAAGGCGGCAACGGCCAGAGCACGCCGAGAATAGCCATACCCGAGCGTCCCGATGTGGAGTTTCGAACCCGCCGCCTGCCGGTCGGCGAGCAGGAAGAACAACGAGAAGAACAAACGGACAGCGGGCAGCAGGAATCCGATGCACCTTCAGATGTGGCGGAGGATGCAATACTCCAGCCGGAACCGGAGAACGTCCGTCAGGAGCCGCCTGCGGCCGAACAGCAGACGCCGCCCGGGCCGGCGACCGGCGGCACCGCTGCGGAATCGCCGGTGAACGCCGCAGAGCCGGAACCATCCGATCCTGCGGCATTGGCCGGGCGCGGCGATATCATCGTGCAGATAGCGAGTTTTTCCGGTGCCGAGAATGCCGCGCGCCTGGGTCAGCAATTGCGTTCGCTGGGTTATACGCCGCTAATTGCGGCAGTCAGCGAAAACAACCGCGTAGTCCACCGCGTACGCATCGGTCCGTTTCCGGATCGCGACATCGCATCGGCGGCTATTCGGTCGGTTGCCGATAAGATCAACGGTATTCGGCCCAGAATCATTGGAGATCAACCCGAAGCGCCGGCCCCGGTGCCGGCCACGTCACTGGCCCGAACCGGATCATGGGTCGTGCAAGTCGGTAGTTTCAACAGCGAGGGCAATGCCAATGGACTACGCGACCGCTTGCGTGCCGCCGGACATTCCGCGTTTGTCGAAGTTTCCGATCAGTCGCCGCGCTATAAGGTGAAAGCCGGTTCGGAACCGTCCCGTAAAGCGGCTGAACAACTGCTTGAGCGCATCGCGACCGCGTTCGGTATCCGCGGCATCGTTGTGGAGCAGAGCTAGGTGGCCTGGCCGGACTACGCGATTGCCGGCTTGATCGGGGTATCGCTGCTGGTCGGGCTGTTTCGCGGTTTCATCAAGGAAACCTTTTCGCTCGCGGTCTGGGCCGCGGCGTTCTGGGTCGCATTTACATTCACCGAAGGCGCGGCTGCATGGCTGGAAGGCGGTGTCAGCATTCCGTCGGCGCGGATGGCGATCGCGTTCGTCGGGCTGTTTCTGGCGACGCTGCTGATCGGCGGCCTTTTGATCTATCTGGTCGGTCAACTGGTCGAAAAAACCGGCCTCAGCGGAACCGACCGCCTGTTCGGCGGCGTATTCGGTGCGTTGCGCGGCCTGGTACTGGTGCTGGCCCTGCTGGTGCTGGCCGGCTTCACGCCGGTGCCGCGCGATCCGTGGTGGCAGGCCTCACCGACCATTCAGCGCCTGCTGCCGCTGGCCGAATGGGCGGTACAGTGGTTGCCGGAATCCATTCGCCAGCATATCGAACACCGGCCGGAGGCCGAACCGCAGACCGTACCCGAAGAGAATGCCGAAAATGACGCACTTGCCGCTGATGGCGTGCTAAAATCCGCCCGCGCGAGCCGGTCCTGAAGCGACGCATAGGATCGGCGCCAACCAGTCATCGCAAAGGACCAAGCCACTGTGTGCGGGATAGTCGGATTGATGAGTCACTTCAGCGTGGCCCCAGTCATACTGGATGCGCTGACCACACTGCAGCACCGCGGCCAGGATGCGGCCGGCATTGCAACGCTGGACGGACAGGGTCTGGCCCTGCACAAGGCTAACGGACTGGTCAGCGATGTATTCCAGCAGGCCGACGTGTTTCGCCTGCGCGGCAACTGCGGTATCGGCCATGTGCGCTACCCGACCGCCGGCGGCGAGCGGCCGGAAGACGCACAGCCGCTGTACGTCAACTCTCCCTACGGTATTGCACTGGCCCACAATGGCAATCTGATCAACTCGCAGCAGCTCAAGCAAGCACTGTTTGACAGTGACCGCCGACACCTGAATACCGATTCGGACACCGAGGTGCTGTTGAATGTCCTTGCGCATGAGTTGCAGATGCAGTCCATCGACAATCTGCGCCCGACCCATTTGTTCCAGGCGGTTGACGGCGTGCATCAGCGCTGCCGCGGCGCTTATGCCGTGGTCGCATTAATTCCGGGTTTCGGGCTGCTTGCGTTTCGCGATCCGAATGGTATTCGGCCGCTGGTTATCGGGCGGCGCAAGACCGACCGGGGAACAGAATATGCGGTGGCTTCTGAAAGCGTTGCGCTGGATGCGATGGGTTTCGCGCTATTGCGCGATGTTCGGCCCGGTGAGACGATTTTCATCGACCTTGACGCGCAACTGCATACCCATGACGGTCAAATGGACGTACCGCATGCGCCGTGTATTTTCGAGTACGTCTATTTCGCCAGACCGGATTCGATGATCGACGATATTTCGGTTTACAAAGCGCGTCTGCGCATGGGGCAGACACTGGCTCGAAAAATTCTGGCCCAATGGCCGGATCACGATATCGACGTCGTGATACCGATTCCGGATACCAGCCGCACCTCGGCACTGCCGCTGGCTTACGATCTGGGCGTGAAATACCGCGAAGGATTTATCAAGAACCGCTATATCGGCCGCACCTTTATCATGCCGGGGCAGGAACAGCGTGCCCGTTCGGTGCGGCGCAAGCTGAATGCGATCGGCCTGGAATTCAGAAAGAAAAACGTACTGCTGGTGGACGACTCCATCGTTCGCGGCACGACCTCCAAACAGATCATCCAGATGGCCAGGGACGCCGGAGCGCAAAAAGTATATCTGGCCTCTGCGGCACCGCCGGTCCAGTATCCGAATGTCTACGGTATCGATATGCCGAGTGCGGCGGAACTGATCGCACACGGGCGCAGCGAACAAGAGGTTCAGGAACTGATCGGCGCGGACTGGCTGGTCTATCAGGACCTGGAGGATTTGGTCGAGGCCTGCCAGGAAGGCAACAGCCGTATTCAGCAATTCGATACCTCGGTATTTTCCGGCCAGTATGTCACCGGCCTGCCGGATGGCTATCTGGAACAGTTGGAGCAGGAACGCTCCGACCGTGCCAAGCAAGAACGCCGCGAACAACTGACCCAACTCGCTGTGTAACGCGGACGTGCGGACTGCAATCGTCTGGTTTCAGCGGGATTTGCGCCTGAACGACAACCCGGCGCTTTACCAGGCCAGCCAGCGGTTCGAGCAGGTGATACCGCTTTATATCGATGCGCCGAAAGAAGCGGGCCTCTGGGCGCCCGGCGCCGCCAGCCGCTGGTGGCTGCATCACAGCCTGGCCGCGCTCAGTGACTCTCTAAGCCGTATTGGCAGCCTGCTGGTTATCCGCAGCGGTGACACCGAGGCGGTGTTGCGGGAGCTGATTGGCGAGCAGGGAGTTGCTGCGGTTTACTGGAACCGTCGCTACGAGCCCTGGGCCGAGGCACGCGATCAAACAGTAACGGAATCACTGTCGGCCACCGGCATCGATTGCCGCCGTTTTCACACCGGTTTGCTGCACCGCCCGCAGGATCTGCTGAACCGGTCCGGCTCGCCTTACCGGGTTTTTACCCCATTCTGGCATCGAATCGAAGCGCAGATGTTCGATCAGCCGGTACTGCCCCGGGTCCGGCAGTTGAATGCGCCGGCCAAACCCGTGGCTTCGCTGCCGCTGGCAGACGTGGCCCTGAAACCGGCACATGCCTGGGCCGATTCCATTGCCGCTCACTGGCGACCCGGGCAAGCCGCTGCCGAAGCTGTGCTTCAGCGCTTGGTCGACCGGGCGGCGGACGGTTACGCCGACGGCCGGGATTATCCGGCACTAGCCGTGACCAGCCGCCTGTCACCGCATCTGCATTTTGGGGAAATCAGCCCCGGCCAGATCGTTTACCGGTTGCAGGAATTGGCTGCAGGCGATGCTTCGAACCGGCAAAGCCTGATACGGCAGCTGGCATGGCGGGACTTTGCGTATTACCTGCTGCATCATTTCCCGAAAACGCCGGAACAACCGATGAACCCGCGTTTTCGGGAATTTCCATGGCGTTCGAACACCGATCGTTTTCTCAGCCGCTGGCAGCGCGGCAGGACCGGTATACCGCTGGTCGATGCCGGTATGACGGAGTTATGGGAAACCGGCTGGATGCACAATCGTGTACGCATGATTACTGCGTCCTTTTTGACCAAGAATCTCGGTATCCACTGGTTGCACGGGGCTCGGTGGTTCTGGGATACGCTGGTCGATGCCGATCTGGCCAATAATACCCTGGGCTGGCAGTGGGTGGCCGGCTGCGGTGCGGACGCTGCCCCTTATTTTCGTATTTTCAACCCGGTCACGCAGGCCCGTAAGTTCGATGCGGAAGGGCGGTACGTTCGGCGCTGGTTGCCGCAACTGGCCGGTTTGCCGAACCGCTATTTGCATAGTCCGTGGGAGGCGCCTTCCGATGTACTCGAAGCCACCGGTATTGAACTGGGTTCGGCGTATCCGATGCCGCTGGTAGACCTCGGCCAAAGCCGAAAGGCGGCTCTGGCTGCCTATGACACCATACGCACGCCGGCTTGACCCCGAGCAAGTTTGATCCGGGCGAGTTTGACTCAGGTAAGTTTTGACTCGGCGTGTTCGGCCTGAGTGGGTTTGACCCGGTGCAGCACGCATGATAGAAGGGCCATTCATTCAGTGGAATTACGCAACGTGAGATCATCAAAAGGCGGTCGCGAACCGATTTCCAAAGTAGACACCGCATGGCTGCGCATGGAGCAGCCAACTAATCTGATGATGATTACCGGTGTGATTCTGCTCGGCGAGCCGCTGGATCTGGACCGTTTCAGGGACACGCTGGAAAAACGCTTTTTAAGCTATCGCCGATTCCGTCAAAAAGCAGTGGACCGGCCAAATGGTGCGTATTGGATCGAGGACGAAGACTTCGACATGGATATGCATGTGCGCCGGGCGGCATTGCCGGGCGATGCCGGCCGCGAAGAGCTGGAAGAAATGGTCAGTGAGCTGGCCAGCACGCCGCTGAACGGTGCCAAGCCGCTGTGGCAATTCCATTTGATCGAAAACTACCAGGGCGGGCAGGTTCTGGTTTCGAGAATTCACCACTGTATCGCCGACGGCATCGCATTGATCCAGGTCCTGCTGTCGTTGACCGATCCGTCGCCGGAGCCGCGTCCGTCCTCATTGGATAAAACGGCCTGGCGCCGCAAGCGGGCTGCGGAGGCCAATGTATTCAAGCGCCTGATGCAGCCGGCACGAGAAGGCATCAGTCAGGCCAACTATTTTATTCAGCGCGCCATCAGTGAAGGCGGCAAAGTGCTTCAAAACCCCGGGCGTGCCGGATTCTTCGCCCAGGAGGCGACCGAGATCGCCGAGGAACTAGGGGTCACACTGACCCTGTCGGACGATCCGAAAACCGCCTTTAAGGGCCAGTTGGGCGTCAGAAAAAGGGTCGCCTGGGCCGAGCCGATTCCGCTGCATGAGGTCAAGGCAGTGAGCAAGGCGCTCGGGGTGACGGTCAACGATTTGCTGATTGCGGCCGTGACCGGCGCTCTGAACCGGTACCTGACCGACCACGACGGCCCCGTCGATCCGGAATTGGAGATTCGGGCCACCGTCCCGGTCAATCTCAGGCCGCTGGAGCATGCGAAAAATCTCGGCAACCACTTCGGCCTGGTATTTCTGCCGCTGCCGGTTGGCGAGGCCAACCCGCTGCGCCGCCTGAAGCGGGTACACAGCCATATGGAAGACCTGAAAGGTTCCAAACAGGCCGCGGTTGCAATGGGCCTGCTGGCTGCGCTCGGCATGGGGCCGTCCTTTCTGCAGAAGCCGGTGCTGGATATCATGAGCCGAAAAGCCAGCACCGTGCTGACCAACGTACCTGGTCCGCAGCAGCCGCTGTATATCGCCGGTTCGAAAATGGAAGAGATGATGTTCTGGGTGCCGCAGAACGGCATGATCGGAATGGGAATCAGTATTCTCAGCTACAACGAAAAAGTATTTTTCGGCCTGATCACCGATCGCAAGCTGGTGGCCGACCCCCGAGCCATCATCGCGCGTTTTCGCAACGAATTCGAAAAGTATCTGTATATGACGCTGATGGTATCGCCGGACGAACCGTTCTGCCCGGATACCGCTGAGGCCTATCTGGACCTATGGCAATGATAGGTGCGGCTGTCGCGCGGTCCTGAACCGCCTACGCATTTATTCCAGTTCGGCCAGGGCCGATTCGATGTCCAGCTTTTCCATCGCATTGCGGGGACTTAGCTCGGACGCGGAGATGTATGCATCGGTAACCTCGTCGATGCGCTTGTCGCCATACAGCAGGTAAAGGCCGTTGCCGTATTCGATATGCGCAATCGGTGCCTCGGGCGTCAACTCCAGCGCCTTTTGAAAATGCGCCATTGCTTCGTCGGCGCTTGCGCCATACGTCATGCCGCCGATCAGCTTTCCGACCTTGTCGATGATCTCGGCGTGGTACAAGCCCATCGCAGTTTGCGCTTCGGCGTGCTCCGGCGCCCGCTCCAGGGTTGCGCTGAGCGCGTCTTTGACCTTCCCGCCAACGCCTTGTTTGAGTGCCTTCGCCACGGAGATGTTCTGGCTTTTGCGGCCCAACGCAAACGCATAGAAGTAATGGGCGTTGGCGTCGTCCGGCATCAACTCCATGGCTTGCTGCGCGCGCTCGATCATGGCTTCGAACAGGTCGGCCTTCGTCGCGTCGTCGTCTTCCAGATAGGTTGCGTAGATGCCGGTGGCCTTGTTTGCCGCAGCGTGCCCGACCGGCCCGCAGGTATCGGCCAGTTCCACCGCTTGCTGGAACTCGCCGCAGTGGTAGTGCCGCCATGCCTGCCGCAGCCGTCTTGCCAGCGCTTCGAAGTCACCGTCAAAACCGGGCGGCGCAACGTCCGCCGCGCTTGCCAGGGCCTCTAGCTGCGCCGCGTCGGGCAGCATCACGCAATCCCCCCGATGCAGATCGGACCAATGCGTTTTCAGGCTGTCGCCCGCGTAGGTATATTCGGTTGGGTCATGGGGGAAGTCGTTCCATTGGCTCATGCTTCTACCTGTAACTTATTGATTTTTAATGTATCTTGCTGGCAATTTTGGGGTTTTGTACAGCATGCCGCAGTTTGTTGCGGATTTCTATAGAAATTAGTGTGATCGCTCTAAAAAAAATCCCTAGACTGGCGCCATTGTTTAAATCATTCCGGTTGAACAGCCGGGTCCAGGAGGATGGAAAGATGGCAAAGAAGACATTGAAAAAGAAGATCGGCGCGAAGAAGGCAAGCCCGGCAGCAAGCTCTGCGCGGGATATCTGGCTGGCCGGTCTCGGTGCGCTGTCGCTGGCACAGCAGGAAAGCGGCAAGGTACTCGAGCAAGGCAGCAAGTTGTTCGATAAGCTGGTCAAAGAAGGCGACCGTTTCGAAAACAAGACCCGTAAAGCAGCCACCGGTGCGGTCGGCGATATCAAAGGCGGCGTTGAAACCCGCTTTGAATCCGTGCGCAAGCAGGCTGCGGAAAACTGGGACAAGCTGGAAAACGTATTTGAGCAGCGCGTTGCGCGGGCACTGGGCCGTCTGGGCGTGCCCACCGCGGAAGACATTCAGGATTTGATCGGCCGCGTTCAGGAACTGAGCGAAAAGGTAAAGGCAGCCGCCATCGACGCGGTGACCAAGGACACCACCGCTGAGAAGGCCAAAAAAACGGTCCGCAAAACGAAGAGTAAAGCGACCAAAACGGCTAAAACCCGCGCCCGCCGCACTGCCAGCGCCGCCAGCAAGCGCGCCAAGAAAGTGGCGAAGGAAGTAAAAGCAAAAGCGGCATAAACCGCTCTTGCTTCCCGTTGGGGAGTTCGCCTGCTCCTGTGACGGGGTTGCATGTAGTGGCTAAGAAATGTTGTCCTCAAAACTAGAGGGAAACCCGAAGTTTCTCTCAGCCTGATGGGGTGTTATGCCGCGATTGTACTGATGGGGCCGA
>JANQPM010000050.1 GCA_028289465.1 Lysobacterales bacterium | reverse complement strand
CCGGCCGCTGAAACAACCGGCCGGTTGGTGAACAGCACGCCCGGCACCACGGTATGGTCCATTGCGTGGTCGCCGCTCCATTCATCCAGGTTATCGCTGAAGACCGGGCCGGCGGCTCGGCCGATCGCAGCGTCGCTGTGATTCCGCGTACCGCGGGCATAGCCGACGACCAGGTCCGGCCCCGTCTGCAGATGTTCGCGGTTCTTGTAGTGCTGCGATGCGATATACGTACGGGTGATTGCCGGGCGGCCGGTTACCGGATCTGTTTCCGCCAGCAAACGGTCGGCAATTTCGGCGACCAGCGCTTCGGCATGCTCAGGCGCGACGATGCCGTCCCGTTCGCGGCCTTGCTGATTGATGTATAGCCCGTTAAAGCCCAGGCCGTAGGCACGCGTTCGGTTCCAGTCGATTTCATCGGCCGGGGCGGTATCTTTTAAGACTAGATAACCCTGTTCGCGCAGCCACGCATTCAGATGGAAGCTGCGCTGCCATGGTGCAAAGCCATGATCCGACATGACGATCAGCAAGTCACTCGCGGTCATTTGCTGCAGGGTCTTGCCGACTATTCGGTCTGCATCGCGGTACCGATCGGCAACGGCATCGGCGAATTGCGGGTCGGCCGGCGCCTGATCGCTGGACGGCACACCGGGCTGGTGGCGGTGCATCATATGCGAGACCTGGTCCAGGTTGCCGAAATAGTAGAACAGCAGGCCGTCGTCAAACGCATCCAGCAACGGATAGTATTGTTGTTCGACTTCCTGTCCGGACAATGCTGCCTGCGCCAGAAACTCCGTCCGGGTCAGTATGCCGGCAGACAAGGCTTTGGTGTCTTCCATCATGCCCTGGGTATAAAAACGGCCGCCGTCCTCGGCCAGTTCGACAGCGAAGCCGGTCGGCGTCGAGATTGGCTGCACCGGGTTGAGCGGATCGATATTGATCGGTGATACGTACAGCTCCAGCTCCGGGCGCAACTGGCGCGGGTAGAATCGCACCATTCCCGGCAGCGTGACGAACGGAATGCAGTCGAGCTCGAATTCGAACGCAACCCACGGACTCCATTGACCGGCCTGCAGTTCAACACGTTGGTCCGCAATCTGCAGCGAAGCTGCCGAGGGGTCGCTACCAAATTCAATCGTGAATTCGATGCTGGTCTCGTCAGCGGCAGCGGTAAACGGGTTCACAGGACCGAAAAGCGGTGCCTGAATGCGGCCTTGTTCGATCTCCACTGGATAGGTATTGCCGCCGTCCAGCGACTTTCGAATCACGAACAGCCCGGTACCGTAGAACGAAAAAGTCCCGTAACTACCAAGCAAATCCGGTGTGCCCATGCCGCTCAGCTCCCTGAACGCGGTGCCGCTGGGCGGGTAGTTGGCCGGCATACGTATGATCCGAGTGCGAATGCCGGCGTCTTCCAGGCGTTCCCAGAACGGCCGGCCCCGCCGCAGATTGGCCTGCGTCTGCTGGGCCAGCGGCAGTATGCAGGAACCCAGCTTGATCCGCGATGGCAGCCAATCGGATTCGGCGGTTTCGATCCGCGATGTCGACAGGTAGGGCTGCATGGTATCCGGGTCGCGGTGGATGAAGTCGAAGATGCCGTGCCCTCCGGCATCCAGACCGGTTGCAAATTCGGACCAGGCAACCGGGCTCAGCGGCGGTACCGACGTTTCCAGCGGCCCGCTGTTGCCGCTGCCGGCCAGCCGGGCCAGATGCGGTAATTCGCCGGCATCTATCAAGCGCCGGGTCAGCCCGAAGTCCATGCCGTCAAAACCCAGAATAATCACCCGCCGGCCGGTCTTTGACGCGGAGTGATCCTGGCAGCCGGACAACAGGACGGCCGCCAATATGACAGCCATCAACATGGCGGAGACCAAACGGGTTGTATTGAGCGCGATCAAAAAGAAACCCTTCCGGCAAAGGTACGGCGCATGTTAGCAACTATTTACAACGCCGCATATCGGCGGCGGCCTCAACGGGCGGTCCGATGCTGCCGAATGCCATATCGCCGGCATTCGGCGCTGGTCCGGTCGGGCTGGCGCGTGGATCAGTAACAGTATAAGTTATACTACACCTGTTTTCGTCGCTAGGTTCAACATATGCTACAGCGCTGTTGCAGCGTTTTTTTGCTGGCCGCCGTTTTGCCGGCGGTGGCCAGCCAGTCTTGCGATTCCGCTGCCGCGCTCAAGGTGTCGGTAGCGGCGTCGGGCGCCTACCGGATTCCTGCCAGTGCGCTGAGACAGGCTATCGGTTGCGATACGCTGGCCACCGATCATCTGCGCCTAAGCAATCAGGGCCGGCCTGTCCGATATACCGTAGCCAAACCCTCGGGCGATCTGCTGTTCGTGGGCCGCCATCTCGGCGGCGCGCAGTCCTACTACAGCGAATTCAGCGCGTACAACACCTATTGGCTGATGCCGACCGGCTCTGCCGATGCGCCCGGCCCGGTAGCATCGGATCCGGTAACGTCAGACCCGGCAAGCTCGGGCGAACCGCACACCCGGCAGGCTGCCGCGCTGCGCCTGTCGCGCCGAATAGAGAAAGACCAGCTTCGTGTGCGCTTTCGCGGCACTGCCGACGCGCCGCAACCGGAAGTCTGGTACTGGGCCCGCCTCAATTCGATTGACCCCGAGCCGCTGGTGATTCCGCTGGACCTCAGGTACCGCAGTGCCAACAGCGTACCGAGCATTCGGCTGGGCCTGCGAGGCTGGTCCAAGCTGGCCGGCCGGGGTTATGCCGATCTGCCCGATCACCGTATCGAAGTCTCGCTGAATGGCCATCCGGTCGCGTCTGCCGAGTGGTTGGATCAGGAAGAACATATCCTTGAAATTCAATCTGTCCCGGTGAATCTGTTGAAAGGCGACGGGTCTGACCGATTGTCCCTGCGAATACCGGAGCGAACCCCGCCCGGTGAAACCCGACCGCTGGTCGATGCGGTGCTGCTGAATTGGATAGCGCTGGAATATGAACACCAGGGCCTGTTGTCCGACGGCCAGCAGCGGTTTCAGGTCAAACACCAGCCCGGCGGCTGGTTTCAGCTCTCGGGGCCGACCGAACGACCGCCCACAGTCATCAGCGACCAGGGGCGGCTGCTGACACCGTTTAGTTCCACTCAGCACGGTGGCCGCCATTGGCATCGCTATGCAACGCACAACGATGCGACGGCCTATATCGCGGTAGCCGAAGATGGATTTTATACGCCGGCGGCGGTAGTTGCCGATCAGCCGTCCGAACTCCGCCGGACCGAACAGAGCGCCGACTATCTGATGATCAGCCACCGCCGTCTGCGCGCGGCCATTGAACCGCTGGCAGCGTTTCACCGGCAACGGGGGCTGGAAGTGCGGGTGGTCGATGTCGAGGATATCTACGATGAGTTCAACCACGGCGTTCTGGCGCCATCGGCCATCCGGGATTTCATCAGCCATGCGTACCATCACTGGCAGTCGCCGCGGCTCCGGTTCGTATTGCTGGTCGGCGATGCCAGCTGGGATGTGCACAGCGAAGCCGCTGACGACCGCAACTATGCGGATTGGACTTTCAGGCCGAACGAGAGAACGCATTTTGCCAAAAACCAAAGCCACGGCTACCAGGACGATATCGCCGCGACTCAACGCAACCTGATTCCGACCTGGCCGGTGGAAACGTATCAAGGCTATGCTGCCAGTGACAATGTTTTTGTCGCGGTAGACGGAGATGATTTCTGGCCCGATCTGGCGATCGGCCGTTTTCCGGTAAGCGATCCGGCAGATGTCAGTGCGATTGTAGACAAGGTGATCGCCTACCATCGACAGGCTGAGGTCGGCCCGTGGCGGCGCAAGGTGTTGTGGGTGGCCAACGAACAGCTCGGGTTGCAGCGCACCAGCGACCGGCTTGACAATGCATTGGCCCAGGCCGGCTACGCTGGCACCAAGGTCTACCCATCGCCGGAAGAAAAGGATAACGCCGAGCATCAGGCCACGCTGCAAAGCGCTTTTGACGGCGGTCAGCTACTGGTGCACTTTATGGGCCATGGCGGGCGCTATGTCTGGCGTACCGGGCCGCCCGATATTCGAAAAAACCATGACCTGTTCACGCTGGATCATCTGGAACAGTTAAAGCCGACTACCCGTCTGCCTTTTATCATGAGCATGACTTGTTATTCGGCGCCGTTCGATCATCCGACCGCAGACTCCATCGGCGAAAAATTTCTGCGCCTGCCGGACCGCGGTGCGATCGGCATCCTGGCCGCATCCTGGCGAAATTCTCCGGGCCACCATTTCAGCCGGGTAGTGCTGGATGAGCTGACCCGGCACCCGGCCAATACCCTGGGTGAGGCTGTAATGCGCGCCAAGCATCAGGAAAAAAGCCGCCTGATGGTCGAAACCTACAATCTGCTCGGCGACCCGGCTACCCGCCTGGCCTTGCCCAATCACACCATTAAGCTCAAGATAAAGGAGCGGCCGGACACCGTGCAGGTCAAGGGCCGGGTGCTGGACGCGGCTTTCGACGGCCAGGTGGTGATCGACTGGCAGGACAGCAAGGGCAGGCTGGTCAAAAGCGAGCAGTTTCCGTTGCGCCGCGGCCGGTTCAACTGGCGGGCCAGCCGCGACCCCGGGCAGGACATCGGCGCCATTCGGGCCTATGCCTGGAACGCACAGCAGAATGTTGACGCGATCGGAGGAATCGCACGGGAAACACAAGGGGCAACCAGGGCTGCCGGGCGGCAGACGGGGGTCGGTGCACCGGGTCGCCGCAGCAAGCCCTAGATATTAAAAATAACCATGCGTAACTATTATTTTGCCGGTCTCTGTACCGCGCTGCTTTGCCTGTTTACCGTGCCGGCCGAAGAGCAGGCGGAGATTTTCAACCGCATCAAGTGGGCCACTGCCAGCGAGCTCGATAACTTCGGTTTCGATGTGTTCCGCGGCGAAAGCGAAGGCGGGCCGTTTCAGCGTATCAACGAGCACACCATTCCGGGTGCCGGCAACAGCGACACGCCGAGTCATTATGAGTTTATCGACGACGCCATAGAAAGCGGCAAGATCTACTGGTATTACGTGGAAAGCATTTCCATGTCGGGCCAGCGCGAGAAATTTACGCCGACGTTTAAATCCAAAGCCAAGACCGTCCAGGACGAACGTTGATTCCGACTCCAAACCGGCTGTTCTCAATTTGACTGTTCTGATATGAGCTGGTGGCCCTATCTGGTCGTGTTGTCGGCGGCACTGCTGGTGCGGTCGCTCGCATTCAGGGCCATGGGCGCGGCAGCGCCGGTTGGCGACGAGCACGGCTATATCGGGGCCGGTGCCGAGCCCGACCCTTATGCGCCCGGTCAGTTTCTGCGGGTACCGCTGATGGCCTGGCTGTCGATGCTGGGTCACCGTATCAGCGCCAATCCCGAGCGCATGCTACGCCGAATGGGCGGTGCCGCGTCGATGCTGTCTATCGTTGCGACCATGGCCAGCGCGCAAATTCTCGGCGGCTGGCCGGCAGCGCTTTGCGCCGGCCTGCTGATGACCCTGATGCCGGGGCGTATCGTTCTGAGTCGCCATATCTGGCCGGATATCTGGCTGGGTCTGTGGCTGTCCCTGATCTGCCTGGTTCTGGTTTATCCGGATTTACCCCCCGATCGGCGCAGCCTGTTGCTGGGTTTGATTGCAGCACTGGCTTTTCTGACCCGCTTTGACGCGCTGCTGCTGGCGCCGCTGGCCGGCATCGGCATGGGGCCGTCGTCGCCGGAGCAATGGGTTTACATCCTGCTGCCTGCCGCCGCCGCTTTTCTGCTGCTGGCTATTCGCAATGCGCGGCGCTACGGTGTTCCGTGGCCGGACACGACCTGGATGTTCAACTTGATGATCGCCGCTAACGAAACCGATCGGGGACCGACCGCCCCTGTGTTTATCGAGAACGAGGTTCAGCGTGTGATGGCGGACTGGAAACAACTGAGCTACCGCGGCCGTCTGATCCGCAGCCTGGCCAGTCTGCGAACTTTGTTGACGCGGCCGCTGCGGGCATGCTGGGGGCTGGCGACGCGGCTTTGGGCCAGCCTGGGCCCGGACAGCTTTGTCCTGTACCGCCTGTTGCCGCCCGAGGGCATCGCTTATCCACAGATTTCCGGACCTTTCTGCCGTCTGCTGCGGGTCGCACTGACCGTTGCGTTTCCGTTGTTCACGGTGCTGATGGTTCTGGTATTGCTACTGGACGGCCTGTCTCAGCCGGTGCTGCTGGCGACCCTGGCACTGGCCGTGGGCGGCCTGATTCACAACCGAACCCGCTACCGGCAGGCCTGGCTGCCCGGCGCGGTGCTGATCGTTGCGCCGGCAATCGGCGCTGCGGATTTTCGTACATTATTGCTGAGCGCGGATGCGATACCGCACTGGATCGCCGGTGCGGCGATTGGACTGGCACTGGTTTTTCTTCGTGTCCGGCCCGATACCCGCCGCGAGCCATGACCGATTCCGCGGTTTATGGCTGGGCGGGCGTGTGCCGCGGCGTACCCGCCGAGGTTATGGTCCCCGGCAGCGCCGAGGATGCGATGCGGCTTTTCCGTGAAAAGAGGCACCAGGAAAAGGGGGTCCGGGAAAAGGAGCGCCGGCAGTTTCTGCCCCGCGGTCTCGGGCGCTCTTATGGCGACTGTGCGTTAAACACTGCTGGTACGCTGGTGGACTGTCGCCGGCTCAACCGTGTGCTGCACTTCGATCCGGACAGTGGGGTTCTGCACTGCGAAGCCGGCGTCACGCTGTCGCAGATCCATCGTCGGCTGACCGCGGACGGCTGGCTGCTGCCGGTTGTGCCGGGTACTCAGTTCGTCACCGTCGGCGGCGCGATCGCAAACGATATTCACGGCAAAAACCATGGCCGCCACGGGACCTTCGGCAACCATCTGCTTGCGGTCGAACTGCTGCGCTCAAACGGCGAGGTCGTGCAATGCGGGCCGGACCGTCAGCGCGGTTTGTTTGCCGCCACGGTTGGCGGCCTGGGGCTGACCGGTTTGATTCTGACAGCCAAAATCCGCTTACGGCCGGTGCGGTCGCTGAAGCTGGACGTGAACAGTGCGCCTTTCAAGCACCCGGACACCTTGTTTTCACTGCATGCACGGCAATGCCGGGACTGGGAATACCACAGCGTCTGGTTCGATGCGGCCCGCGGGTGCCGCAGCGGAAACTATCTGGCTGCCAATCATGTCGCTGATCCGGACCGCGACCGCCTGCACTGGCCGAAACGCAAGACTGGTCATCGCGAAGCGATGCCGCGCTGGCAGACGGACTGGCCCGGCCGTCTGCTGATGAAGGCCGGTAATCTCTGGTATCGCAGGGCTGTGCGCGACGGCAGGCGGACAGCGCCGGCAGAATCCGTACTTTACCCGCTGGACCGCTGGCCGGGCTGGAACCGCCTGTTTGGCCGACGCGGTTTCTACCAGCATCAAAGCGTGTTGCCCGAACCGGATTCGCTGACCGCATTGATGAAACTGCTGGATGTGATCGACCGGCATCGCCAGCCGCCAACCCTGGCTGTCGGTAAATGGTTCGGTCCCCGCCGGTCACCGGGATTGCTGTCGTTTCCGACGGCCGGCTTTTCCGTGGCATTGGACTTCGCCAACCGCGGAGCGGCAACCCATCGGCTGCTGGATGCGCTGGACCGGGTGGTTGCCGACCATCGCGGCCGCCCATACCCCGCCAAGGACGCTAGAATGTCACCGGTACGGTATGCCGAAGCTTATCCTGAACTGGCGCAGTTCGGGCAATTTATCGACCCGGGTTTCGGGTCGGATTTCTGGCGCCGAATGGAGCGGTCGGACTGAAATCGAACATGCAACATATTGCGGTATTCGGCGCGACCTCGGCGATCGCAAGCGCGTTTTGCCGGCTGGCCGCGGCCAGGGGTGCTGTGATGCATCTGGTCGGCCGTGATGCGACAGCCCTGCAGAGTCTGGCCGCTGACCTTGAGCAACGCGGCGCCGAACGGGTTTCCACCGCACCGGCCGATCTTTGCGAAACTGAGCGACACAGCCGGCTGGTGGCGGAGGTCTGGCAGGCATTGCGTCATCCGGACCTGGTTCTGCTCGCACACGGCAGCCTGGGTTCGCAAGCCCGCTGCCAGCAGGACTGGACCACACAGCGGGACATGTTGAATATTAATCTGATCAGTCATTTGTCGCTACTGACCCGCTTGGCGGAACGATTCGAGGACCAGCGCAGCGGCTGCCTCGCGGCCATCGGTTCGGTGGCCGGAGACCGTGGCCGCGCGTCGAATTATGTTTACGGAGCGGCCAAAGCCGGGCTTTCCTGTTATCTCGGCGGCTTGCAACAGCGGCTGGCACCGGCCGCTGTCCGGGTGGTCGATTTACGGCTTGGCCGGGTCGATACGCCGATGACCTCGGAATTCGACAAAGGTCTGCTCTGGTCCACTCCCGAACGCATCGCCCGCAGTATGCATCGCGTGCTGCGGCACCGCAGCGGAACCGTTTATCTACCCGGCTACTGGCGGCCGCTGATGGCACTGATCAGGGCGCTGCCAAACGCGCTGGTTCGACGCCTGGGCATATAAAAAGGGGTCTTGCATCCGCTTCCTTCGTGCCGGTTTAAGTGGGTTCTGTCGCCTGGGTTTTTGTGTTAGTGCTTACGTATTTATTCGAATCTGTTCTGCTGAGTTTTCCTGCTATAGTGAATCGCCGCCTGAGCGTCGGCGCTCGGGCGAATAGAATAGAACCGTACAGATTCACTCGAGGCTCAATAACAATGAAAATCGCTGCTGCCTTATTCGCGCTGCTGTTAGCCGGCTGCTCCCATCAAATCGCCAATAAAGTCGACGAGACGCCGATTGATTCGCAGCACTTCGATATCGTCCTGGCTGGCGGGACGGTGTACGACGGCAGCGGCGGCGAGCCGTATTCCGCCGATGTCGGCATTGCCGGCGACACCATTGTGGCTGTCGGGAATCTCAATCGCGCGGCTGCCGGGCGCCGGCTTGATGTCAGCGGCCTCGCGGTGGTACCGGGCTTTGTCGACATTCACAGCCATGCTCACCGCCGAAACCGGAAACGCAACGGCATCATTTTGTACCCCGATGCGGAAAACTACATCCGCCAGGGTGTGACGACGGTGATCGGCGGACCGGACGGCAGTTCGGCTTATCCGCTGACGGCGCTGTTCGAGCAGTTGGAAGCGGCACCGGCGAGCGTGAATTTTGCGAGCTTCATCGGCCACAACACCATTCGTACCGAGGTGATGGGCAGGGACAACCGTTCTCCCAGCGATGCGGAGCTCGCAGCGATGTCGGCCAAGGTGGCCGAGAGCATGGAACACGGAGCGTTCGGCCTGTCCACCGGACTGAAATACATACCGGGCGCATATTCCGCCACCGAGGAGGTCATCGAACTGGCGAAAGTGGTCGGCCGCTACGGCGGCATTCATATCTCGCATATGCGCGAAGAAGGCCTGGAGCTGCTTGAAAGCGTCGCCGAGACGATTCGAATCGGCGAGGAAGGCGGTCTGCCGACGCAGATCACCCATCACAAGGCCATAGGGGCGTCGATGTGGGGGCGCAGCAGGGACAGCCTGGCCCTGGTGGATGCGGCCCGCGCGCGCGGCGTGGATATTTCCATCGACCAGTATCCGTACGCCGCTTCAAGCACCGGCATCAGCGTGCTGTTTCCGTCCTGGAGCCTGGCCGGCGACGATCAGGCGTTTGCCGAGCGCATCGCCCAGCCAAAGGTCCGCGCCAAAATCAAGGCAGGTATTGTTCAGAATATAATTCACGACCGGGGCGGCAATGACGTTTCCCGGGTGGTGATCGCGCAATGCGACTGGAATCCGTCGTTCAACGGCAAGAGTTTCCGGGACATATTGCAGGCGCGGAATCGGCCGGTCTCTGTACAGGAAGCGGCCGAACTGGCGATTGAAATTCAGGCCAGCGGGGGATGTCAGGGTATTTTTCATGCAATGTCGGAGCAGGATGTGGAGCGTATTATGGTGCATCCGCTGACGATGATTGCGTCCGATGGCGGCATCGAAGTACCGGGTAACGGTATGCCGCACCCGCGTAATTACGGCAGCTTTGCGCGGGTGCTCGGTTATTACGTCAGGGAGCGGCAACTGCTGTCGCTGCCGCTGGCGATCCATAAAATGAGCCATCTGCCGGCCGACCGCCTCGGCTTGTCCGATCGCGGTCGCATCGCGCCCGGCGCCAAGGCCGACATCGCGGTATTTGATCCGAATACCGTTATCGACCGCGCGACATTTGCCGATCCACACCAATATGCCGAAGGTGTGTTACATGTTTTTGTCAATGGCCGGGCGGCTTTGCTGAACGGACGAATGACCGGGCAGCGGTTCGGGCGGGTATTACGCAACCCGACCCCAAACCCGGCGCAAAAGGGCGGATCGTGAGCGGTCGACCCGCGCCGGCCGGGCGCCCTGGCCGCGGGGTATTGACGGCAGTCTGTTTCGGCTATGCCGCGGTAGCAGCCTCGATACCGGCAATCGCGGTGTCGGCCATCAATGCGATTTCTTCCTCGTTAATCACATAGGGCGGCATGAAATAAACCACGTTTCCGAGCGGCCTCAGCAGTACGCCCCGCTCCAGCCCGTGCTGATAGACGCGCATGCCGCGCCGCTCGCGCCAGTCATAGGCGGTCTTGCTGGCTTTGTCTTTGACCATTTCAATTGCCAGTATCATGCCGTGCTGACGAATATCGCCGACCTGCGGGTGATCGTGCAGCGCTTCGACCGCCGAGCGCATACGCGCCGCGGTTTGCCGGTTGCGGGCCAATACATCGCTTTGCTCAAACAAATCCAGGGTTGCATGCGCCGCGGTACAACCCAGTGCATAGCCGGTATAACTGTGGGAATGCAGGAAACCTTTCAAACTGGCATAGTCGTGGTAAAAAGCCTGATAGACGCTGTCCGGCATCAATACCGCAGACAGCGGTAGGTAGCCTGCGGTCAGGCCTTTGGACAAGCACATGAAATCCGGGCTGATACCGGCCTGCTCGCAGGCGAACAGGCTGCCGGTGCGGCCGAAGCCGACTGCAATTTCGTCAGCAATCAAGTGAATATCGAATTCGTCGCAAAGCCGGCGCAGGCCGGTCAGGTAAGCCGGGTGATACATGCGCATATAACCGGCGCACTGCACCAGCGGCTCCACGATTACCGCGCAGATTTCATCGCCCTGCTGGGTAAATATTCGGCGCATGTCTTCAAGCCGGCGCTCGGCGAACGCTTCGGCCGATTCGCCCGTTTCGGTCAGATAGGCATCAGGCGCCGGCGCGATAATCGGTTCCAGCAGCAGCGGCCCGTAGGTTTCCTTATATAACGCAACATCGCCGACCGCCAGCGCACCCAGGGTTTCGCCGTGATAGCTGTTGGCCAGGCTGACAAAACGCTGGCGTTTCGGCTGGCCCCGGTTCAGCCAGTAGTGGAAACTCATCTTTAGCGCAATTTCAACGGCGGATGAGCCGTTTTCGGCGAAAAACACCCGTTGCAGGCGGTCCGGTGTGATTGCCACCAGCCGCTCTGCCAGACGCACGGCGGGTTCATGGGTAAAGCCGGCCATGATGACATGTTCGAGTTGTTCGGCCTGTTCGGCCAACGCACGATTAATCGCCGGGTGGGCGTGGCCGAACAGGTTAACCCACCAGGAAGAAATCGCATCCAGATAGCGTTTGCCGTCATAGTCTTCCAGCCAGACGCCTTTGCCGCTTCGAATCGGAACCAGTGGCAGCCACTCGTGGTCTTTCATCTGAGTGCACGGGTGCCACATTACCTGCAGATCGCGTTGAACCAGTTGCTGATTGTTCATATTGGATGGAGAAACGGATCGAATAAAACGGGTGACAGGGTAGCACGAGCCGCAGGCCCGTACCTGCCCGTTTTCAGCATTATTTCAGGTGGAATTTACCTTGGTTAAATAGCGGTTTTCCGCCGGTCTGGCTAAACTGAAAAAGAGCGTCGGTATACCCGGCGAATGTTTTCGGCCGGATTGACGCTCTAACGGTATAGGTCCTCGTCGGTTTGTAGCCCCAATCTGTTGATCTGACTGCTGAAGCATGGACAAAAAAACCGATCGCCCCATATACGCTTATCCCAAACTGTCCAGGACCGATCTTTGGTGGTTCCGCGCGGGCGGTGACGGCCTGGGCAACCTGCTGTTTAACTGGGCCCGTTGTCTGAGTCATTGCCGGCAGGACGGTTATCAAATGATCTGGCCGGCCTGGGCGTCGATAAAACCGAAAAATCTGCGTGTAAACCCGCATGATTTCCGCTTCTATGGCAATCTGTTTTCACGCCCGGCCGGCGTGGTGGGCGGCTGGGAGAAAGCGCGTATTCTGGCCACCAGCCACTGGGTGCCGGAGGCGAAGCGGCAGTGGGCCCGGCCGGGGGATCTGGTCATCTATCGCGGCATGGGCGGTTATTTCCAGCCGTTTAGATGGGACCATGCACTGATTTCACGAGCGCTGGCGGCAATGACCAGGCCATCACATAAACTTGGCCTCGGTCAGCGGTTCCCGGTTGGTATTCATATTCGGCGCGGCGATTTCCTGCGCGGCAGAACGGAAAGCGAAATCCGTCGTCGAGATGGCATTGCGATACCCATTGAATGGTATACGGCCGCCTTGGAAGCGCTTAGAGGCAAGATAGGCGAGCGGGAAGCCCGGGTGTTTTCTGACGGCACGGATCGCGAACTGCAACCTATCCTCGACATGCCGCACGTTACGAGATGTGACTACGGTTCGGCTATCGGTGACCTGCTGGCGCTGTCCGGCGCGCGGTACCTGATCGCATCGGGTTCCACCTTCAGCATGTGGGCCAGCTATCTGGGTCAGATGCCGACGGTTTGGTATCCGTCCAAGTTGATCATGAAACTGAATCTCGCGCATCCCGAATGGGAATTCGAATGGGAGCCCGGTCTGGCGATGCCCGATAGCTTGCCCGCGTATCCGAATGAACCATCTGAAGCCGGAATAAATCGGCGCGTTGCGGCGGCCCATCTTTAGGCACTGGATTCCGGCCGCTGCAGCGGTCAGAATGTGCGGCTCATCTTTGTTTGGAGATCTGCATGCGTTTTATTGCACTGATTAGTCTGGCCGGTGTTGTTGCAACCGCTTGCACCAGTATTCCGCAAACCGATAGGAACCCATCTGTGGACAATGAACCGATGCCGCCGGTGGCGGAACGCCGAGACCATACGCTGACCGCGCACGATCATACTCGCAATGACCCGTATTACTGGATGCGCGACGATAAGCGCGAAGATCCGGACGTGCTGGCCTACCTGGAACGCGAGAATGACTATACCGAAGTCGTGCTGGCGCCGACCGGAGACCTGCAGGAGCGGTTCTACCAGGAAATGGTCAGCCGCCTGAAGCCGGATGACGCCAGCGTACCGTACCGCAAAGGCGACTATTTCTACTATCGCCGCTACGAGGAAGGCAAGGACCATCCGATCTATGCGCGGCGCAAGGGCAGCGAGGATGCCGCCGAGGAAATCCTGTTCGACGAAAACGCGATGGCCGAAGGCTATGACTACTACCGCATCGGCAATTACGAAGTCAGCCCGGATCAGCAATGGGCGGCGTTCGCCGCAGACAAAGTCAGCCGCCGGAACTACGATATTCAGTTCAAAAACCTGAAAACCGGCGAGTTCAGCCCTGAAACGATCGTACACGCATCCACTTCGCTGGCCTGGGCCGCGGACAGCAAACATCTTTTCTATGTCAAACGCGAGCAGGGCACGCTGATTGCGAATGAAGTATGGCGCCACCGTCTCGGCACCGACGCGGCAGACGACGTTTTGGTGTTCAAGGAGAACGATTCGCAGTATGTGATGTTTGTTTATCCGTCCCGCGACGAACGGTTTATCGTGGTCGGCCTGTCCAGTACGCTGCAAACCGAGTATCGACTGATTCCGGTGGATCAGCCGCTGGCCGAGCCGCAGCCGTTTCTGGCGCGCCAGGACAACCACGAGTACCAGATCGAAACAGCCGGGGACGTTACCTATATTCGAACCAATTGGGACGCGGCGAATTTCCGGATCATGAAGGTCGCCACCGCCCACGGGCATGACCGCGGCCGCTGGACCGAGGTGGTCGCCAACCGCCCGACCGTGTTTGTCAACAACTTTACCGTGCTCGACGATTATCTGGTGGTCGAGGAAACCGAAAGCGGTATCAACCAGTTGCAGGTGATTCCGCTGAATGGCGGGGAGTCGTTCTACGTGTCATCAGACGAGCCGGCCTACACCGCAGCGATCGACAACAATCCGAATATGGATACACCGGTGCTGCGCTACAGTTATTCGTCGCTGACCACGCCCCGGTCGATCTATGATCTGAATTTAAGGACCGGCGAACGGGTGTTGCGCAAACGGCAGTTCGCCGGCCACGATTTCGATCCGGAAAGCTACGAAACTGCGCGTGAATACCTGACCGCCCGGGACGGCGAGAGGGTGCCGGTGACGCTGCTGTACCGGAAGGGCACCGAGGCGGATGGTACGCATCCGCTGTATCTGCTCGGCTACGGTTCTTACGGCTCTTGGTACGAGCCGAGCTTTCGCAGCAGCATACTGAGCCTGGTGGATCGCGGTTTCGTCTTTGCAACGGCACACATCCGCGGTGGGCAGGAGATGGGCCGGCGCTGGTATGAAGACGGCAAGCTGCTGCACAAGAAAAATACCTTTACGGATTTCATCGACACGGCAGACTACCTGGTCGAACGCGGCTGGGCAGCCAAGGGCAAGGTGGTCGGCATGGGCCGCAGCGCCGGCGGTCTGCTGATCGGCGCGGTTGCGAATATGGCGCCGCAATCCTTTGGCGTATTAATGACCCAGGTGCCGTTCGTCGATGTGGTCACGACCATGCTGGACGAGTCCATTCCGCTGACGACGTTTGAATACGATGAGTGGGGCAATCCGAACGACAAGACCTACTACGACTATATGCTGTCCTATTCTCCGTATGATCAGATCAAAGCGCAGGACTATCCGCATATGTACGTTGCAACCGGCCTATGGGACTCGCAAGTGCAATACTGGGAACCGGCCAAATGGGTTGCCAAACTGCGGCACCACAAGACCGATAACAACCGGCTGCTGTTCTATACCGATATGAGCGCCGGTCACGGCGGCGGCGCCGGGCGTTTCGACCGGCTGCGCGATACCGCCAGGGAATACGCGTTTATTTTCCAGGTGTTGAAGCTCGAACCGTAGCGCATCGCCGGAATGGGTATACCATGGCGCAAAATCCACCGCTGGCTCGGCCTGGTGGTTGGTTTGCAGGTCCTCGCGTGGATGGTCAGCGGGCTGTATTTCTCGCTGGTCCCCATCGAAAAAGTCAGAGGTGAACATCTGACACCGGATCCGGCCACATTAGCCGGCGTCGCGCTGGCCGATCTGGTCACACCGGCACAAGCCTCGGTGGTTTTTAAGGCGGCGATGCCGAATGTGCCGCTGGAGTCGATCACGATCCGCCGTTTGCGCAACAAAACGGTGTATCTGATCGGTTTCGACGGCGGTCACCGCGCGGTCGATGCGCGGTCGGGCCGGTTGCTGCCGGCGCTGGATGAGCAGCAGGCGGTTTTGCTGGCCCAATCCGCGTTGCAGCAAGACTGGCCGGTGGTTTCAGTGCAGCAAATCACCGAAGAGGCACCCGGCAGCGAATACCGCGGCCGGGCGCTGCCGCTGTACCGGGTGGATTTTGAACACGCCAGTCATCCGCGTCTGTATCTGGATGCATGGACCGGGGAAGTGGTGGCCCGGCGCACCGATACCTGGCGCATTTTCGATTTTCTGTGGATGCTGCATGTGATGGACTACGAAACGCGCGATGATTTCAATCATCCGCTGTTGCAGACCGCCGCGGCTTTGGGTTTGATCATCGCCGTGACCGGTTATGTGCTGTGGTGGCTGACTTCCGCATTCGCCAGAAACCGCCGCCTGCGCGGGCGACAAGGCCGGTGATGTCCGCCGCTGTGATAATGTGGTGCCACGATCCGACAGGCCGGGAGTATCCGCATGAGTAAACGATTCAGCAGTTTTGCCGACTTCTATCCGTTTTACCTCAACGAGCATGCCAACGTGATCTGCCGGCGTCTGCATTTTGTCGGTACTTTGCTGGTGATTGCGATCATCGTCGCGGCGATCTGGCAACGCAACCCGTGGCTGCTGCTGCTGACCCCTGTCGCAGGCTACGGTTTCGCCTGGGTCGGGCATTTCTTCTTCGAGCACAACAAACCGGCAACGTTCAAATATCCGCTGTACAGCCTGATCGGCGACTGGGTGATGTTCAAGGATATTTTGATCGGCAGGGTGAAAATCTGATCGCAGCGGCCCCGGACTGGGTGAATCCATGAACCCGTACGAAGCGGAGCAGGCCAGGCGCCTCAGGCGCATGAAGCTGATACCGCTGGCCTTGCTGCTGCTGATGGCAATAGTTTTCGTATTGACGCTGAAACAGCCCGGGCAGTTCGCAGCCTATGTTCATGCATTCAGCGAGGCCGCGATGATTGGCGCGCTGGCCGATTGGTTCGCGGTGACCGCGCTGTTTCGCCATCCGCTCGGCATTCCGATTCCGCATACCGCGATTATCCCGACCCGCAAGGACGAAATCGCGGACAGCATGGCGCGCTTCGTGCGCGAGAATTTCCTGCAGGCCGAACAGGTCCGGGCAAAGCTGGCCGGCGCCGCGCTGGCCGCGCGGCTGGCTCTGTGGCTGCGAACCGAGAGTGCGCAGATTCGAGTGGCGGACTGGTCTTTGCGAATCAGCGGCTGGCTGTTCGGTGCGGTATCCGAGGGCCGGGTGCGGCGTTTTGTCAGCCGGCTCGGCGAGCGGCATATGGATGTGCTGCCGCTGGCGCCGTTGGCCGGCAAGGCTTTGCAGATACTGACCGAGCACGGGCGCCACCAGGATATTCTGACCCAGATACTGCGCTTCTTGATTGTATTGCTGAACGACAATTCGGCCGTGATCCGGCAGCGCATTCAGCAGGAAAGCCCGTGGTGGCTGCCGGGTTTTGTCGATGACAAGATCGTGATACAGATGATCCAGCGCATTGAAACGCTGCTGTTTGAAATGTCGCTGGATCCGCAGCACGCACTGCGCCAGCGTTTCAACGGCTATATGCAGGAACTGGCCGGGGAGCTACAGACTTCCGGCCACTATCGCCGGCTGGGCGAGAAGATCAAAGGCGATTTATTAAATAACGACGCACTGCAGGACTACCTGGTCGCCGTGTGGAAGGACCTGGGTCAGGCACTGAGCCAGCAGGCCGAAGACGAAAATGCTCCGCTGCGGCAGTCGTTCCGGCGGCTGCTGAAAGGCATTGCCGATGAATTGCACGCGGATTCGGACATGCAGCAACTGGTGAATGCCTGGCTGGAAGAAGCCATCGTGACCCTGGTCACCGAAAACGGCGAAGAAATCGCGTCTTTGATCAGCGATACGGTGCGCACCTGGGATGCCGGGACCACCAGCAACCGGGTGGAACTGGCGATCGGGCGCGATCTGCAATTTATCCGTATCAACGGCACCCTGGTCGGCGGGCTGGTCGGGCTTACCATCCATGCATTGCTGCAGTGGCTGGCCTGAGCGGGCGCGTTAATCGTCAACCAGCGCCTCGAAACGGTTGGCCGCCCGGTTTTTACGCACTTTCATCGGATTCCATACCTGGCCGTTCATTGCAATGTACACGCCGGCCGGCAGCGACTGCACCGCGCCGACCGCGCAACCGATATTGAAGATCGCATCGGAGTCTCTAAAGCGCGCGGGGTTGAGCGCACCGGTCAGGACAATGGTCTTGCCGCCGATCGAGCGCAGCACGCGGGCGGTCTCCACCATGGTATCGGTGCCATGGGTGATCAAAACATGTTCGGCATCGGACGCTTCGGCGACATCGTGTATCAGTTGCCGGTGCTTGTCGGTCAAATCCAGGCTGTCTTTACGCATCAGCGCATTGACTTGAAACTCGAAGCCGACCCCCATCGCAGCGAGTATCTGCCCGATCTGCGGTTCGCCGATCTGATAGTCGCTCATATTGTCGAAATAAACTTTGTCGATGGTGCCGCCGGTAGTAATGATCTGCAGTTTCTTCATGCGTTTCGGTCCTGTTCGGAACCCGCGGCCAATGCACGGGTCTGGTCGAGCGGCATGAAGGATAGTGGAACCTGATGCCGCTTGGCAAACCGTTCGGCGGCATACCGGGCCCGGCGGGACTGCGCATGCTGCAAAGACCATTGCGCCTGTTCGGACAGGCTCGCGCAGGCCAGGTTTTGCGCAAGGCAATACGCCACTCGTCTCGCGTTGGCTTGCAGCACTTCAGGTTTCTGTTGATCGAGGTATTGCCGTAGCTGATCGAACTGTGCCAGCGCCCGGTCCAGAATCTGCTGAAGTGCGGGGTCGACCAGTGTGCCCCTGATGCGAAGCAGGCTGTCGGTCTCCTGAGCCAGCGCGTCGGTCGAGCGCAGCACATCAAGTGCCTCCAGCGCGAGCACATTGGTGGTGCCTTCCCAGATTGATAACACCTGAACGTCGCGCAGCAGTACTGGAATACCGGTGTCTTCCAGATAACCCGCACCGCCGAGGCATTCCAATATTTCACTGACAGCCCGAATGGCCTGCTTGGCGGTGTACAGCTTGGTGAGTGCAGTGCGCAGGCGCAGTTGCGCTGCCTGGGCCGGGTCCTTTTGCTGCTCGACCCGGCCCAGCAGCGCGACGGTGGAAAAGGCCAGTTGAAACGCGCCTTCGTATTCCGCCTGCAGGTCGGCCAGGGTTTGCTGGTGCAGCGGCAGGTCGGCCAGCAAATGACCGAACGCACGGCGCCGGCCGGCGTAGTTCTGAGCCAGCGCAAGGCCCCGGCGCATATAGGCGACGGCGGTGACCGCGTTCCAGGTTCGCGTGATGTTCAGCATCGGCGCGATCTGCTTAACCCCATCGGTCAGTTTGCCGACCGGTGTCGCGGGCGCGCCGTTCAGCAGCAGCTCGGTCGTCGGCAGCTTGCGGGTTCCAAGCTTCTGTTTCAGCCGCAGCACTTCGATGCATTGCAGCTTGCCCAGCGCATCGCGCGGCTCCAGATAGAACAACGCCAGTCCGCCAGAACCGGACGGGTTGCCGTCCGGGCGGGCCAGTGCCAGCGCCATCTGTGCGGTGGCAGCGGAGGTGAACCATTTTTTTCCGTATAAGCGCCATTGACCCTTGTCATCTTGTTGCGCGCGGGTTTCCGTGCCGGAAACATCCGAACCACCGGTGGTTTCCGTCATCCACTGACCACTGGTCCAGAAACGGTCCGGGTCACGGCTGGTCAGCCGCGGAACGGCCCGGTCGATCAGGTTCTGATTGCCGGATGCCAGCAGCGCCGAGGCCGCGCCGTCGGTCATCGCCAGCGGGCAGCCGTACATGTCGGTGGAAGGGATAAACAGATAGGCCAGCGCGAACTGGCGAATCCGTCCCCAGGGCTGCTGAGCGGTATCGTAGCCATGCGCAATCAGGCCCGTTTCGGCCGCCAGCGGTTCGGCCCGGTGCCAGACATCGGTCAGTTCGATCGCGTCGATACGCTGCCCCCAGGCATCCCATTGAACCAGCCGCGGTTCCTGTTCGCGGTCCGCTTGTTGCAGGGCGTAAAGCTCGCCGGCCGCCAATTCGCCGATGCACAGGAAGTCGGGCATCGCACCGTCCAGGTAATCCGCCGGCAATTGTCGCTGCAGGTATTCCCGCAGCACCGGATCCGCCTCATACTGGTTGGCGAGTTGCGGCGGGTGCTGAATAAATCGGTCGTGCATGAGTTCCCGTTGTGCCGCTGCCGGCGTTGGTACTGGTGACGGTTCCGGCGGTGGTTTCGGCCGGGCTTTGTCCGTCTGTGGCAGTAAGGTAGTATAACCGGGCGTTCCAGCCTGAGATAAATTATGCCGGTGCCGTATCGCATCTTTGGAAAAAATTTGAGCGGCGCTTTGAGAGACGCCGGCGTGGCCGCACTGGCGATGGTCTGTGCTGCCGGCCTGTCAGCGCAGCCGTCTTCGGCGCTGCCGTCGGTGGTCGAAGTGGTTGAGGCGGTGGCTTCGACTGCCGACCGTTCGCAGCGCCTGCAGAATCTGCTGGTTGTCGATGAATTGCTGGCGACCCTGGGCGGTCATGACGATCTCAGCTCAGAGGAACTGCAGCAGCGCGCGCTGGAGCTAAGAACCCGCCTGGCCGATATTCGACCGCTGATCGGGGATGCCGAAGCCTGGGGCGTACAGCAGGATCTGATCGACCAGTCATTGCAGTTGGAACTCGATCAGCACGGCCTGCGTCTGTGGCCGGACGGTAATACCCGCGATCAACGGCTGCTGTCTCTGGCCCGCCGCAGCCTGCTGCAGGAGAACGCCTCCGCGTATACGGCCAGCCTGCTGCCGGCGGTGCTGCAGGACGTCGAGGTCCGGGCGCCGCTGATCTGGCAGTCATTGCTGGACTGGGCGGCTGCCAACGAGACGGTCGCGGCCTGGCTGGCAGCGTGGCTGGAACAGGACCATCTGGCGCTTGGCAGCGCGGTGGTCGAGAATGATGCGAACCGCCGTTTTGCAACTGACGAGGCGATCAACCAGGCGCTAAAGGCGTTGACGGCGGAGCTTACCCATGTCGGTGCGGTTGACCCGACGCTAAGCTGGGCGTTAAAACGGGACCTGCTGCTGGTTGCGGCCGCCGCCGAACCTGAACAGCGCAGCGGACTCCGGGCCAAGCTGGCATTGACCAAGGCTCTTGAAGGACTGCAGGACCGACACTACCTGCGTTTCGCCCACTACCTGCTGGACGTTGGAGTCCGGCTGGTCGACGAAGGTCAATGGGGTACCGATGCTCGGCCACTGTCACAGGCCATGCTGGGTCCGCTGGCGGAAACCTTGCCGGCGATATCCAGCGCGTTTGCCCGGGAATTCGCCGATGTTGACGCACGTATCAATTCCGTGGTCGCCGCAGTGTTCAATACGGTTTCACGGCTGCAGGAAAACGCCGATCAGGACTGGCTCGCCGTGCGCCGGGAACTGGTCGACGCCAGCGCGCAACTGAACCTGATGCTGCCTGACGCCGGGTACTATTTCGATCAGCCGGTGCGTAATGTCATTCGCGAAGAGATCGATATCTGCATCAGCCTGGCCGCATCGCAGACGGGCGAATCGGCGGCGATCAGCAAGGAGCAGTTCGATGGCTGTATCGCGGGTTTCAACGACTTGGTCGCCCGTAATATCCGCCGACCCGCGCTGGCCGGAGACGGCGACGGCCCGTTCGGCGAAGTGCAGCTTCGGCGGGAACTGGTGCTGAGCACCTGGCAGCGGATCAATTTCATCCTCGGCCTGCTGGAGCGGGACTATGGCCAGCAATGCCGGCAGGATGCCGCCGCGTTGCCAAACCCGCTGGAATGGGCGCTGCTGGCCAATACCATGCGCTGGTTTGCCGACCAGTGGCCGGTTTATTTCCAGACGCCGGAGAGCGAGCAGCAGTTGCTGGAAATGATGACCGCCGGCGAGGAGATTAACCGGCGCCTGAGCAGTTGGACCGATTGTCTGGCCGGTCAGGGAGCTGCGATCAATGATATCGTGCTGCGCGAATTGGACTACTACCGCCGGCAGTCAGCGCAGTTGATGAATGCGGTTACCGAAGTCCAGCAGGAGTACCGCAGCGCCTACTTGAAACCCGGTGCGGATGTGCAGTTGACCGGCGACACCGCACAGGAAACCCACTACCGTCCGGAAATGCTGACGATCGGACCGTGCGATGCGACGCGCATCTGCGAGATGGCAGATGAGCTGGAAGCGAACCGTGCATTGGTAGAACGCTTCCCAAGCAGCTATTTGCTGGCCGATCAGACACGCCTGGGCGATATCGATATCTGCTATGACCAGGTCGAGTGGGTCGATCGCCGGTCTGAGCTGGCCCGGGCCAATGACACCAATGTGGCCAATTATTTCGGGCGCCTGTCCTATCTGCTGAAAGGCCGTTTTCAGCACGATGGGCAGGAAACCGATGTCTTTACCATCCGTTTTACCGGCGATCAGGAATATCACTACCTATTCGCTGCCAATGATCCGGAACTGCTGCAGGACTCCTGCCCGATGGAACATGTCGGCACGTCGATAGTCACGCCGCTGACCGGCAGCAGTTTACCGATTGTGCCCAACCGCCTGACTTATCTGGCTTCATCGCGCACTCTGCCGTCCCGCTTGTTCGGCGATAACTGGCAGACCGGCGCGGAATGGCGCGACTGGTTTGTCACCGGCAACGGGGTGGAAACGCTGGCCGAAAGCGACGGCGAGGAGCTGACCGACCGAATCAACAGCCATTTGCGCGAACTGTACCGCGGACAGGAATCGGCGGTCTACGGCAGCCTGCTGAGCCAGCCCCTGCGGTTGGGCGGTGACGACAGCCTGTCTCTGGCCGAGCAGCTAACCGCGGTCAACGTGGCCAAGGCGCGGCTGAAGGCCTTCATGCACCTGTTTTATCCCAATGCGATGATGTTCGACGATGCGATTCGCGGTGCGTTCGAAGGACAGCGCGGGCTGCTGGACTTTCGCGGCCTGCGCCGCCTGCGCGACGCTACTACGCCGATCCGCGAGATCGCGACCATCGGCCAGGCCAGAAGCCAGTATCTGGAACAACATTGGACGCAGGAGCCCGAAACGCTGCGTCGTACCGGATCGGTCAGCGCCATTGTCGGCCTGGCCTATCTGCAGCTCAGCGACCTGCATCAGCGCTACTTCGTGCAGCCGCCGGAACCGGCAGTCAGTGAGCCGGAAACCATCGAGCCCCCGGCCGGCGAATCCCCAATCGACCAATCGGAACGCGAGGCTACTGATGCAGTCGCCGAGCCTGGCGCGACAGACACCACCAATAGCCAATAACCAGCGCGATTTGCAGGCCGGCGGTCCAGCGCGCCGGCGGCCTGGACCACATTTCCATCACACCGAACATAAAATAGGGCAGGCTGAGATAGGCGGCCCAGATGGCCGGACGGTAGCGGTTATTCAGTACGCCGTGCAGCGGCAACAACAGCAGCAGAAACGCGATGGCTGCCGCGACTGGCGACCGGTAGCCGGCCGGTGCCGGCAGCCACCAGAGCCAGATCGGCTGCCAGATCAGCAGAGCGAGATAAATCCAGCGCATTGAGGCGCTAGCCGGCCAGCTTTCGGGCTGTTTCCGCCACCCGTCGGCCCAGCGCACGGCACAGTCCGGCCTCAATATCGTCCAGTTTGCGCTCGGCGTCCTGTCCGGCCAGATGGCTGGGTCCGTACGGGGTGCCGCCGGACCGGGTGGCGAGCAGCCCGGATTCCGAATAGGGCAGGCCGACAATCAGCATGCCGTGGTGCAGCAGCGGCAGCATCATGCTCAACAAGGTACTTTCCTGGCCGCCGTGCAGCGACGCGGTAGAGGTCATCACACCGGCCGGTTTGCCGCTGAGCGTGCCGTTGAACCACTCCGCGCCGGTGCCGTCGAGGAAAAACTTCAACGCTGCCGCCATATTGCCGAAACGGGTCGGGCTGCCGAGGATCAGGCCCGAACAGTCTTTCAAGTCGGCTTCCGTAACATAGGGCGGTCCCTGGTCCGGCACCGCCGCCAGCGGTGCCTCCTGGCCGCTGCGTACCGGCGGTACGGTTCGAACCCGGGCCTCCATGCCCTGCACCGATTCGATACCGCGAGCAGCCTGCCTCGCCATCTGCGCGGTATTGCCATGCAGGCTGTAGTAAACGACCAGTATCGGGCCCGGTTCTGCCATCAGAGAATATCCAGTACCGATTCCGGCGGCCGCCCGATGGCTGCCCGGTTACCGGCAAACACCACAGGACGCTGAATCAGTTTCGGTGTCGCGACCATGGCTGCAATCAGCTGATCGTCGGACAGGGACGGGTCGGACAGGTTCTGATCTTTGTATTCCTGCTCCCCGCTGCGCATCAGTTCGCGCGGGCTGAGGTTTAGCAAGTCCAGGGTACGGCGAACAGCCGCGGCGTCCGGCGGCGTTTTCAGGTACTCCAGAATCACCGGCTGGATACCCCGGTCCTGCAGCAATTGCAGGGTCTGGCGGGATTTCGAGCAACGCGGGTTATGCCAAATGGTTACGGACACGGCGAATTCCTTTGGTAAATATCACAGATCGCTGATTGTATTGAGTTCACATGACAGGGTAAACCGGTTAGGCTTGGGCGCCACGAACTTCGGAGGCCGACGGATTGCCGCACAGCCAGATGACCGACCAGTCCGGGTGGATTGATATTCGCCGACTCAAGGCGCTGTCCGCCCATGTGTGGCGGCACTTCAAGGAAGACCATTGTTTTGAAGTGGCCGCGTCGCTGAGCTATACCAGCCTGCTGGCCCTGGTGCCGCTGCTGGCCGTGGCTTTCGGCATTGTCTCGGCCTTCGATGTATTCGACGCCTGGAGCGCCAACGTTCAGGATTTTATCTTTCGCAATTTTGTGCCGACTGTCGGCGGCGAAGTACAGCGCTATGTGCAGGGTTTTCTGGAAGGCACCTCCGGGCTGACCACCGTCGGCACCGTCGTGCTGGTGATTACCTCTTTATTGCTGATGGCCAGCATCGAGCGGGCGTTGAACCGAATCTGGCGGGTCAAGACAGCGCGTGCGCTGACCAACCGGCTGGTCATGTACTGGGCCGTACTGACCCTGACGCCGCTGCTGATGGGTGCGGCGCTGGCGCTGACTGCACAGCCGGCGCTGGAACGTCTGGGGTTTGGTGCGGCAAGTCCCGTCTGGGCCAATACCCTGGCCATCGGGCTGTTTACCTGGGCGGCGCTGACCATGGTGTTTTTCCTGGTCCCGAACCGGCCGGTGAATTTCCGCCATGCGGTGATCGGCGGCCTGCTGTCGACCGTGCTGTTTCAGTTGGCCAAGCAGGGATTCGTGCTGTACGTCAGCCGGGCCAACTACACCACTCTGTACCAGTCGCTGGCTACCGTGCCGATTTTCTTATTCTGGATTTACTTGTCCTGGCTGGTGATCCTGCTCGGCGCTTCGCTGACCGCGGCCCTGACCACCTTCCGCTACCATCGTGCAAGCTGGCGCTGGCCGCAGCGGCAGGAGTTTCAGTTGCTGTACCGCATCGTCGGTCATCTGTGGCTGGCCCAGCGCCGCGGCGAAAGCCTGACTTCCGGCGATCTGATGTTGTTTGAGGAGGCCGCCAGCGACGGTCAGTTACAACGTATGCTTGCGGACCTGATGCAGGCCGGTATCGTGCAGCAGGACGCTCAGGGTGACTGGTTCCTGGCCCGAGACCTGGACGAGTTGAGCCTGGCCGATCTGGCCGATGCCGGTCACTATGTACTGCCTTTGGCCGAGGCCGAATCGCTGCCGATGGAAAACCACTGGGACCGTTCGTTGAAAAACGCACTGCTGGCCATTCGCCAGCATTCCGGCAGGGAACTCAATCGCTCACTGAAGTCTTATTACCTGATGCAAGCGCAATAATCGCCACAATAATAATGGCGGTCGCTGCCGTTAAGGAGAATTATCGATGAAAAAATTCCTGTTGATTCCGCTGCTGGTGGCCGGTTTGTCAGTGTCCGCAGCGGACAGGCGCGAACTGCAAGCCGATTTCAAACTGCCGCGCCTGAGCGGCGGCGAAACTGCGCTGTCCGATTACCGCGGACAGTGGGTAGTAGTAAACTATTGGGCCACCTGGTGCACGCCCTGCCGTAAGGAAATTCCCGAACTTTCCGAACTGCACGCGGAAAACGATCACATCGTGGTGCTGGGCCTGGCCTATGAAGATACCGGCGAGGCCGCCTTCGAGGCCTTTTTGGAGGAATACGATCCCAGCTACCCGATTCTGCTGCCGGATGTGTATGACATGCCGGACGGCCTGGAAAACCCGCGCGTGCTGCCAACCACTTTTCTGGTGGATCAGGAAGGCTACCGGGTAAAGACCTTTCTCGGCCCGATTACCCGCAAGGAACTCGAGGCTGCTGTCGAAGCGGCGGCCGCGCCGGAATAGGTGATCTGCCGGCGGTTTTATATCAGCGGCCGCGTACAGAGTGTCTGGTTTCGCGAGTCGACCCGGGCACAGGCCGAGAAGCGAGGCATTACCGGGCATGCGCTGAACCTGACGGACGGGCGGGTCGAAGTGCTGGCCTGCGGTGAGGCTGATGCTTTGGATCAGTTGGCGACATGGCTGGGGAAGGGGCCGCCGCTGGCAAAGGTGGTTTCTGTGGAAGTTGAGGCGGCGGATGTTGAGGTTATATCTGGGTTTTTGACGGGGTAGGTTTGGTTGGGGTGTTTGGTTTCTTAAGTCGATCTTTGATTTTCTAAGTTTTTATTTGTTTTTTCGCCGCTTGCTTTGCAAGCTATGGCGAGTTCATTTCTTTGTCGCACGACAAAGAAACGAACCAAAGAAAACGTGTCCCAGTACAGCGGCCTTCGGCTTCCCGATTCCTCAATTGGCTTTGTGGCGTCGGCTTGATAGCACATCCCTGTGCTAGCAAGCCTAAAAATTCATCCTGAATTTTTTCACCAGTCGCCAACTGAGGAATCGGCGCTGTACAGGGAGAGATTTGCAAGCCTTCGGGATTTGCTTGATTCTTAATAAGCCACTATTAAGGGGATCAAATAGCTAAAAAAGTTTTATCTGTATAACGAAAAAAAATAGTCTTTATGATTAACAGGTCTGAATATTTATAGTTAGCTCAGAGAAATGATTTATATCGAAATGTCTAGAGATGAAGTCCATGGTGGCGGAACATGGGCATTCACCAACTGTGTGTGGGCTCCAACCGAGAAACGCGGCGGTGGATCATGGCCCTTTTGGAGCAAAATACTTGATGTACGGCAAGGTGACACTATTCTCCACTTGCGTAGCAAGACTCCTGACGCAAACTTCATTGGATACTCCATCGCATCCGGCGACGGTTTCCGATCAACTCGGCGCCCGCCAGATCCGAAAGGGTGGGACTATGCTCCCACGTTCTATCGTGCTGACCTCACAGATTTCATCCCATTTCATCAACCCGTGAATCTGGTAGAGATTTTCCAAGCCAGAAGGACCGAGCTGGAGCAGTACTTTGATGCAAATCGAGATCGCGGGAAGGACAAGCTGAATATCTTCTTCGTCCGACAAACCGGACGACTTCAGTGCCTTAACGGTGCGTACCTTTCCGATGCAGATGAGGAGCTCCTCATTGCGCTCTTCGGTTCTGGTGACATTGTTTCCCATGCTGATGGAAAGACTGTCGTTTCTATTCAGACGGGAACGCAAGTATCTACTGTGCGCTCCCGTCTTGGGCAGACACATTTCTCATTTG
Source organism: Lysobacterales bacterium (assembly GCA_028289465.1). Classification (GTDB taxonomy): domain Bacteria; phylum Pseudomonadota; class Gammaproteobacteria; order Xanthomonadales; family SZUA-36; genus JANQPM01. The sequence continues at coordinate 22,545 of JANQPM010000050.1, read as the reverse complement.
CGATCAGAAAACTCTATGGAAACCGATGCTGTTTCCCCAGATGTAAGATGACCGATCCCCGTTTTCTTGTTGGAGCTCATATTGCACGCTGGAGCGACAATGAAACGTTACGTGGCCATATGGGAAATGGTCTTTGTCTTTGCCTTCAGCATGATAAAGCCTTCGAGCTTGGCCTTTTCACACTGGATGAGCGATTCAGAGTGTTCGTGAATCCGTGTGAGCGTGGTACAGACTCTCCTGTGGTTCGCGAACTCGTCGCTCACCACGGGGAGCAGATCGCTCTTTCCGATATTAGACCGTTAGATGATGCACTACGTGAACACTGGAACAGAGTAGGTATGAGACCATGGGCTACAAAGCCATCTAGCTGACATACTGAGGATCACGTATCATGACTGACATTAGAGCTTAATTGGAGTACATCGGGAATTTGATGTGACGATCCTGGCAAGAATGGAATGCTTCTCGACTCCCTGATTTCCGGGATTTAGTAGGCCCTGCACAGCGCCGTTTCATCAGGTTGTGACTGGTGGAAAATTTCAGGAGGAAATTTTAGGTTTGCGAGCGCAGGGATGTGCTCTCAAACCGACGCCACAAAGCAGCCTGATGAAACGGGGAGCCGTAGCGTAGCGGAGGCCGCTGTGCGGGTTGCATTTTCTTTGGTTCGTTTCTTTGTTGCAAGACAAAGAAATGAACTCACTACAGCTTGCGCAGCAAACAGCGAAAATCTCAACAAGCAAAATCAAGCACTAAAACTCCCCCGATATTCCCCGGGCGTCTGCCCCGTCCAATGCCCGAACGCGCGAATAAACGAATTCGCATCCTGAAAACCGAGCAGGAACGATATTTCGCCCGGTGCCAGGTCTGATTGAGTCAGGTAGTGCTGGGCCAGTTCTTCCCGGGTCTGTTGCAAGGCTTCCTGGTAGCTGGTGCCTTCGTCGTTCAGCCGGCGTTGCAGGGTGCGTTTGCTGACGGCGAGTTTGCGGGCGATCTGGTCCATGGTGCTTTGGCCACTGGGCAGCATTTCCATCAGGGCGCTTCGAACCCGTTCGCGGGCGCTGGCTTCGACATCGAGGTCGAACAGGCGTTTTTTCAGGCCGGGTTCGAAGAAGTCGAACATAGCCGCATTCTCGGTCAGAAACGGGCGGGTGGCGTCTTCGGCCGAAAATGCGATGCGGTTTTCCCGGCCGCGTTTGAGATCGATACCGAAAAAGGCGCTGTAGGCCTTCGGGTTTTCCGGTGGGCGTTGGAGTGTCACATTGACCGGAACCACGTGTTCCCGCGTGGCCAGGCGGGTGAGCTGGGTCAGAAAGACCAGTTCGCTGATGCCCAGCGAGGCGGGAATGGGCTGTCTGCTTTTGTAGCAACTGATCGATATTCTGGTTTGCCGTTTGCCGATGTCTACGGTCAGCATCATCGGGCCGATCAGCCGCTTATATTCGGCGAGCCGTTGCAGCGCGGTATTCAGGTTCGGGCTGCACAGGCAGGCGAAGATCGGCGGATCGAAAGCTTCGGCCGAGATGGCCCGGCCGATCATCAGCGGCAGGTCGCGGCCGTCGGCCGCTTTTTCCAGCCCGAGCCAGAGATTGAAGTAATCGCCGACGCTGAGACTGGCGTCTTTGCGGGCAAACAGGTCGGCCGGCAGGCCGGCCAGCGTCAGCACTTCGGCTGGGTTCATGCCCATATCGCGGATCATGACTTTCCAGCCGGGCGATACCTTGAATCGAGTTGCTTGTTTCATCAGCTATTTAACCAGTGACAACACTGCCCGGTCGTAAATGCGGTCGCCCAGCCACTTTCGAGTGAACAACATCGGTTTAGCGTATTTCCCGGCAGCGTAGCGCGTTCGGGGCCGACGCGATCGGACAGCTTTCAGTACCAGGTCGGTGATCACCTTGGGTTCCGAACTGCTGCCGGCATGGTCGTTCTGCCGGGATACCTTCGCAATTCCATGAGCCAGTTTGCCGTACGGTCCCGAACCGGAACGCTCCAGCATCGGCCCGATCATCACATCGGAAAATTCCGTTCGAATCGCGCCGGGCTCGATCACCACCACGTCGATATCAAACGCTTTCAGTTCAAGCCGCAGGCAGTCGGACCAGCCTTCCATCGCATGCTTGGTCGCATGGTACCAGGCGCCAAGCGGCGTGTAGACTTTTCCGCCTATTGAGGAAATATTGATGATTTTGCCGCCCCGCTTTTCGCGCATCCCCGGCAGCAGCAACTGGGTCAGGCGGGCCATGCCGAACAGGTTCACTTCGAACTGGTAACGTGCGTCATCGATGTCGGTATCCTCGACCGCACCGAACATACCGAAACCGGCATTGTTGATCAGCACATCAACACCGCCATGATCGGCTTCGATTTTCTGCACGACCGCACGAATCTGCTCATCCCGGGTGATATCCATTTTCAGCGGGATTGCACCTTGCTTTTGCAGATTCGCCATTCGTTCGATGCGTCGCGCGGCGGTATACACCACCATGCCTTCCTGCAGCAGGGCTTTGGCGAAATCCTCGCCCATGCCGGATGATGCGCCGGTAACCAGGGCCACTTGCTTGGCCGGAGTTCGGTGGTTCATTGCTTGCTCCATATGATGGGTTGATGGAGAAATGGTAGTGGCCGGGCGCGGCTGCCACACTCGCAAATAACGCCAATCATAATTCAAAACGTGCCATTCGACCTGCCGAACAAGCCGGCACGGGGTGATCGATTTGGCCTCTGCGGAATATTCGGAACGGCCGGGTCTGGCGTGGAAAGCCGCTTGTTTGGATGCTAGGCTTAGAGATACTGTTAACACGGCGGTGGCGCATCAGTTTGCGGGTACAAGCCGGTCGAAAAGGGGGGTGTTCTTTGAAGCATATCTGGCTCATTTTCAGTGCGATAGTGTTCTCGTTGTGCTGTGCGGGCTGTGCAACCACGCCGGTCGGTCCTTACGAGAAGTTTGCCAATGCCGGCATCAATTATGCCGACAGCCTGAATCAGCTCTTATTAACTGCGCAAGAAACCGCGATCGATACTAGTTCGGCGCAATTGATTGAAACCAACCGCTTTGCAGACCGCAGTGCAGCGAATTTTCATCAGCAGGAAATCAACAGTCTCGGCCAGTTCAACGAGCTGGATGGCGAGCGGATTGCGGTCTTCAATGACATTCGCAAACACGTCTCGGCACTAAGCGGTTATTTCGTGCTGCTGAATACGCTGGCGACCACCGATGAAGCTGAGAAAACCGCCGAGGCCATAGCGGCCAGTGCGAAGAATATCGACGATCTGTCCCAGCAGTTGGGCGGGCAGGAGATTTTCAAACTCAGCGACGAGCAGAAGAGCAGCATTTCGAAAATCGTCGCGTTTGTCGTCAACGCCAAACAGCGGGCGGCGCTGAAAGCGGCTATTGCCCGCGACCAGGGCATGCTGCAAAGTGCGCTGAAGACCCATGAAGAGCTGCTAAGTGTGATCGGCGACGACCTTGAACACAATACGCAGCTGCTGAACTTAAGGCGTACCCAGATGCTGCTGGAAACGCCGCTGACCGCTAAGCAGCCGCTGGCCGATACACCGGAAAAGGCACAGAAATGGCTGGAGCAGCGCCGCCGGATTTTGATGACCAATACCGCGATCGGTGAATTAAAGACAGCCAGCCGGGCAGCCAAAACCTTGCAAAATACCTTGGAAAAACTGCTTGGCGAGGATCCGGACTTCGCAACCCAGTTGCTTCGGTTGATGGCGGAATTACAGTCGATCAGGGAAGCGGCCGCAGGATTGAAATAGACGTACCGAGGGGAGTATCGCATGACACTTGAGTTTGACGGCGAAGGAACCATCCCGCCTAAGAGCCTGCTGAGCTTTTTGCGCAAACTGGAATTGAAGTTGGCTTCCAGCCAGGTTCGCGCGCTGTTTCTGGATGCACCGCCACGCGTGCAGAACGAATACGCACTGCTGCAGCGTGACGTCACCTTGCTGCGCAGCCGGCTGACGATTACCAAGCTGAAACAGGTGGCCGGGCAGCTCGAAGCGCACAGCAAAGAACTGAGAAAGCGCGCGAAATTGCTGAAGCAGGAAATCGACGAATTGCGCAGCGCGCGGCGGGTGCTGACCAAGCTGGATAAGTTTGTCAGCATGGTCAGCCGCATCGCGATTTTCCTGCTTTAGGTTTGCCGCTACTGAAAATCCCGCGACCGTACCGGCAGCCGGCGGATCAGGCCGCTGTGGTCGTCCAGCCGGTGCGCGATCAAGTGAAATACGCTGCCCTCGGTTTCCAGGCGGCCTTCGACGCCCATTAAGCGCGCGCCGAGCAGGGTCTTGCGCTGCCGTTCGACCAGATCCGGCCAGACCACCACATTGATCAGGCCGGTGTCATCCTCCAGAGTCAGAAAAATCACGCCTCTGGCGGTTTGCGGCCGCTGGCGGTTGGTGGTCAGCCCGGCGACATAAAGCGCGCGGCCATGTTCGCATTGGGTCAGTGCGGTCGCGGATACGGTGCGGCGACGGGCGATCTGCTGAATGCGGCCGCGCAGCAGCCGCATCGGGTGGTCGTTCAGGCTGAGGCCGGTCGCGTTATAGTCCGCCCATAGATTCTGAATGGCATCGGGCGGCCGCATCGGCGTATGCGGTTCGCTGATTTCGGTGCCGCGCAGCAGCCCGGTCTGCGGGCGCGCGGCCAGCGTTTGCCAGTAAGCCCGGTGGCGGTGCCCGGCCAGGCCGCGCAGCGCACCGGATCTGGCCAGTGCATGCCGGTCTTTTTGCGATAGGCGGCTGCGGTCGACCAAATCTTGTACGGATCGGAACGGCGATTCGCGGCGGGCTTCGACCAACCGTTCGATGGCCGGCTTACTCAGGCCTTTGACGGTGACCAGGCCGAGACGGATCGCCGGTTGTTTAATCGCATGCCGCCGGCCCTGACGGGTATCGTCGGTCAGTGTGGCCAGCGCATCGCTATAGCGTACGTCCACCGGCAGCATGCGGACCCGGTGGCGCTGCGCATCTTTAATTAACTGTGCCGGCGAGTAGAAGCCCATCGGCTGGCTGTTCAGTAACGCGCAGGTGAACGCAGCCGGGTAGTGGCATTTCAGGTAGGCCGAGGCATAGGCCAGGATCGCGAAGCTGGCTGAATGGGATTCCGGAAAGCCATAGTCGCCAAAGCCTTTGATCTGTTCATAGATGCGCTCGGCGTAATCCTTCTGGTAGCCGTTTTTCAGCATGCCGTTGATCAGCTTGTCGCGAAACGGCTCCAGGCCGCCGCGCCGCTTCCAGGCCGCCATTGCGCGCCGCAATGCATCGGCCTCGCCGGCGCTGAAGCCGGCCGCGACCATAGCGATTTTCATCGCCTGCTCTTGAAAAATAGGCACACCCAGGGTTTTTTCCAGCACCGCCCATAATTCCGGCTTCGGCACGTCCGGCTGTTCCAGGCCGTCTCTGCGCTTCAGATAGGGGTGCACCATATTGCCCTGGATCGGGCCGGGCCGGACGATGGCGATTTCAATCACCAGGTCGTAGTAATTGGCCGGCTTCAGCCGCGGCAGCATGGCCTGCTGGGCGCGCGATTCGATTTGAAAGACGCCGATGGTATCGGCCTGCTGGATCATGCGGTAAGTCGGCTTATCGCCTTCTGGAATGGTCAGCAGATTGACCGTGTGAGCATGGTATAGCTGTATCAGATCGAAGCAGCGGTGCAGGGCGGTCAGCATGCCCAGCGCGAGGCAGTCCACTTTGAGCAGGCCCAGGCTTTCCAGATCGTCCTTATCCCACTGGATCACGGTCCGGTCGGGCATGGTCGCATTTTCCACCGGCACCAGGGTGTTCAGCGGTTGTTCGGCGATCACAAAGCCGCCGACATGCTGGGACAGATGGCGCGGAAAGCCGCAAATCTCGTCCACCAGTTCAAAGAACAACTTCATGATGTGGCTGTTGAGATCAAAGCCGGCCTCGGTGATCTGGCGGGCGAAGGTTTCCGGCCGGTCCCACCAGGCCAGGTTGTCGGATAACTGCTGCAATTGATCCGGATCGATGCCCAGAGCCTTGCCGACGTCGCGCACCGCGCTTTTATGGCGATAGGTAATGACAGTGGCCGACAGCGCAGCCCGGTGGCGGCCGTATTTGCGGTAGACGTATTGCATGACTTCTTCGCGCCGTTCGTGCTCGAAATCCACATCGATGTCCGGCGGTTCATTGCGTTCACGGGAGATAAAGCGCTCGAACAGCAGGCCGATGCGGCTCGGGTCGGCCGCGGTGATGCCAAGGCAAAAACAGACGATGGAATTGGCCGCCGAACCACGGCCCTGACACAGGATGTTCTGGCTGCGGGCGTATTCGACGATGTCGTGAATGGTCAGAAAATACGATTCGTAGCGCAGTTCGGCAATCAGGTTCAGCTCGTGCTCGATTTGCTGCCGTATCTCATCGGAAGGCCCATCGGGCCAGTGCCGCCTCACTCCGGCTTCGGTGAGTTCGCGCAGGTGCCGGGTTGCCGTTTTGCCGGGCGGTACAACTTCATGCGGGTACTGGTAATTCAGTTCGTCCAGCGAGAAGCGGCAGCGTTCGGCGATGCGTACCGATTCCTGTAGCAACTCGGCCGGGTACAGCGCAATCAGCTCTTGTTTGCAGCGCAGGTGCTGCTCGGCATTCGGGGCCAGCGCGAAACCGGCTTCGGCCACCGGAGTATTCAGGCGGATCGCGGTCAGCGTGTCGGCCAGTTTATGGCGCCTCCGGTGATGCATCACCGCGCTGCCGCAGGCGGTCAGCGGCAAACCGCAGATATTGCCCAGCTGCATCAGCCGCCTTAACTTCAGCCGGTCGTCGAAACGGCGATGCAGTGCTGCACCGATCCAGGCCCGGCCGGCGAAGTGCCGTTTTAGCCATCGGCCGGTCGCTGCCAGCATCTGCCGGGCAGGCGCATTGGCCATGGCTACCGTATCCGCCGGAACCCAGATCGCCAGGCAATGGTCCAGGCCGTATTCCAGTTGTTTTTGCGTCAGCCGGTATTCCCCTTTTGGAGCGGCCCGCCGGGCGGTGGTAATCAGCTGGCAAAGCTGGCTGTAGCCGGTGTGATCGGTGGCCAGTAAAACCAGATGCAGCTCGTCCAGTCGGAATTCGCTGCCGATAATCAGGCGTATCGGAACCGTTCTGGCGGCCCGGTGTGCCCGTACCGCGCCGGCCATGGAGCACTCATCGGTAATCGCCAATGCGCGGTAGCCCATGTCGTAGGCGCGTTTCACCAGTTCTTCGGCATGCGATGCGCCGCGCAAAAAGCTGAAATTGGTCAGGCAATGCAGTTCGGCATAGTCGGGCAGAGGCATAATACTGTAAATATATACAGTATTCAGCAGCGATACTCAATCCGCTTTTTCGGCCCGGTGGCAGTCCGTCATACCCGCTCGCCATTGACAATCTTCACCAACAGGCCGTTATGAAATATCGCGGTCTTGTTCAGGCGTCCGCTTCTACCGTCGTAGTACCAGCGTTCCACCTGGGTACGGATCTGATAGCCGTTCCGGTAAATCGTCTCATAGCCGGATTGTTTGATGGCCGGCTTGCCGCAGTGGCGGCGTACCATTTCCTTGTTATCGCCGGTCTTCACAATCTTGTTTGCGCAGCGAAGACTGTCGCCGTGGGTCGGTTTTATCGTAAACATCCCCAGCAGGCTGACGATGCATACCGCTAATAACAATCGAATCATCTGACTACTCCTTTGGGATCGGGGTGAAATCAGCTTGCCCAATCGACCGGCGATCCGGCTATCGCGATTTGCCCGCTAAGGCAGTGCGTCAAATGCGCATTCGGCTATCAGAAATTTCTGATGCCAAAGTAGGAAAGCGTATAAGGCAGGAGATCAGCGTTCGGCTTGCTCGGCGCAGCCGATACACAATGTGGCAGCCGGATCGATTCGCAGCCGGGACGGGGCGATGGATTCTCCACAGTGCAGACAATCCCCGTATTCGTCGTCTTCGATGCGCTTCAGCGCAGCCTCGATCCGGCGCAGTTGCTGCCGCCGGCGCTGGTTGGTTGCAATCGACATCGCCTGGGCCTGCATCGCATCCATACGCGATAAGCGCCCGACACGGGTCTGGTCGAGTTCGACGGTTGCAGCGGCTTCATTGGCAACCGAACCAATACCAGTCAGCATTTCCCGCTGTTTGAGCAACATTTGCTGAAGGTTGTTGATATCCATCGGTTGTACGGCGTATTTAGAATAGTCACTATACCAATTTGTCATTCAATGGCCTGTGACAGTTGCATCGACGACCAGCTCTGAACAAAATGACCTTTCTCGCATACTTGGGGGGACTCGCGTGACCAAGTTACAACATTGCATGGTTTTTCTGCTGGCTTTTTCCGGTTGTGGGTTTGTACAGGGCGCACAGATTGAAGCTACCCCGGTAGAAGTCGATCGGGCGATTGTCAAAGGTGAAAGGCTGGACTATGCGTTGGCCTGCGATGCCGCGTATTCCTATCTGATCAGTGCGGTTGGCTATGAGGCAGAGCTTGTCCTGTTAACGCGCACGGGCGATTCAACAGTATCAACCCACATTCCCAGTTTCCGTATGGGTCCCCGGTTTCTGTTCATCGCGCCCGAGGCCGATTGCGATGCTATCCGCTTTGCCGTTGAGGTCGTGGAATCTACCAGGCGATCGCACCTGGATATATCGGTGGCAGCCATTCCCCGTGATTTGGCCAATCAGCCCTTAATAAACGTTTATCGGGCGGCGTCGAGTGCAATGCAGCAACGACAGCCGGATGACATGCCCTGGGAAACCAAAACAAAAAACCTGGCCATTGCCGGCCGCCTGCTGGCACAAATGGGAGAAGTAGAGCAGGGATTATGGCTCCAGTTGCTCGCCGCGCAGCTCATTTACTGGCACTTGGGCGACTGGGATCAGGCAGCCCGCCTGGCTAAATTCACTTATTGGGCGGCAAAAGCCCGGGGCGCAAAAGATCTGATGCTGGCTGCATTGCAAGTACATGGCGCGGCGTTAATCGAGCGCGGTGGCCATAGTCGCTGGCGATCGGCGGTACGAACCCGCATCGGTCGACAGTCGTTGGCTGCCAGCGCCCGCCTGGCGTCTGACAGCCATCAATATGAGCAGGCATTCGCCTATCTATTGACCGGGGTTTCTTACTTTATCCGCGATCAATTCGATGACGCTGTGAATTGGTATCGCCGTGTGGAAGCCGTGTCCGAAGCGCTGGGCGACGAAAAGCTTTCCGCTCAAGTTCAGCACAATATCGCTCTGGTGTTTGAAGACCAGTATGAATACGAAACGGCATTGCGCCTGCTCTGGGAGAATAACCGGCAGCTTCGAATGGGCATGGATCGGGCCGAGCTTGCCAATAACCTCAATGAGCTCGGGCGGATTTACCGAAGCCTGGGAGATTTTCGGCAAGCCCTGCCGCTGTTGGTAGAAGCGCATGAGATTTATTCGGCAATTGCCGACCGATCCGGCAAGGCGAGGATCAACCTGACCTTGGGAATCGCCTACCGGCAGATCGGCAGCTACTCGCAGGCCAAGGAACGCTTGAAGCTGGCCATAGAAGCGTTAGAAGAAACCGGCGATGGCGACCAATTGATTTCAGCTTATCAGCACTCTGCCGATATCGCCCGCCAGGAAGGTGATTTCGGTCTGATGGCAGAATACCGGAATCTCGAACAATCGATTCAGACATCTTCATTTGATCAGGCACGCTACCGTCGGAACCGGGCCCGTGATTACGCGGCGCAGCGGCAATATTCAAAGGCAGTAGAGGCGTTCGGGCAGTGCGCGGATATCAGTGCAAAAGCCGGGCGGATTCGATTGATGAACCAATGCCTGATAGCACAGTATCAATATGAACTGCAGCAAAACAGTATCGCGGGGCAAAGTATGCCCGAGATTGTTGAGAAGGCTCTGGTGGATTTGCAACAGTCCGTGCTATTGCCGGATCGTCTGCAAAGCCTGCAAGCCAGAGCGCGTATATTGGAGTTGCAAGGTGAAAAGCATCAGGCGCTGAGTAGCTATCAGAGCCTGATCGAGGAAATGCGTCGTTATCGCCAGTCCTTGCCGGGTGTATTGGGTTCCTGGTACTGGGAAAGCCGCAAGGCGATCTTTCAATCTTACTTCCGGTTGTTTCTAGCGCAGGGTGCCGATGCGCCGGACCGGGCTTATGCGTCTTTCGCCGAGTTGGCGCGGTTACGAAATCTGCATATCAGGCAGGCAGATCCGGCCTCAGGAAAAACCCGCAGTGATGATGAAGAAGCGCAACTCAGATACTTGATTCGTGAACGGATTCGAACCCGGGATCCGGGTAAAAGGCATGAACTCAGCAATCAGATCGACCGGAAACTCCTGGAACTCAACCAGGCGGAGCAGGCGCCGACATCGCTGCAGGCAAGCGCTATTCGTTATCTGGCCGGTCAACTGCAACACGACCAGGCGGTACTGACATACCATCTTGATCGTGAAACCTTATATGTCTGGTTGGTCAGCCATGCCGGAATTGAGTTTCACAGTGTTGATGTCGGTGGGCAATTTGCCGCAGAAATTGAAGCAGTCAAGGAGCGACTAGGCAGCATTGGTTCGGGCCTGATGCCGATACGCCACCTGGATGCACTGGGCGAGCAATTGCTGGGCCGCATTCAAGACCAACTCACAGAGCGGCTTTATTTTATCCCGAGCGGCGTATTTAGCGGACTACCGATCGATGCCCTGCGACTGAACGGTAAGCCGCTAGCGCTTAGCCATAGCATCGTCAATGTATTTACTATTTCGTCCGTTTCAGACGCCCGGCAGCAGACCAGGGTTGATCTGGCGGGCGACCGGGTATTGCTGGCCGGTGCGCCCGCAGTAGCGACCGGGGGACTGCCACCGCTTGCCGGCGCGAAGCGTGAAATTGAAATACTGACAGATTTGCTCAATGTTCCACCGCACAACGTACTGTCCGGCGAGTCATTTTCCCTGCAAAACTTCCTGGCGGCCGGGCTCGACACCTATTCCGTGATTCATCTGCCGACACATGCTGTCAATGACCTGGAATACCCGGAACAGTCCCGAATGATATTGTCGCCCCCGGTCAACGGTGAAGTCGGCGATACTCTGGTTGGCGACGGCCTGACGCCGGTGGGTGTGGCAGGCCTTGCGTTGAATCGCCCGTTGGTAGTGCTAAGCGCTTGTTCAAGCTCGGGTGTCCAGCAATTTGCCTTTGATCATTCGGTTGGGCTGGTCTCGGCATTTCTGAATGCCGGCGCCGGGCCGGTTGTCGCAACGCTGTGGCCGGTCGGGGACCAGGAAACCGCTGGTTTTGTGGAAACATTTTATCGTGGGGTACAGAACGGCATGTCGGCCATCGAAGCGCTTGCGGCCGCCAAGCGCAAAGCGATAAATGCCGCCCGGAACGGCGGCATTTACTCGTGGGCGGCATTTCAAATTTATCTAGGTTAGCTATTAGTCCTGTCCGCCGTGGGCCGTGCCGCCGTGTATACCCGCATGGTTGTGGTTACGCTTGTGTTTATTGCACTCGCTGGTGGTTGTATGGCCTTCTAATTCAAATATTAAGTGCTTGCTGTCTTTTTGTGCGGTTTTGGCAATATATCGGCATAGCTTTCGTTTTTTTTTGGAATACCGGTATTGCGTGTCGCAGTATTCATGATAGGCATCGTTTAAGAAAGCTGCTCTCTGAGCGGTTACTTTATGAATGCAGCCATCTACTTCATAGTCACCTGTCAGCACATTGACATTCCAGCCGGTGACCAGTTCTTTTTCGTTAAAAATGAAACTTGCGGGCTGTTGTTCTATTTGCCATGGAGGTATAGGCTTGCCGCCAAGCAAAAGTGGGTCGCCACTCACCTGATATTCATTGGAATCTGAGCTTTCTGCAGAGCTAACTGTGAGTATGCCTCCAATAAAAAAGTGTGACCTAAGCGGTTTTTCTCGACGGTAAAACTCCCATTCGCCAAGGAAGCTCTCATAATATTTACGTGCAGATGCTGGGTCTTCCTCTGGCTGCTGCGGGCATGATTTGGTTCCGCTAGGTGTCCCATGCGTGTGTTGGTCTGATTGTGTCTTGGTCAGATTGATGTGGCACTTTAGATTTTCATCGATTATGTCATCGATACTAATAGTGTGACCAAGGTAGGTAATCCGTTTGTCTTCGGGTATTGACGAGTCATCTTTTGAATCATTAGAGCAACTTGAGCAAAAGATAATCAAGAGAAACAAGGTGTATTTACGATTCATTGTGTCTTCTCCGGTTAATAGCGTCAATGATCTTAGTGAGATAAGTTGCCTGCTCTTCCCACTTATTACTCCTAAAGAGAACACAGCAAGGGAGAAATATAGTGGTTATCTGTAGCAAGGTTTATTCGGATATTGACTACATTCAAGGCAGGTTGAGTGAAATTTGCTGTCCGGGAAATATAGAGAGAGCAAGGCATTTAATAGGGAACCATAGTGAAAACGTGGCAGTACTTCAGAGGTGCCGCCATATTACATGCGAAGGAAGGCTGCTGTGGTCTACCCCGCTTATTAAAACGCCCGAAAGAATACCCACAGTGAATAATTTTGTAATACGCGGTAGCGGCTTTGTTGTCTCAACACGAAAGGGTGCTTGGATGATTTCTGCCCGCCACTTGTATCAATTAATGGGTAATGAATTCGCACATGCTTATTTGGAAGGTAATAATTTATCACCCGGATATGTAGATCAATCAAAATTCTGTTGTATGGAGCAACGAGCATATAGCTTGGTCAGAAAAAGAGCGGGAACGGTAAGACTAATAAGAGGTATTAATTATACGACCACAAAAAACGCATATCTTGATATTTTGATCTTCAAGCTATGTGATAGAGGTCATTTATCTCGAGAACTTTCACTCATTGATATTGCAGACAGTAGTGAGGTTACTCAATCAGTTGCACAAGGCGAATTGGCGATTGTCGTTGGTTTTGGAAAGCCGGGGTCACTTTTTGCGCAACGGAAAAATGATGTTGTGGTTGAGTTAATGCCCGATTCTTCGATAATTCCTGATGATATTAAGGGGCTCTTTGCAGAAGGGTGGGGGAACGGTTGGGCGAATTGGCATATAGTTGCTCGCACCAATGGTTTAGGTCCGTATTCCGGCCACAGCGGTTCACCGCTGGTTATTGTTAACGAAGAGACGCCAAAAATTGCCGGTGTGGCTGTTGAGAGCAAGCGATCATCGGTTGACAATATGTATTATTCGCTTTATGTGGATTTATCAAAATTCGATTTAACAAACTTGCTGAATGGCTTGTTAGCTTAGTCGTATAGCCCTTGCAGGTAGTAATTGTCGTTTGGTGTCTGATACACCCATAGGCGAAGACCGCCGGACTCAATACCTGAGCTAATGTAATAAACTCTGGTTGGCCAATCCTCTTGTTTCCACCACCCTGTTTTTATTTGCTGCATAGCTACGGAAACGCTAGGGTTCGGTTTATCCGGCATGGAAACCGGCTGTGGCAGTAACCATAGCGGCTGGTGGGTGCTTAGGTGGGACTGGTTTCTGGTTTCATCAAATACTTGATAACACCATGATTTTTCTGGGTAGTAATCTTGCCGATGATGAATACCGGTAACAGATTCTTTACCGAGACGGGTTTGGATGCGTTCCAGCACTCGCCCGGTTGCTTCTTTTTCCCCTGATTGGTCTAACCAATCGTTTTGCCTGGGCTTGTGACTGACAATACGATCGGCACGCAGGCTGATTTTTTCAATCGGCGCCGGTAATTCCCAGTTCACCAGTTTTTCCTGCAATATGACCATCCACCGTGCCGGATCCCGGTCGGGGCTGCTGAGTTCGATAGTGAACCGGGAGGCGGGGTGGTCTTCGTGCCCCAGTCGCCATTCGATACGGCTGGCCGCGGCATCTGTGGCGGTCAGGAAACCGCAGAGTTCTTCCAGCAACCTTCGGGCGGCAAACAGCAGGCCTTCGGCGATATGAATCGGGGCCGGCAGATTCAGGTAGCTTTTGAAACGGCTGGGTGGCTGATAAGGGGTGCGCGGATCCAGTTGCTGGCCGGTAAGCCGGGCCAGATAGTTGGTCAGCTCTGAGCCGAAGCGTCGCCTGAGTTCAGCAGGACTGAAGCGCAGCAGGGTTTTCAGGTCGGGTACGCCGGTTTGTTGCAGCGCCAGGCGGCGGTCATCGGTTAACGGCAGCGCTGCCGGCGACAGATGCTGAATATGTTGCTGCAGTTGCGTTCGATCGACCGCAATAGTCTGCCGCGGTGCAAATGCACGGGCGGCGGCCGGTGTCGGCGCGACGCCGATGCGCGAGCGGTAGCCCAGCCGTTTAAGGCCGGTTTGCAGCATGTCGATGAATTGCGGTAACGAGCCATACAGCTTCAGGCTGCCGGCCGCTTCGATCAATAGCGCCTGCTGGTCCAGCAGAATGCGGTCGCTGTATTGATAAGCCCAGGCCGCAAGCCGCTGCAATGCCTGCTGTTCTGCGGATCGTTCCCGCTGAGCGGTCGCCAGTCCGGCAGCCAGGGCATAGGCAGCCGCGGTTCGCATACCTGGTCGGATGCCGGTTTGCCGGGCGCTGGCGTTGGCGTGGCTGACCCGCGCATTTCGCACCAGTACCAGCGGCTTTTGGGGCTTGATACCGCGTTCGGCGACTTGCAGCGGCCAGTGCGGAAAATAAAGACACAGCCAGAGCATTTCGATTCACTCCAACAAGTTCATTTCAACCGTCAACTCGCGCTGGTGCAGCAATCCGCGGCACTTCAGGATTTGCAATTGCAGTTCCAGGCGATAGGGGTTGTGGAGAAACTCGGCCTCAGAGAAGGACCGAGGCTTTAGATGGATTCGCAGCGGCGCCATGGAGTGCTGTCGCATATGGCGGTCGGAGCGAATCAGAAAACCGCAACACCGGCCGTTTTCGGCCGCCAGTTGCAGTTTTCGGATGGATGCTCCCGGCAATGCTTCAGGCCACGCCACCACGGCTTTGAAAGCGCCGGAACGCAGCAACTGGTCGGTGGCCCACAATGCGTCTTTGCTGGTCTTGGCACGGATCAGGCGCAGCCGTCGCAAGTCCACTTGTGCTGCGGCCAGCGCATGCGGATTCGGCACCCACGGCGGGCGCACCAGCGCGATCCACTGATCGCGGCCGGTAATGTCAGCCAGCAGCGGCAGCAGCAGGCGGAATTCGCCGCTGCCCAGCCGCGGTACCAGCAGTTCAGTCACCGCACCGGTCGGCCAGCCTTTACTAGGCAGTGCCTGGTCCAGCGCCTGATAGCCGGTCGCCAGACCGGTTTCCTGCGGCCGGTATTTGACCGTGGTCAGTTCTTGCTGCAGCCGCAGAAGCGTGGTGTTGTCGGCTAGGGGCATATAACTGTAATTATATACAGTAATTTGAGTAATTTTGCCCCTTCGTTTTCAAGGCAGTATGCAACTGACGGTTCTCAAAGTTAGAGAAACCGGACATCTGTTGTAGAATCGAACCGATAAGAATAAGAGGGGTACTCTTGAAGGCCGAGGAATACAGCGCTGGCGAATTGGTTGGACGCATTCAAAGCGGTGATCAGAATGCCGAGACCGAATTGGTCGCTCGCTATGCCAAAGGGCTGCGGCTGGTTCTGCTGAAGCGGGCCGGCGATCCCGAACTGGCCAAGGATCTGTCCCAGGAAGCCTTGATCATTACACTGCAACGCATCCGTGCCGGTGGTATTAAGAATCCGGATAGCCTGCCATGGTTTCTGCAACAGACGGCGGTTAATCTTTCCATTGCTCATTTCCGCAAGGAGAAACGCTATATCACCGACCAAGATGGGATAATCGAGTTGAAAGCAGTACTTAAAGACAAAGCGATCGAGCGGATGAACAACCGCGATGTTCATCGCATCCTGAAGGCAGCGATCAACCAGTTGTCGGTGCCTCGGGATCGGGCAATACTGGAGCGGTTTTATCTGCAGGAGGACGACAAAGCCACGATTTGCCAGGATTTGCAACTGAGCACCACCCATTTCGACCGGGTATTGTACCGTGCCAGACAGCGTATGAAGGCGCTGTTACAAGCGCGTGATGATCTGTGCGAACTCTTGCTTGCGGAGTAGGGACGCTATGGATACCCGGCAACTGGAACAGCAGGACTTGATTCACCGCTATCTGCGCGATGAGCTGACAGAACAGGAAGCATCCGCCTTTGAAGTAGCGGTTCTGGAATCGCCTGAACTGCAAGACGAGTTGGAAGCGGCAATGGCGGTTCAGCATAGTTTTAAAATGGCTGAAGCGAAAGGGGTGGAGGTCAGCGGCCAGCCGGCCAAGGGGGGTAACTTGCAAGTATCTGCTGATAAAAAACGAACCATGTCGCTGCCGCAATGGTCACTGGCGGCCAGTGTTGTGATTGCGGCAGCCAGCCTGCTTTTCTTCTGGCAGGCACGCCAGCAGATCGGCGAACTGGAGCATTCGATTGCATCGCAAAATCTGGCCAGGCCGGGTGCCGGGCTTACGCTGCCTGTGATGCGGGCCGGGTCAACGCAGGCATTCGTGGTTCAGCGGCCGGCTTCGGGCAGTATTGTTAATCTCGGGGTCGAGGTGGCAGCCAATAGCGCCCAAACGCCGCTGCAACTGGCATTTATGACAGTGGCCGAACAACAAGTGCTCTATCGCTGGAACGGTATTCCGGACGCTGAGAATACGGTGTCCAAGGCGATTGATGCACGGTTTTTCCCGGTGGGGCGGGTATGGCTGGTGATTCGCGACGCAGACGGCGAATTGCTGGAGCGGCGGCTGCTGGAGTTTGTCGACGACTGAGGTCCGGCCTCACTGGTCTGGATGACTACTTGAAAGCCAGCTCTGACTGGTGCACCGGCGTATACGAACGCCGGTGCAGCTCGCACGGCCCTATCCTGGCCAGCACTTGCAAATGGTATGGCGTGGGGTATCCCTTGTGCCGGTCGAACCCATAGTCCGGGTAAATGCGGTGCTGTTCGACCATATACCGGTCCCGGGTCACCTTGGCCAGGATTGACGCGGCGCTGATGGCCGGTTCCAGCGCATCGCCGCCGACGATGGTCTCGACCGGCAGATCGAGTTCGGGCGCGCGGTTGCCATCGATCAGAACCCGGGCCGGCCGTGTGCCGAGCTGTTCGACTGACTGGCGCATGCCGAGCAGAGTCGCCTGCAGAATGTTCACCTTGTCGATCACTTTCGGCGGAATAGCGACGATACGGTAGTCCAGCGCTTTATCGGTGATTTCGGCATACAGCGCCTCGCGCTGCTTCTCGGTCAGTTTCTTGGAATCGTCCAGCCCGTCGACCGGCCGCTGCGGATCCAGAATCACCGCGGCGACGGTGACCGGCCCGGCCAGCGGACCCCGGCCGGCTTCGTCGACCCCGGCCAGGATGGCATCAGGCATCGCGGCCGACATGCTCAAGAACCGCTGCGGCTGCCTGACGGCTGGCATCCCGTCGCAGTTGCCGGTGGATTTGCCGAAAGCGTTCGCTCAGGGCCTGCACCCGCTCGTGCTGTTCCAGCCATTGCTGCGCGGCTGCCGCAATCGCGGCGGGCGTGGCCCGTTGCTGCAACAATTCCGGCACCAGACCTTCGCCGGCCAGGATATTCGGCAGCGCCACATGGTCGGTCTTGATCAGCCTGAAGGTCTTGGCCAGCCAGTGGGTGGCGGGGGCCAGCTTGTAGCAGACCACCATCGGCCGGTTGACCAGCAGGGCTTCCAGAGTGGCCGTGCCGGACGCAATGATCGCGGCATCGCAGGCGGCCAGCACCTGCCGCGCGTTGCCGATGCCGGTGGTCACCGGCAGCTCGGAATGGGCAGCCGCTTTGAACAGTGCTTCGGTTTTACGGTTTGCCAGTGCCGCGATAAAGCGGATACCGGGCCGTTGTCCGGCCAGTTGCTGTGCGGCTTGCAGCATCGGCTGCGCCAGCCGGCTCACCTCTGCGCGCCGGCTGCCGGGAAGTAATGCGACAACTGGGCCTTCGGTATCCAGGCCTAACTCACGGCGTGCCGCCAGCGGGTCGTTTTCCTCGGCGATTTCATCGGCCATCGGATGGCCAACGAAGCGGGCGTCGATCTGGTGGGCGGCGTAGAAGTCCGGTTCGAATGGAAACAGGGCCAGTATCAGGTCCACCGCACGCGCGATTTTCTTGACCCGCCGTTGCCGCCAGGCCCAGACCGAGGGGCTGACATAGTGTACGGTTCGAATGCCGTTGCGCTTCAACCGGGCTTCCAGGCCGAGGTTAAAATCGGGGGCGTCGATCCCGATGAAGCCATCGGGCCGATAGCGAATAATGCGTTCGGTTAGCTGCCGGCGCAGGCGCAGCAGCCGGGGCAGGTCGGTCAGCACTTCGAATAAGCCCATCACGGCCAGCTCTTCGGCCGGCCACCAGGCCTCGCAGCCGGCGGCCTGCATTTGCGGGCCGGCGATACCGGCAAATACCGCATTCGGATGTCGGTCCCTGATTGCCTGAATCAGTCCGGCGCCGAGCATATCGCCGGAAGCTTCGCCGGCCACCAGCGCCAGTTTCAGCGGGCGTGATGCGAAGCCCGTCATGGCAATATCAGCGGATGATGCCGCGCTCGCTGGCGTTCAAAAACCGCAGCAGCGGTTCGATCTCGGGCGCGTCCTGGCTCATGGTTTTGAGCTGCGCTTTGGCCTCTTTCAGGGGCAGGCCGGAGCGGTACAGCACGCGGTAGGCGCGTCTGACCTGCTGAATCTGTTCAGCCGAATAGCCGCGGCGCCTCAGGCCTTCGGTGTTAACCCCTTTGGCTTTGGCTTTTTCGCCGGCGACGGTGACATATGGCGGAATGCTTTGATTCACATGGCTGGCAAACGAAGTGAAACTGTGCTCGCCCACTTCGACGAACTGGTGGAACAGGGAATAACCGCCCAGAATGGCCCAGTCGCCGATGGTCACATGCCCGGCCAGGGTTGCGTTATTGGCCATGATGGTGTGATTGCCGATAATGCAGTCGTGCGCGATATGCACACAGGCCATGATCCAGTTGTCGTTGCCGATACGGGTGACACCGCCGCCCTGCGCGGTGCCCCGGCCGAATGTGCACAGTTCGCGGATGGTATTGTCATCGCCGATGATCAATTCGGTATCTTCGCCGGCGTATTTCTTGTCCTGCGGCTCTTCGCCCAGGGACGCAAACTGGAAAATCCGATTGTTCTTGCCGATCGTGGTACGGCCGGTGAGCACCACATGCGGACCGATCCTGCTGCCGCTGTCGATTTTGACCTTCGGCCCGATGATGCTGAATGGCCCCACTTCCACATCGGGCGCCAGCTCCGCTTTCGGGTCGACCAGCGCCTTCGGGTGAATCATGCGCTTTTCTCCCGGCCGGCAGCACACAGAATCTCCGCCTGGGCGACGGTCCGGCCATCCACGCTGGCCAGGCACTGGTATTGTCCCATGCCGCGCACCACGCGTTTTTCGGTGACGTCGATCAGCAGTTGATCGCCCGGGGTCACGGTTTTCTTGAAGCGCGCCTTGTCGACGCCGACCAGATAGTAGATCGTGCCTTCTTTTTCGGCCGCCGAACGCGCCAAATGCACCAGAATGCCGGCCGACTGCGCCATCGCCTCGATGATCAGCACGCCGGGCATCACCGGATGGCCCGGGAAATGTCCTTGGAAGAACGGTTCGTTAATCGTGACGTTCTTAATGGTCTGCACCCGCGGCGCCGGATCGGTTTCATAGCTTAGAACACGGTCGATCAGCAAAAACGGATAACGATGCGGCAGCAGTTTGATGATGCCTTCCAAATCCAGAGCGAAGTTTGAGGCGGTCATTGTTTGTCCTTTTGACGTTCCAATTTAAGCAGCCGCCTGACCAGTGTGTCCAGTTTGCGCAGGCGGGCCAGATTGCGCTGCCATTCCTGGTGCGGCTGAGCTTCGACGCCGGAACCGTATTCTCCCGGTTGTTTGATCGAACGGGTGACCATGCCCATGGCTTTCACCGTCACTTTGTCCGCGATTTCCAGGTGGCCGCCGATTCCGGCCCCGCCGGCGATCAGGCAGTAGCGGCCGATACGGGCGCTGCCGGCGATGCCGACGCAGCCGGCGATGGCGGTGTGAGCGCCGATGTACACATTGTGGCCAACCTGCACCAGGTTATCCAAACGCACATCGTCTTCTAAAACTGTGTCTTCGATGGCACCGCGGTCGATCGTCGTGTTGGCGCCGATTTCACAGTCGTCACCGATCTGCACACCGCCAAGCTGCGGCACCTTGATCCAGTGATCGCGGTCGAAGGCCAGGCCAAAGCCGTCGGCGCCGATCACTGCACCCGGGTGAACGATGACCCGCCGGCCCAGCCTCACCTGGTCCACGATGGTCACATTGGTCACCAGACGGCTGCCGGCGCCGATTGTGCTGTCGCGGCCGATCACGCAGTTCGGGCCGATCGTCGCACCGTCCTGAATGTCGCTGCGCTCGCCGACCACGACATTCGGCCCGATACTGACCCGCTGGCCGATCACCGCGGACGATGCAACGCTGGCGCTGGGGTGAATACCGGGTTCAGCGGCGTCATTGAGGGTGAACAACGCGGCGATACGGGCATAGTCGACATAGGGGTTTTCGCTGATCAGCGCGTTGGTCGGGCAATCCGGCAGTGCCTCGCGGGTCAATACGACGGCCGATGCCTGAGTGCACTTCAACTCGCCGCGATAGCTGGGGTTGGATAAAAAACTCAACTGCCCGCTTTGCGCGTTACCCAGCGTGCCGACGCCGTTGATATCAACCGCACCATCGCCGGCCAGTTGCAGTTCGAAGCGCTCGGCCAGCGCATTTAACGTGAGAGTATTCGACACTTGTTATCGCTTTTCTGAGTCATGCCACCAGTGGCATATTGTACCGGATCAGCGGCCGTTCAGCTCTTGCTGGTCGGCTTCGAATTCCACTTTCAAGCGGTCCAGCACTTTTTGCGTGATATCAATGCGGGGACTGTAGTAGAGCACTACGGGGTCGGTGATTACCAGGTCCAGGCCTTCCGCCTCGGCGACGAATTTGATGACCAGTTCCAGCGTTTCTTCCAGCCGCTGTTCGATTTCGTTGCGGCGGAAATTGAGTTCTTCGATCAAATCTTCACGGCGACGGTCGACCGCGCGTTGCAGGTTGCGGATATCGCGTTCCAGATTGGTGCGCGACTCATCATCCAGGCCGGTACCTTCAGCCAGTTGCTGCTGCATGGCCTGCAACTGCTGTTCATCGGCCTTTACCGCATCGTCACGCGGCCGGAATTCCTGGTCCAGCCGTTCCCGGCCGGCGACCACCTGCGGCGCATTGTCCAGCACGTGTTTCATATCCACGTAGGCAATGTGGGACGTTTCCTGCGCATAGACAGGCAGCAGGCTGGCACAGCCTGCCATCACGGCCAAAATGACCAGCCATTTGCGCAAAACACTTCACTCCAATCAGCTAAAACGTCGCACCGAACGAGAACTGCAGTGATTCGGTTTCGTCACCTTCTTGTTCTTTTACGGGTACCGCAAAGTTAATCACGATAGGCCCGATCGGTGCCTCCCAGGTCATTGATAGTCCAGCGGATGCACGCAGTTCGGACGCGTCAAAAGCATCTATATTTTCGTAAACATTACCAAAATCCATGAATAAAGCCAGTCTTGTACCGCCGCGTCCGCCGAGGAACGGTGTCGGAAAAGCCAGCTCCAGGCCGCCGGAAACTTTAAGATCGCCGCCGATTGCGCGGCAGAACTGGTCTTTCGGACCCAGGGTATTGTCTTCAAATCCGCGGATATCGCGCACGCCACCGCCGTAGAAGTGTTCAAAGAACGGCAGCCCGCTGTCCAGCGCAATAATATCGTCTATGCTGCATTCGCCGACCAGCCTGGCCGGTGTTCCGGGTTCCACTGGCAGGTCTTCGTCGTAGCTGTCGTACACATCGCCGTAGCCGACATCGCCTTTGACGGAAAAGACCAGGGAGCGCCAGACCGGGAAGTATTTGGCATAGCGGTAAAACAATTTGTAATACTCGCGGGTGCTTCCGGGCAGCGAAG
This sequence comes from Lysobacterales bacterium, assembly GCA_028289465.1. Classification (GTDB taxonomy): domain Bacteria; phylum Pseudomonadota; class Gammaproteobacteria; order Xanthomonadales; family SZUA-36; genus JANQPM01. The sequence goes on along the minus strand of JANQPM010000050.1, from coordinate 581 downwards.
CCTCGATTGCAAACCGCTGGATGGAACCCCGGGTCGGGTTCAGGAAATGGTCGCGGCTGTCGCGCGACCAGTTCAGGTCCAGTTGCAGGGTTTCGAAGTCTCGCTCGCTGTCGCTTAAAATGCCGTCGCCGTTGGCGTCCAGGCTACGTGATAAGGGGTCTCCCGGGATCGGCACGATCAGGAACTCGCCGCAGATGCCGTTCATATTGATGTCGTTGCAATTGCCCTCGGCATCTTCGGATTCGACGGCCAGGTTGCCAATGTTGATATCCGTCTTACGGGCCGACAGGCCGGCCCCGACAAAGTCCACTTCGCTGACCGGAATACCGAAGTTGGCACCGATTGCGGCCTCGCTGCTGGTGAAGGCCGAGATATTGGCCTGCGCCTGATCGAATTCACGGTAGCGCAGGAAAAAGCCGCGGCTGATGCCGTCGTCCGTCCAGTACGGATTGCTATACGAAATATCGAACTGAGTCAGGATGCGGCTATTGCTCAGCCCCAGCCCGAGGCGCTTGCCGCTGCCGAGGAAATTGTCCTGGTTGACCGACAGGGATGCAATCAGACCCTGAACCTGGGAGAAC
>JANQPM010000048.1 GCA_028289465.1 Lysobacterales bacterium | reverse complement strand
CCCAGCTACAAAACGGTCTGGTGACCGAGGAGCGGACGGTTTACCGAGCCCTGTCATCATATCCAGATGACTAGGGAATAACATACAAGGAGCGCCTTTAGGCGCGAATACCTGCCGCATGATGAAGGCTTCGGATAACGATAAACTCCGATCGCGCCTAAAGGCGCTCCTACACATAGGCTTACTGGCTTCGCCTGCACGCGCTTAACGGTTCCTTCAGAAGGCTTCTTCGCTTCAGCGAAACCGCCGTCTGACTCCACCTGCGCTACGAAAGGCTTGGGTGTGAGACTCCTTTATCGCCCGGCTCTAATCGTCCGGTTGCGGTCGGTGTTCGGCAATCAGCTGCTGTTGTACATTGCCGGGTACCGGGTCGTAGTGGCTGAAGTCCATGGTGTAGCGGCCTTCGCCGCCGGTAACGGATTTCAGCTCGGTTTGATAGTCGGACAGGATACTGAGCGGCGCCAGCGCTGAAATGACCACCAGACCGCCGCGCAGGCTGTCAGTGCCGTTAATACGGGCACGTTTGGCGGCCAGACCGCCGGTGATATCTCCCATCGTCGCATCGGGCGCAGTAACTTCCAGGTTAACGATGGGTTCCAGTATCTGCGGTCTGGCATTATGGATCGCATCCAGGAAAGCCTTGCGGCCGGCCATCACGAAAGCCACTTCCTTGGAATCCACAGGATGGTATTTGCCGTCGTACACGGTTACCTCAAGATCCTGAAGCGGATATCCGGCAACCGCACCTTCGGCCATGATCTGCCGAATGCCTTTCTCGACCGCCGGAATCAAGTTGGTTGGAATCGCACCGCCGACCACCTTGTTGACAAAACTGAAACCCTCGCCGCGGGCCAGCGGCCGAATGCGCAGAAAAACTTCGCCGAACTGACCGGCGCCGCCGGTCTGCTTCTTGTGCCGGTGGTGGCCTTCGGCCGCGACGGTCACGGTTTCGCGGTATGCGATCCGCGGGGGCCGGGTGTCCACCTCGGCGTTGTAGCGGCTCTTCATCCGCTCCAGCATCACGCGCAGGTGCAGGTCGCCCAGGCCGCGAATCACGGTTTCATTGAGTTCCTGGTTGTGTTCGATCACGAAGCACGGGTCTTCTTCGGATAGCCGGTGCAGGGCCGTTGCCAATTTCTGCTCCTGGCCCCGGCTTTTCGGCTCGACCGCCAGGCCGAACATCGGGCGTGGAAAATCCAGCGGCCTTAAATGGAAATTATCCTCGTCATGGGAGTCGTGCAGAACCGCGTCATAGTGGATATCATCGACCTTGGCCAGCGCACAGATATCGCCCGGAATAGCCGCGTCCACTTCCTGGTGTTTGGCGCCCTGTATTTTAAATAGGTGACCCACCTTGAACGGTTTCTTGCCATCGCCGATAAATAGCTGCGAGTCGGGCTTGATGGTGCCCTGATAAACGCGAAAGATACTTAATTTGCCGACGAAGGGGTCATTGGTGATCTTGAAGACATGCGCAATACTGTGCGCCGTCGGATCGGGCGTGGCGGTAACTTCCTGCGCGTCTTCACCTTCCCCTTTTATAAACGGCGGCGGGTTGCCTTCTTTCGGGTTCGGCAGCAGGCGCTTGCAGAACTTCAGGAACTCGCCCAGACCGGCTCCGGTACGCGCGGAAACGAAGCAAATCGGCACCAGATGCCCTTCGCGCAACGCGATTTCAAAAGCGTCGTGAAGCTGGTCGGCACTTAATTCGCCCTGTTCCAGATAGGCGGTCATCAGGTCTTCGTCTACTTCGACCACCTGATCGGTGATTTCGGTATGGGCCGCACCGATGGAAAAGACGTCGGTTTCTCCTTCGGCCTTGAAGAAGCAGTCGCGCACCGTTGAATAATTTTCTGCCGGCAGATTGATCGGCAGACAGACATTGCCGAACTCTTCGCGAATGTCCCGAACCAGTTGAGTCAGGTCGGTATCCTCGGCGTCCATTTTGTTAATCACGATAATCCGGCACAGCTTGCGGTCCTGCGCACGCTGCATCAGGCGGCGGGTGGACAATTCGATGCCGGACTGGGCGTTGATCACGACAGCGGTCGTTTCGACGGCGGCCATACCGGCAAGGGTCGGTCCGCGAAAATCGGGGTATCCCGGCGTGTCAATCATATTGATATGAACGCCTTGAAAGTCGGCACCGGCGATGCCGGAGTCCAGCGAGTGTTGATGTTGCTTTTCCAGCGGATCGAAATCGGTAACGGTACTGCCGCGCTCTATGCTGCCGGGTTCCTGGATGGTGCCGGTCTTGGCCAAAATTGCTTCTATCAGGGTGGTTTTCCCGGAACCGCTATGGCCCACCAGGGCAATATTGCGAATATCCTCCATCTTGTATTTAGGCATAATTTCCGATCCTTCACTCAATCACTGGCAAAAAGGCGAAAGGCCATCCTAGTACAGAATAGCCCGGCAACCAAATCGCCGGTGTCGGCCGGTTTGGCGTGCTGCCGGCAAGCATGTCCGCAGGGCGGTTTGCAGGGGTGGTCAGCGGTGTATTTCGGAATTGCTTTCGTACGTTCAGGTTAGGTTCAGCCAGACTGGCCTACAGTGAGACCCGTAAAACCAGTTCAGCCGCTTCGACGGGAGAAGAATATGAAAACCGCTGCTCAAATTTCCGGCGTATTGGCCGGCTTGTTGATTTCGACCCAGGGTTTTGCCAATCACGACGACCGGCAGTATGCCTATGCGGAGGTGCTGGAAGTAGAACCGGTGGTTCGCGAGATCGAAATTCCGGTGTCCGAACGCGTTTGCTGGAACGAAAAGCTTGAACGACCGGTGCCGCATTATCATGCCGAGGCGCCTTCCGTGGTCGGCAGCATCATCGGCGGCGTGATCGGCAATCAGTTCGGTGGCGGCCGCGGCCGGGATGCAGCCACCGTCGCCGGGGTATTGCTTGGCGGCGCCGTCGCGCGCGATTTCCAGCGCAAGCAGCACCGCAAACATCACCGGCAGACCGAAGTCGTGACCGAGCGGGTTTGCGAGTACGAAACCAGCTACCGGACAGAGGAGCGGGTGACCGCCTACAACGTTGCCTACGAGTACCAGGGCGAGGTTTACCACACGCAAATGCAGAATCCGCCGGGTGACCGGATAAGGGTTCGCGTAATGGTTCAGCCGGTTGAAGAGTCCCCGGATACCGAATACTAGTCACACGATACTAGTCACACGCGTTCGGCCGGGATACCCGCACCGTTCGCCCGGATCAGTTTGCCTCCCTACAGCGATTGGCTGTGCCTGATTGCGGCGCCCCGGCGCCGCTTTTTTTAGCCGAACGATTTCCATCCTTCAATCAGTCATCCCACACGCGATACCACGCGCTTAAATGTGGCAATCGTCGGTCAGTATCGAGCGGAATGTGTACAGTGAACGGCGCTTGGGCTAAGGTGACCTCCCGTTACGAGTTGCCGGCTGATCGTTCATGGCAGAAATACCGTCACAGGCCTGGATAGTGATGAAATTCGGCGGTACCAGCGTTGCCGGCCTGCCGCAGTGGCAGACCATTGCAGCACTCTGCCGAACGCGCGTGGCGAAGGGCTATAGCGTCGCCCTGGTGTGTTCGGCATTGGCGGGTGTCACCAACCGTTTGCAGGCGCTTTGCACGGAACCGGCCGCAGACCGGTCGGCCGCAATCGATGGCCTGATTCATCGGTACCGTTCCTTTGCGAACGAGTTGAGCGTGGACGCCGAGGCTGATCTTGCGCGCTTTGAGCAGGAATTGAGACATGCTGCCGGGCGGGCGGGGGATTCACAAAAACCACAGCACCGGGCGGAACTACTGGCGCTCGGCGAATGGGCCAGCAGCCGAATCGGCACGGTTTACCTGGAACAGCAGGGACTACGCTGCTGCTGGCAGGATTCGCGCTCGGCATTGACCACCCTGCCCGAAGCGCAGGATCGCCGGGCCTGGCTGGAGGCTCGCTGTGCGGTGGCACCCGATGCCGGATTGCAGCGGAAATGGGCGGCGTCCGGTGACATCGTGGTGACTCAGGGGTTTGTCGCCGCGAACGCCGGCGGTCAGACGACGGTACTGGGCCGTGGCGGTTCGGATACCTCGGCGGCCTATCTCGGTGCCGCATTGGGCGCCGACCGGGTCGAGATCTACACCGATGTGGCAGGTATTCTGAGCGCCGATCCTCGCATTGTCGCTGATGCCGAACTGATTCCGAAGCTGGCCTACCGCGAAGCGTTGGAAATTGCAGGCGCCGGTGCGGCGGTGGTGCATCCGCGCTGTATTCGCGCCGCTGCAGAAGCCGGCCTGCCGCTGTCCGTTCGGCAGGCGGATTTGAAGCGCTCGGGCGGTACCGACATTAAGGCTGGCGGCGAATCCGGCCGCGGCACGGTTAAGGCGGTGACAGTGCGTCGGGGAATGACGGCGATACTGCTGGAGAATCAGGATATTCGCCGTGCCGTAGGCTTTTTGGCCACGGTATTTTCCCACTTCGCGGCCGAAGGTGTGAGTATCGACCAGGTGGCCACCTCCGAGACCACGACTACGGTATTAATCGATCTGGCCTCGAATCACCTGCAGGACAACGAATTACAGCGGCTGGCCGATGGGCTCAGAGACCGTTGCGAGGTCAGCGTCTACTCGTCGCTGGCCTGCGTCAGTCTGGTCGGGCGGGAGATTCGCAAATCATTGCCGCGGATCGGTGAGGCGCTGCACGGCTTTTTGACTCATCCGCTATATCTGGCGTCTTTTTCGGCTAGTGATCTGGCTTACTCGCTGGTGGTGCCGGAAGCGGAGGCCGGTGGACTGGCTGTGGCACTGCATCGGTCTCTGTGGCGGCATACGGAACGCAACTGATGACCAGACTGCCGGATCCGAAACAGGCCCGAGTGTTCCGTTTTTGCGGCTTCGACTTTCGATTCGAAGACGGCAGCGCGCGCCTTAGTTATGCGTTTGACGACGGACCCGAACTGATCGAGACCGTTCGCTTCCCGAATGTGCCCGCTGTCGTTTCCGACGCGCAGAAAAGTGCACTTCACGAAGCCCTGTATCTGTTGCACTTGATCGCCGGAGTCAGTTATTACAAGGCCGGCATCGCACCCCGGCTACAGGTGGAAACGGCAGCACCGGCTGGAGCGCTGGTGGAATTTTTGAACCGGTTATACGTCGACGGGCTGTCTGAATTCGCGTACCGAAATCAAATCGACCTGTATTCGCGGGTGAACTGGTACAGCGAATCGACAGAGTCCGGTAGCGGGCCGGTAAGCCTGCCGCCGGTATATCGCAGCCTGGTTGCGCTGGGCGGCGGAAAAGACAGCCTGGTCAGCGTTGAGCGCCTGAAGCACGCCGGTGAAGATATGCATCTGGCCTGCGTCGGCAGCGCAACGTTAATCGAACAGACCGCAGCGGTTGCGGACCTGCCGTTTATACGCATTCAGCGCCAGTTGGCGCCGGAACTCTCCATTTATAACGCCGACGGCGCCTATAACGGCCATGTGCCGATTACTGCCATCAATTCTGCGATTCTGACCTGTGCTGCAATCCTGTATGGCTTTGACCATATTGTGTTTTCCAACGAACGTTCGGCCAGTGTCGGCAATCTGGTTACGGAAGACGGCGCTACGGTAAACCACCAATTCAGCAAGAGCTGGGCATTCGAGCGGTCGTTCGCAGCGCTGCTGCGGGGTCGGGTCAGTGCGGATTTGCATTACTACTCGCTGCTCAGGCCTTGGTCGGAACTGGCGGTGATCGCGGAATTTTCCCGGCTCAGGCAATACCATTCGGTATTTTCGAGCTGCAACCGCAATTTTCATCAGGACGGAAGCCGAATCGCCTCGCGCTGGTGCGCCGACTGTCCGAAATGCCGTTTTGCCTGTCTCGGTCTGGCGCTTTTCCTGTCGCCGGCCGAGGTCAGTGGCATTCTTGGCGCCAACCTGCTGAACAATCCGGCCCAACTGGCGGGGTTTCGCGAACTGTGCGGCCTCGGCGCGCATAAACCGTTTGAATGTGTCGGCGAGATCGAAGAATCCCGCAGCGCGTTCCTGGCGCTGGCCGGCAATCCGGCCTGGTGCGATACGCCCGTGGTGGGTGAGATTGCAAAAGACCTGCGCGAGTTCGCGGTTAGTCCGCTGGATGACTGGATGAAGCCGGCTGGCCCGCACGCCATTCCCGGCCGCATTGGCGTTGAATGCTATGCGGCTGACTGAATTGCAAGGCCGAAAGATCGCGATTCTGGGTCTGGGGCGCGAAGGCCTGGCGATGCGTGATTGTCTGTGGCGGGCCTATCCGGACCAACCGGTCACGCTGATAGACGAGCGGGATTTCACCAGGCCGCACAAGCGATTTCATGCACGAGACCGGTGGCTTAGCGGCGCATTGGAAGATCAGGATCTAACGCAATTCGATATTCTGATTAAATCGCCCGGAATCGGCCTCTACCGTGGGCCGATCCACGATGCGAAACAGGCCGGTGTGGCCGTGATTTCCAGCACTCAGATCTGGTTTTCCGAACGGCCGCACGGACAGGTGGTCGCAGTGACCGGCAGCAAAGGCAAGAGCACCACCTCGGCGCTGATCGCACATCTATTGAGCGCTTGCGGCAAGTCGGTAATGCTGGCCGGCAATATCGGTGTGCCGCTGATTTCCACCCTGGGCCGGCAGGCGGATACCTGGGTGGTCGAGTTGTCCAGCTACCAGATCGCCGATCTCGAGGCCGCACCGGATATCGCGTTGCTGCTCAATCTGTTTCCGGAGCATTTGGACTGGCATGGCAGCGAACAACGCTACTACGCCGACAAGGTCCGACTGCTGCACCAGGCCGGGGCCGTGCTGGTCAACCGTGATATGCAGGAATCGCATTGGCTGGACGCGTGCCGGGGCGAGATTCACTATTTCGGGCAGACCGGCGGTATTCATACCGATGACCGCGGTCTTTACGCCGGGTCGCGGCTGTTGTTGCCGCACGCCGATATTCCGCTGCTCGGGGAACATAATCGGCTCAACTGCTGCGCTGCGCTGGCAGCGGCCGATCTGGCCGGCTGTGCACCGGAACAGGCCGCAGGCCGAATTCCGACCTTTCAGCCGCTGCCGCACCGCCTGCAGTCCGTCGGACAGCGGCACGGCGTTCACTGGATCAACGATTCGATTGCCACCGCACCGCAGGCCAGCCTGGCAGCGCTCGGCGCACTCGGCGGGCGTTCGCTGACGGTATTGCTGGGCGGCTACGACCGCGGGCTGGACTGGCAGTTTTTTGCGAAGGCGCTGGCGGATAATTGTCCGGAGGGCATCATCTGTATGGGCCAGAACGGCCCGCTGATTCATCGCGTGCTGAGTCGGAACGGCGTTGCGCCGGCCAACGGGCTTTATCTGGTTGAGGATTTACCGCAGGCGGTTGCGCAGGCGATGGCAGCGACCGCTCCAGGCGGTACGGTACTGTTATCGCCGGGCGCGCCGAGTTTTCCGGAGTTTGCGGATTTCGAGCAACGGGGAAGGGCATTTACCGACTTGATTAATACGCTGTCCGCCCATAAAGAACCGGGCAACGGGGCGCCATAGTGTGAGGAGTGCATTCGTGCCCTGTCTTTCAATTCTGAATGGTAGGCAGGATGCCCCGTTCCCGGTAACACATTAGGACCGGCGAACTCCGATAAAGTTCGCAGGCCCGGGTCCGGGAGTGTGGACACAGAATGCCCAACAGAACGGCCAACTAAACACGAGTACCGCAGTACGCGGCACGCGCCAATTAAGGAGAAAACCATGAGCGCCGATGCACTGATTACGCTGAATACCGGCAAAGGCCCGATCAATCTGCAGCTATATACCGAGCAGGCGCCGGTAACCTGCGCGAATTTCGTTAACCTGGCGAGCCGCGGGTTTTATGACGGACTGACCTTTCACCGGGTCATTGACAATTTCATGATTCAGGGTGGCTGCCCGCTGGGCAGCGGTACCGGCGGCCCCGGTTACCGCTTCGAGGACGAATTCGATGCATCGCTGAAACACGATGGGCCGGGCGTGCTGTCGATGGCCAATGCCGGCCCCGGCACCAACGGCAGCCAGTTCTTTATCACCCATGTTGCCACGCCGTGGCTGGACGGCAAGCACAGCGTGTTCGGCCGCATTGTCAGCACTGCGGATCAGGACGTGGTCAATGCGATCGGCCAGGGCGATACCATCGAGTCGGTAACCATCAGCGATGCCGCGAACGCCGTGCTCGAAGCACAGGAATCGCGGGTCGCGGAGTGGAACGCCCAACTGGGTTGATATCGGACAGCCGCCGGCGTCTGTACATTCGACCCACCGTAAGCTGTAGGAGCGCCTTTAGGCGCGATTACCGGGTTTTCCGATTACCGGGTTTTATTCTGCGCGTTTGTTAAGTGACGGTCATTCGCGCCTAAAGGCTCTCCTACGATTGTAGCTGGTTGGTTCGCGTAGCGAATCAGAAGCGGGAATCCATAAACCGATGAGGTCTTGGGGTTGCGGTTTTCGCCTGAAAGGCTGAAGAAGCGGGCGCAAGACACCGCCGATTACGGCCGGTTGGTTCGCGCAGCGAATCAGAGGCTGGAATCTTTAAACTGATGAAGTCTTGGGGTTGCGGTTTTCGCCGTCAGGCGAAAGAAGCGGGCGCAAGACACCGCTAATTACGCCTGGCGGTTAACGGAATAGCGAGCCAGCGCCTCCAGCGCGTCACGGTGTTCCGATGCCGGCAGGCAGCGAATCTGGTTGATCGCCTCACCGGCGATGGTGTTTGCGGTCTGACGCGCGCTGGCCAGCGCGCCGGTGGTGTGGATGATCTCCAGGACCTGATCGAGCTTATCGGTGCCTCCCGAACGAATAG
>JANQPM010000029.1 GCA_028289465.1 Lysobacterales bacterium | reverse complement strand
GGGCTACCCCATCGGCCTGCGCCGGCTGCCGACCGAAGTGCTGGCGACCTTTCCCAGCGTGTACCAACTGTTCCCGCATTCGCTGAATAACTGGCTGATCACGCGTTCCGGCCGGCCGCTGAAACGCGATCTGTTCGACACGATGACCTGGCGGCGTTTTCAGTGGTCGATTTTCGATCCGGCAGTCAGAGCGAGGATTCACAAGCGCTATGCCGATGAGGCCGATGCCCGCGCCTATCTGAATACGCTGGAGGCCTATTTCGAACGGCAACTGGAACGTGCCAGGCGCTTTGTCTGGTCGCTGACCGTGCCGCTGCCCGAGACGCCGTATCAACTCGTCGTGTTCGGCGGCGACTGCCATCTGACCCCGGCCCGGCTGCTGGTCGAGGAAGTCGACGGCATATCGGAAATCCGGCTGCTGCCGTCGGAAATCGAAAACCCGGACCCGGCGGTCAATTACGATCACCTGATGCTGGAACCGGGCGACGGCACCGTGACCAAGGCCTCATTGCTGGCACGGGAATCGCTGGATCCGTCCATACCGCGGAATGAATACAGCTTCTTTCCGCTGGCCTACCCGTTCTTTTTGTGCGAGAAACACGATCAGCTGACCGGCAATATCACGTTCAGAAACAACCTGATGCATACGCTGCTGAGCCTGGATATCAAACACTAGTATTCAGGAGCGCGAAAATCGCGCTGACGGACGCTGCTACGCTAGTTGCTGGATCAGGTTAACCGCAACCAGCACCCACATCGCAAACAATACGAAATAGCTGACCAGGAAAACATTGAAGCGAATCCGTACGACATTACTGTTGATATGCACGACGGTATGAACCAGCCGCAGCGCAACATACAGCCAGGCCAGTATCACCAGCCATAACTGGGTCGCACCGGCCAGTACCGCGACAATGCAGACGGCATAGAACAAGACCGGGGTTTCGAACAGGTTGGTCAGATTGCGTACGACATAGCGTACCTCATCCGGTTCGCGGCCATCGTCATAGCGCCGGTAGAACTTCGGGTCCATTCGACGTTCTTTCACCGCGCGAATCCGCCGCCGCGACAGCACGACAATCACAAGCAATGTCCAGATGGCCAGCACGGCCATCGGAAGTAATATATGTGCGTGGTTCATTATTCCGCCTTATCGCAGCCCAAGTTGGATGCAATCATCGCAGAAGACAGCAAGCGGGTAAATTTCCGCCAGTGCTGGTCGCGTTCGGAGGTCCCGCATTCCACCCAGGTCCGCACCAGGTCCCTGCCCAGATTGTAGTTGATCACATAGCTGCGATAAGTGTCGATAAACCTCAGCCGCTGTTCGGCCCGGTCACGGCTGTTCAGGCTGTAATGCATAAACCAGTCGATCGCATGTTCCCGGGTCATGCTGCCGTTGAGATAGCCGCGCGCGACCTCGTTACCGACATAGGTCAGCTTGCTCAGCAAATCCAGCAGCCGATAGTATTTGTCCCCGCTTTCCGGATCGAGGCCAGCCAGCGGAAACAGTGTGCTTTTCTCGAACTCAACCCTCTCATCGCTGGGAAAGGCCAGTTCGATGCCGTGGTTGGCGCTGCCCTCGGCGATCAGCGACTGCGGGCTGAACAGCGGGTACAGCGAAAACTCGATCCAGCCGCGCTCCTTGACCAGCTTGTCCTCCAGCAGCGCGTTATACGTATGATGGCCCGGGTAGCCTTCATGGCAGCCCAGATCCACGGCCCGGTCGATATAGATCGGCAGATCGGTATTGATCTGGATCAGGCTTTGCGCATCGCCCTGGTACCAGTTGTATCCGCTCCAGGGCTTGTCGGTGACATATTCCACACGAAAAGACTCATTAGCGGGCAGGTCGATATGTTTCAGCGTACGCCGGCGGCATTCTTCAATCGCCGCATTGAACACCGCCTCAAGCTTTTCCGACGGAATCACAAACTGATCGCGAAACGCGTTCACGCGGTCTACCAGCAGCCCGTCACCCGGCAGCAGTACGTCGATCTGATCGAGGACTGCCTGAAACTGCGACGCGTCGTGAGACGGCGCTTTCGCATCGAACAGATATTCCGTCTCCTGATCGAACGGCGGATAGACTTCCTTATTGATGGCGGTCCGGGTCAGCGCCGCCTCCAGACGCTTTTTGATGCCGACCGCACGATTGAGCATCAGCGGGCTGCGCAGTTTGCCGCCGACCTCGGCCAGCTCGGCGCCCAACTCCAGCATCTGATTTTGTATCTCGTCGATCGACAGCTCGTTGTTTTCGGCGTATTCCTTCAGGTCAGCCGGGCCGAAATACGCATCGACATGGTTGGCATCGTGCCTGGCCATCGACAGCTCCAGCACCACATAGTGGGCTGCGATGTTATCGAGTTTATTGACCAGCCGCGGTTTTTCTTTGATGGTATCGGCGAGTTCGGAATGGGCTATTGGACCGGCATTTGAGAGCGGGCTGAACGCGATCAGCAGAATGGCCGCCAATCGGGGAGTTACCGTGTATTTCATCGATGCCTCCGGGCATATTGGGTTTCGCGATGCTCAGCTCCTCCAGGCAGTGACTTTTGTCATGCGCCAACGACATCCCTGTTTGGCACAATGGGCCTCATTTTCCGCTTTAACGGTGGAGTACCGATCATGCCATATATCAAGCATCTGATACTTATCTCTATTGTTCTTTTTTCGATTTCCGCCAGCGCTGAAGAGAACTGGGTCGAGAAAAGTAATGACCATGCCAAACCGCTGCTGGACTTGCAAGCGAAATACGCACCGGAATTCGCAGCCAGCCTGGGCGTGGAAGGCTATGACGAGGAAATCTTCGATCTGCAAGAAGGCCTGTACGAACGCGGTCAGCAAGACCTGGCCGAAGTGATTGCCGACTACCGGCACCGGCTGACCACCGCCGAGCATCCGAAGGTGATTCAGGATCTCAATATCCTGCTGGAGTCGGCCCAGAACACTGCCCAGTCCAGCCGGCTCAACCGCGAGCATATGCTGCCCTACTTCAATCTGCCGCAAACCCTGTTTTTCGGGTTTCAGGGTCTGCTCGACCCGCGCGTGGACGCATCGCGCTACCCGGCCGCCCTGAAGCGGCTGAAAAAATACACCGGCCAAGCACCCGGAACGCAGCCGATCACCGAACTGGCCAAGGCCCGAACCGCCGAACGCTTCAATGTACCGGGCCTGCTCGGGCCGTTTCGCGATCAGGTGGTCAAGGATATGGAGAACGCCCAGCGCTTTCTGCCCGGCATCAAGCAGATGCTTGAAGCCTCGCAACTGGATGGCTGGCAGCAGGACTTCGAACTGCTCAGCGAGCAGCTTACCGACTACGTGGGCTGGGTGAGGGACAACCTGATGCCCCGGACCCGTGCCAACCACCGGCTGCCGGAACCGATCTATGCCGATAATCTGAAGAATCTCGGCGTCAACATCGACCCGCGCGAATTGATGATCCGCGCCCAGTTCGGCTTTGCCGAAATCAAAAACGAAATGCAGGCCATCGCCCATCGCATCGCCGAGCAGCAGAATATGGCATCCGGGGACTACCGCGATGTAATGCGGGAACTGAAAAAACGCCAGGTGCCGAACGACCAGGTACTGCCGCTGTACAAGAAGCGTCTGGCCGATCTGGAAGACATTATTCGCCGCGAGAAGATTATCACCCTGCCGGACCGTGACGCGATTATCCGCCTCGCAACCGAAGCGGAAGCCGCCGGCATTCCGGCACCGCACCTGAATCCGCCGCAGTTGATCGGCAATACCGGCCAGGCACCCGAATTCGTTCTGGTGCAAAGCAATCCGAATTCCGAACAAGGCCAGATGGACGATTGGAGCCATGACGGAGTGACCTGGACATTGACCGTGCACGAGGCCCGCCCCGGCCACGAGCTTCAGTTCTCTTCCATGGTGGAAAACGGTGTCTCCATTCCGCGCGCGATCTTTGCATTCAACAGCGCGAACGTGGAAGGCTGGGCGCTGTATGCAGAAGCGGTAATGAAAGAACACCTGCCGCTGGACGGGCAGTTGTTCTCGCTGCAGGGCCGGCTGCAGCGGGCGGCCCGGGCGTTCCTGGACCCGATGCTGAACCTCGGTATGATGGAGCCGGAGGCCGCCAAGCGCTTCATCATGGAAGAAGTCGGTATGTCCGAACCGATGGCCACCCAGGAAGTCGACCGCTACACCTTCCGCGCACCGGGGCAGGCGACGTCCTACTACTACGGCTATATGAATCTGCAACGCCTGCGCACCCAGGTCGAACTCGCATTGCGCAACAAATTCAACCAGCAGGCCTACCACGATTTCGTACTGGCCCAGGGCCTGCTGCCGCCGGAACTGCTGACCAAGGCCGTGATGGAAGAATTCGTTCCGACGCAGCTACAACTGTTGCATTGAGACTGAAACGAGAGCCCGGCGCCGGCCGGCTTTCAACAGCAAGACTTAAACTACTTCGCGAGTCCCGGCGCGCTGCGCTCACCCGATCGCCCGAGGGCATTTAAAGAAACCCCGCCTGATCAGCGGGGTTTTGATTTATCGGCGCCTGTTTTTACGCCCGTCTCGCATGGCGGTATTCGAAGTTGCCGTGCCCGTGGTTGCCGCCTATTCTTAGGGTAGAAATGGCAGTGCTCGGGGGATCGATGAAATCACGTCTTTGGGCCAGTAGCGGCTATACCTATCACTTCCCGGAACTGACGCTGCAGGAATTCCAGCTCAAGGCGCCGATAGGAGTGTGCTTCTCCGGCGGAGGTACTCGGGCAATGTCAGCCGCAATGGGCCAGCTTCGCGCGCTGCACCATATGGGTTATCTGTCGACTTTTCGCTATATCTCATGCGTATCGGGCGGTTCCTGGGCATCGACCATCTACACCTACTACCGCAGCGGAGCGGTAGACGACAACCAGTTGCTGGGCCCGATCACCGCGCCGGGCGGCATTACCCAGAACCATTTGAACTACAGCCTGATACCGGAAATGCTGGCCTATAACGCACAAACCTGGCTGGTCGGCGTGGTGGCGAACTGGGAAGCATCGCCGTTTGTGAAATACACCAGCCACGATGTCTGGAACTACTCCATTGGCGATGCATACCTGAAGCCTTTCGGTCTGTTTGACGTCGATGCGGCGTCCTACCACCCGGAAAACCTCGCCTACTTCACACTGAACGACCAGACCGAGCAGGACATCGTCAATTGCAATCCGGGTCTGCAGGGTCACGATTTCCACAAGGTACGGCAGAACAGACCGTTGCTGGTGATTAACTCATCGATTCAGCTACCGCAGAGCAATCCTCAAAACGCGGACCTGCTGAACTTCGAATATACCCCGCTGACCGTTGGCCGCGCGTACCTCAGCGTTTCCAGCTACGATCAGAGACTGTACGGCGGCGGCTATGTCGAACCGTTCGCATTTCGCGGTTATCCGCCGGCAGCGCTGCCCGACGTCAACGGTTGCAGTCAAGCCAAAGGCTGCAATAACAGCGCCAGCGTCGAGGCCCTGGGCAACACCGGCTGGGTCGATACCGACGGCCAGGACCGGCCGTTTATCCTGGCCGATACCACCGGCACCAGCAGTTCCGCCTATGCGCAGGAACTGATCGATAACTTCGACATCAGCCGCTACGATCCGCAGCTTTATTACTGGGCCATTCGCCAGGGCGGCTACGGGCCGGGTGCACCGCAGCTATTCGGCGACGGCGGGATTTTGGAAAACAACGGGGTAATTCCGCTGCTGCAGCGTGGCGTGGACATTCTGCTGGTGTTTATCAACACCGAAAGCAAACTAGACGTGAACTGGGTGCCGAACGGCAATCCGCTCGATGTCGCAAACGATCCGAACGGCTATTGCGACGTGACCTGGCCGGCACTGTTCGGTTACTCCAATCCGGCCTGGACATGGAATTACCCGACCAACGGGGTTTTCAAAACCAGTGAGTTCCAGGCCGTGCTGCAGGCGATGCAGACGAAGAAGAAAAACGGCGACGCACTGGTCACTACCTACGATCACACGGTGGTACACAACCCGTACTGGGGCGTGCCGGCGCGCAGCGAGAAGGTCACGGTGATCTGGTATTACCTCGAGCGCTGGCTGAAATGGGAAGCGAATCTGCATTCGGCGGTCAGAAGCGCGATTCAGCAGGGTAACGGCAGTAGCCCGTCGGGACCGTTCGAGTATTTCCCGAACTACCTGACCATCAATCAGAACGATTTCGATGTGGTCGCACTGACCGCGCCGCAGATTACCCTGCTGGCAGACCTGGCCTGCGACATTGTGATGAATGACAGCGGCAGAACCTTGCAGACCGTGCTCGAAAAGCACGGCAAATGCAGCCGCTGATGTCCGATAAGGAACTCGAGTGTGTGGCCCCGATGCGTGTGCATTGCACCAGGAACTACCTTCACTATGGGGATTTCTTAAAACACCCCGTGCGTTTTCCCACCGGCGGAAAAAACAGAATACTAAAATCGGATGCCAGACGGTCCATTGCCGACAGCCAGTTCTCGGACTATATCCTCAGAACCTATGGCCCGAAGCGTTCCCGCAAACTGAACCTAAGACAGTTCAAGAGCGATATAGAAAACAGCGTAAAATTAAGACGCTGGTTCAGGACTTTAGGCATCAGAGGATTTTCCTACCGTCTGGGCTCCGAATTCGTCTTCCGCTATCCGCTGCATTCGAAAACTGACCTGAGGTTCGGCCTGTTCTTTTTCGACGACCTGTTCTACCCGCCGAAAGTCAGGCGCTACTTTCAGCGCCAATGCGATCCGCATATTTTAACCGGTGGTACCGGCGGCGCGATTTGCCTGGGCTTTGCGCTCGGCCGGAAGATGGGTCCGGACTGGGCGCTGCTAACGCTGCAGTCGGACTATATGTTCAGGCGGCCATCCTATGTGCGCGATCACATCAGAGGCTGGCAGCGGGTTCTGCTAAGCGAAGTGGTGCAGGCAGCCAGAAAAGACGGCGCAGCGCGAATCCTGATGGCCGGCGCCAGCGACCAGGCCGATTGCCGCGATCCCCGATTCAGTTCGGCAGGCGATGCACCTGAAAGCTGGAAAATCCTATATGACGGCACTGCGGCATTTTTTGACATGGTTCCGGTTCAGTGGCGCAAACCCATCAATGTACAGGTTATTAATAATCTCCAACCGGTCAACACTGACCGATTCTACGTAAAAGAAATCGCATGAAAGACCTATCCGTTACCGAAGTATTTTGCGAAGTATTCAGCGGCTTGCTGCTGATCCTGTTCGCTCTGCCGTGGCTGTCCGACCAGCCATTCTTGTCACTGCTGGAGTTTTACCGCTCCGCCTATGCAACGGTCACCGGCACCAATATCGCGGTTATTCTGATCTGCGCCTATTTACTGGGTCTGCTGATCGACGGCATCGGACTGCTGGCGGACAAGTATATTTTTGATCATGTGATCACATGGAGCCCGCCGACGACCGAAGAATCCCGGCAGTTCTATCAAGACACTTCTGAACATGTACTGAATTACCGCGACACGCAATGGGCCTATTACAGCCTTTATCGGAATGTGTTCCTGATCGTTGCCGCCGGTGCGGTATCGACGCTCATATTGGTATTCAACCTGTGGCTGTGGCCGCAGATTATTGCGTTTATCGTATTTATCGTGGTTCTGGAATACGGCCTGTTCTCTGTCATGCAGTCACTGGCGAGCCTGTATCATTCGATCACCAAATCCTTCCACCAAAGCGGAAATGGCCCGCCTGAAACGGAGGAGGAATAGGATACCGCTATCTGTCTCCCCGGCTGCCGGGGATGGGCTCTTGTGAAAAGCCTGCAAGCGCCTGTAGCAGATTCGCCGTCATGATCTCCAAGATACGCTTGCCCTTTTCGGCACTGGCCAGCGTCGGGTCGCCGTAGAGCCCGGTTTCCGAATAACGTGGATCGGCCGAATTCAGCGAGAACAGGCCCGGCCGGTACCCGGGGTAGTTTTTCGCCACACGGCCGCCATAGTCCCGAACCGCTTTACCCATATCTACCCGGGCGCGCTGCAGATACAGGTTTATCGAGGTCTCGGATTCGTCCGCATGGCCGCCTTCGCGCTGGGAAAGCAGGGCTGCGGCCGCTTCGGTTTCCAGATCGTCCCAGGACAGCACCAGGGTCGGCACGCCCTGATCGGCCCGAATATCCCTGGCGACAATGGACAGCGGCAGGCCGCCGGCCTTGTTGATCGAAGTATTTAGAAATACCAGTCGTTGCGCGCCATGGCCGATCAGCGACTGCGCGACAGCATCAACGTAGGCGATAAAGACCCCAGCGTCGGCTACCTCGGTACCGGGATAATCGCGAAACGCCGGCAGCCAGCCATGCAGAATGGGCGGTACCACGACCACATCGGCATGCGCAACTGCCTGATCGGTCAGGTAATTGAGGACCACCCAGTCGGCGTTCATCGGCAGGTGCGGACCATGCTCTTTCGCACCGGCACCGAACGGAATGATCACGACCGGTGACTGCACCAGTTCTTTCTCGGCGGCTGGCCAGCTTAGGTTACCCAGATAGTGTCCACGCGGAACTCCCAGCTTATGCCCAGGTTTATCCACAGCCTTATCAACAGCTTCGCCCACCGTGTGAGCCGCGTCTGCCGCAGCGCTGTTTTCACCTGCCATGCCGCCAGCCTGGCAAACCCACAGCAGCATTGCCGCCACGCATCCGGTCATGGCCGATCTTTTCCGTGTCATTGTTTTCGGTATCACCGTCTCTATTCCCTATTCAAAGCCGCTTCGACCGATAGCGCAGCTCGCCGCCGACCATGGTCAACAGTGCCTCGGCCGTCAATATCCGGTGCGGCTCCACCGCGGTCAGATCGTCCGACCAGGCGACCAGGTCGGCCAGCATGCCGATAGCCAGTGTGCCCTTGCGGTGTTCCTCATGCTCGGCATAGGCTGAACCCCAGGTATAGGCGCGGATCGCCTGGTCGATGGTGATTTTCTCCTGCGGTATCCAGCCGCCGGCCGGACCGCCGGCTTCGAACTCGCGCGTTACCGCCGCATACAGCCCCCGCAGCGGCGTAACCGGCTCCACCGGGTAATCGGTACCGAAGGCCAACACCGCACCGGACTGAGCCAGCCGGTTCCAGCGATAACCTTCATGTTCCCGTTCGTGGCCGAGAATATCCGGCGCCCAGCGCATATCGGTCAGCAGATGGCAGGGCTGCATCGACGCAACCACACCCAGCGCATGCAGCCGCGGCAGGTCCTCGTTGTGCAGAAACTGAGCGTGCTCCAGACGATGCCTCAGGTGTTTACCGGCTGGTTGAACGGCTTCCAGCGCGTTCAGTACAACCCGGTTGGCCCGGTCGCCGATAGCGTGAATACCGAGCTGAAAACCGGCCTCGGCGCGCTCCCTCACCATCTGCGTCAGCGTTTCCTCCGGCATGATCAGGACCCCGCGGTTGTCCGGCGCGGTACGGTACGGTTCCAGCATCGCGGCTGTCAGCGAACCGCCCGAACCGTCGATATTGGTCTTCAGCAGACCGGTTTTCAGCCACGCATCGTCGCTGCCGCCCTGCTCGCGCCATTTCAGCAGCGTGTCGATATTCGCCTCGAACGGCAGCCAGCTGGTTACCCGCACCGGCAGCTCGCCGTCCTGCCGCATGGCCTGCAGCACCTGGTAGTGCTGCCAGCCGACCGCCGGATAGCGGATGGAATCGTCCTGTATCGAGGTCACGCCGTTGACCAGCAATTCGTCGAAAACCAGGCGATAAGCCCGCCGCCGCTGCTCTGCGGTCAGTGGCGGTATCAGAGATTCGAGCTTTGAGGCCGCGCGCTCCTTGATCCAGCCTGTCATTCGGCCGGCCTCACAAACGATCACCCCGCCCGGCGGCGGCTCATCAATACAGTTGTATTCGGCCGCCTGCAGCGCTGCGCTGTTGGCCAGTGCGGAATGCCCGTCGGCCCGTTTCAGAAACACCGGATGGCCGGGCGCCAGCGCTTCCAGCTCTTCGATGGTCGGTAATCGCTGGTCGTCCCACAGCGACTGATCCCACCCCCTGCCGGTAATCCATTCGTTCTCCGCCGCTGCAGACGCGGCCTGACGTACCGCCCGCAGCAGTGCTTGGCGTGACTTCAGTCCGAACAAATCCACACCGAGCTTCATCACCGCGGCGTTGTGAATATGCGCGTGCGCATCGTTGAAACCCGGCGTCACAAATGCGCCTTTCAGGTCGATGTGGACCGTCCCGGCACCACCCAAACGCCGAATCTGCCGATCGTCGCCCAGCGCCAATACCCGGCCGCCGGCCACGGCCAGCGCCGAATGGGTCCCGGCCTGCTGTTCGCCGGTGTAAAAGACGCCGTTGTACAACACCACATCGGCAACCGGACGGTTGCAGCCGGCAAGTGTAGCGATCAGTAAGGCCAGCAATGCGAAGCGCATAGGAAATCCTCCTTCCGAACGTCGATCATACCACTCGCCGGTCCTTTCGCCGGCCCTCTCGTCAACCCCGTCATCGACACCCGGCGGGGTGAGCGAGCAATGCGAGCGAGACCAGAAGGGCGGGCGGCACCGGAGGGGTCGTGCGTTAGTTGCATGTCGTGGCCCCGGCTGGACAGTCTGGCAGTTTTCCGAAGGAAAGAAGCGGGCGCAAGACACCTTGGTTGATATTCGTTATCTATTATGTTAGTAATAACGCTTATTTAACGTAAGTTCTAACATTATGCATGACAATATACTTGACAACCTCGGTGTACTGACCCTCGGTTCGCGGCTGCGCCGGCTGACCGATCAGATTTACGGTCTGGCCGACGAAATATACCGCCGGGCCGGGCTGGATTTTCAGGCTGCATGGTTTCCGGTGATCTTCTTGCTGGCCGATCAGGAGGCCATGAGTGTGACTGAGATCGCCCAGCAGACCCGGCAAACCCACTCGGCCGTAAGCCAGTTGGTCAAAAAACTGATCGACAAGGGCTACGTGCAACGCTTTGGCGATGATGTTGACCGGCGGCGCAGCGACCTGGTGCTGACCGATGCCGGCGTCGACCTGGTGATCGCGTTGAAACCGCTATGGGACCGCATCGTGGACCAGCTAAGCCGCTATGTTGACAGCACCGGCCACGACCTGGTCGCCGCATTGGACAGCTTCGAAGCACAGTTAAACGAGAACGACCTGGCCGACGAGGTACTGGGCGGGTAATGACGAACGGACGCCAACCCGTTTCAGAAACCGGCGCATCCGCCGTCAATATACTGGACCACCGACCGAAGCTGGCCGCTTTCTTCGAAACGCTGAACATCGAATGGCTGGAAAAGTATTTCGCCGTTGAGCCGCTGGATCGAAAAATACTCACACAACCGGAACGGTTGATTGAGAACGGCGGTGCGATCGTTTACGCCGAGGTCGAGCAGCGCATTGTCGGCTGCTGCGCGCTGAAGCACCACGGGCACGGAAGCTATGAATTAACCAAAATGGCGGTCACCTCGGGCTACCGGGGTCTCGGCATCGGCCGCAAACTCGGCGAAGCGACCATTCGGCGCTTTCAGCGTGCCGGCGGACGCCGCCTGTATCTGGAATCCCACCACAGCCTCGCACCGGCGCTGCACCTGTATGAATCGCTGGGCTTTCGGCACGAACCGCCGCCGTCTCCGTCGCCCTACCGGCGCTCTGATGTCTACATGGTCTGGTACCCGCCAGATTGACGCGGGCACCATTCGAAGCGACCGTTCAGACTTTCGCCAGGAAGCGGTCCATCGATGCCTTGCCGGCGCCGTCCAGCACCAGCGCAACGGAAGCCGCAAAGAGCGCCAGCGCCCATTGATAGCCGCCCTGGCCGGTCAGGCCGTTGTCGAAATGTACCCAGAAAATCGCAACAAACATCGCGATAGCCGTGGTAAATGCCGCCAGGCGGGTCTGGAACCCGGCCACGATCAACGCGCCGCCGACCGTTTCGGCCAGCGCAACCAGCCAGGCCATCAGCAGCGGCAACGGTAACCCCAGGCTTTCCAGAAAGCCGGCCGTCCCCTCCAGGCCGCGACCGCCGAGCAAACCGAACTTCGGCAGGCCGTGCGCAATGAAAATAATACCGATCGGAATGCGTAGAACGGTCATTCCCCAGCCGGCCTGCGTGTTCATCAATTCCTTTATATTCATAGCCCTAGTTGCTCCGCACTTTGCAATGACCCTGGAATTATGCCTGAGATCACCGCGATCTCACCAGCCGGCCGGCGACTGCCGGGCGCGATTTGAACGCATTGCATTCGCCCAGGGCTTGCCGTTTAATGCCCTTACGGCGAACAGTACCAACCGATTCGGACAGACGGAAACGACCATGGGCCACCGACTATCGAAAATTTATACCCGTACCGGGGATGACGGCAGTACCGGACTCGGCGACGGCCGGCGGGTCGACAAAGACAGCCTGCGCGTGGAAGCCTACGGCACCGTGGATGAACTTAACAGCATCGTCGGCATGGTCCTGGTGCACGATATACCGGAACCGGTACGCCAATGCCT
The DNA here is from genome assembly GCA_028289465.1 of Lysobacterales bacterium. Classification (GTDB taxonomy): domain Bacteria; phylum Pseudomonadota; class Gammaproteobacteria; order Xanthomonadales; family SZUA-36; genus JANQPM01. Next base: position 3,018 of record JANQPM010000029.1, on the reverse strand, counting down.
GGTCAGCGTGCAGCACGATCTGTTTGACCTGGGCGGCGAGCTCTGTCTGCCCGACACGCAACTGATCAAGGCCGCCTTTGTGACCCGGCTGGAAAACCAGCTCGATCAGTTCAATGCCGACCTTCCGATGCTGAAGGATTTCATTCTTCCCGGCGGCGGCGCGGCCGCAGCGCAATGCCATTTGGCCCGCACGGTCTGCCGGCGGGCGGAACGGCGGGCCGTTGCACTCGCGCGCGAAGAACCGGTCAGCCCGACATCGGTAAAGTATTTGAACCGGCTGTCAGACCTGTTATTTGTGATCGCGCGGGTCCTGGCCCGCCAGCACGGGGCCGGCGAAGTGCTGTGGCAACACGACCGCGAACGCTGATTTGGACACCCTGCTCGTCACCCATGAAGACTGCCTTCAGCACTGTCCGGGCCCCGGTCATCCGGAACGCCCGCAGCGGCTGCGGGCAGTGCTGGACGCGGTACGCGACCTGCCCGGACTGATCGAATTTCCGGCACCGCTGGCCGCTGAAGAACAGGTACTCCGGGTCCATGCGGCCGAATACCTGGATATGTTGAGGTTCGCCGAACCCAAGGAAGGACTGGCCCAGCTTGACCCTGACACCTTTATGTCGCCGGGCTCGCTGGACGCCGCGTTGCGGGCTGCCGGTGCGGGCTGCGAGGCGATCGAGCTGGTGCTGGCCGGAAAATTCGGTAATGCATTCTGCGCGACCCGTCCGCCGGGTCATCATGCGGAATCGGCGACCGCGATGGGTTTCTGCCTGCTGAACCATGTGGCAATCGGCGCGGCGCATGCGTTGAGCCTCGCCGAAATCAATCACGTGGCAATTGTGGACTTCGATGTTCATCACGGTAACGGAACGCAGGCGATTTTCCGATCCGACCCGTCTGTCACCTACCTGTCCACTCACCAGCAGGCCCTTTACCCGTGGACCGGCCATGCGGACGACCAGGGCCACGGAAATCTGCACAACGTACCGCTGCCTGCCGACACCGGCAGCGATGCGTTCAAAGCCGCATTCGAATCCCGGATCGAGCCCGCACTAAGCGCTGCCGACCCGGACCTGATCCTGGTCTCTGCCGGTTTCGATGCCCACAAGGACGATCCGCTGGCCGGCCTGAACCTCGAAGCGGAAGACTATGCGTGGATCACCGAGCAGCTTTGCCGCAGCGCCGATGCGCTCTGCGGCGGCAAGGTGGTCTCAATATTGGAAGGCGGCTACGGACTGGATGGCCTGGCGCTGTCCGCCCGTGCCCATGTCGAAACATTGATCCGCTACGCCCGGCAGCGCATCTAAGCGACCGGGCTTGTCAGGCTTGCGGGTCACGAATCACCATCAGGCGGATTTCGCTCATGTCTTCGATCGCAAAGCGAATTCCCTCGCGCCCCAGACCGCTGTCCTTTACCCCGCCGTAGGGCATGTTATCGACCCGGAATGACGGCACATCGCCGATCACGACACCGCCGACCTCCAACTCTTCCCAGGCCCGGTGCGCCTTATACAGATCACGGGTAAAAATACCGGCCTGCAAACCAAACTTGCTATCGTTGATATCGCGCAATGCGGTATCGAAGTCGGCAAAGCGGTTCAGGACCACCACCGGACCGAAGGCCTCTTCGGCGTAGATATCGCAGTCACGCGGCGGGTTCTCCACTACGGTCGGCTGCATCATCACGCCATCGCGGCGGCCGCCGCAGAGCACGGCTGCGCCCTGGCGCTCTGCGTCTTCGACCCAGCCTTGCAGGCGTTCGGCGTCGCGTTCGGAAATCACCGGACCGATAAAGGTATCCTCGTCTCTGGGGTTGCCCATTTTCAAGTTCTTGACCCGTTCGACAAAGCGCTCCCTGAACGCCTCGTAGATCGATTCATGCACCAGGATTCGCTGCACGCTGATGCAACTCTGGCCGGATTGATAGAACGCGCCGAATACGATGCGCTCCACCGCGTCTTCCAGGTCCGCATCTCCGTCCACCACGCAGGCCGCGTTACCGCCGAGCTCCAGCACTACCGGTTTCTTGCCGGCTTTGGCCTTCAACGCCCAGCCGACACCCGGCGAGCCGGTGAAGCTCAGCAATTTCAGCCGCTCGTCGGTAGTGAACAGATCGGCGCCGTCGCGCCGCGCAGGCAGGATGGAAAACGCGCCTTGCGGCAGGTCGGTTTCGGCCAGCGTCTCACCGATCATCAACGCGCCGATTGGCGTGTAGCTGGCCGGCTTCATGACAAACGGGCAACCAATGGCCAGCGCCGGTGCAATCTTGTGGGCGGCCAGATTCAGCGGGAAATTAAACGGTGAAATAAAGGAGCAGGCACCGATCGGCACCCGTTTCCACATCGCCGAGTAGCCCTTCGCCCGGGCCGAAATCTCCAGATTCATCACTTCGCCGTTAATGCGTACCGATTCTTCGGCGGCAACCCGGAACGTGTCGATCAGCCGGCTGACCTCGCCACGCGCATCCTGGATCGGCTTGCCGGCTTCGATACACAGCGCGAGCGCGAATTCCTCGAACCGCTCGGTGAAGCGCGAAACGCAATGCATCAGAACTTCCTGGCGCCGATAGGCCGGAAACCGCCGCATGGCCTCGGTGGCAGCATCGGCCGCTGCTATGCCGGCATCAATGGCCGCGGCATCGGCCAGCGCGACGCGGGTAGCGACCTCGCCGGTGAACTTGTCGGTGACCGCCAGATCCTGATTCGCGAAAACCGCACGGTTGGCCAGATAGTAAGGGTAAGCGGAATTAAGCATGATTATGTTCCAAGTATGCGCGCCGCCCGTTCGGCGATTTCAGAATTCAGTATTCGATCGTTGTCGGAATAGTCCACCGGTACGTCAATTACGTGTACACCGGGTGTGGAGTGACAAGTCTCCATCATCGGCAGAAGCTGATCGGCCGCTTCAACCCGGTGTCCATGGGCGCCGTAGGCTTCAGCGTACTTCACAAAGTCCGGGTTGCCGTAATCCAGGCCGTAGTCGGGAAAGTTCATGTTGGCCTGTTTCCATTTGATCATGCCG
>JANQPM010000015.1 GCA_028289465.1 Lysobacterales bacterium | reverse complement strand
GCGGCGCCACCACGGTCGACAACGCCACCGTCGCCACCGGCGGTGCCGGTGTCGCACTGGACAACAACGCCGGCGGCACGATCGGCTTCTCCGGGGCTCTCGACATCGACGCCACGACCGGCGCGGGCTTTACCGCCACCGGCGGCGGCACCGTGACCGCCACCGGCGCCGGCAGCACCGTCGACGTCACCACCGGCACCGCGGTCAACATCGCCAACACCACGATCGGCGCGGCGGACGTGACGTTCGAGAGCGTGTCGGCCAACGGCGGCGCCAACGGCATCGTGCTGAACAACACGGGGACCTCGGGCGGTCTCGTGGTCACGGGCGTCAACGGGCCGTGTGGCAACACCGCCACGGTCAAGGACTGTGATGGTGGGCTGATCCAGAACACCACGGGGGACGCGGTGTCGCTCACCAGCACCGGTGACGTCTCTCTGTCCAACATGAGGATCACCGCCAGCGACGTCAACGGCATCCGGGGCAGCTCGGTCACCAACCTGACCATCGACAACTGCGACATCACCAACAACGGCGACGCGGTCAACGAGGGCGGCATCCGGATCGAGTCCAACCTCCTGGGCACGTCGACGATCTCGGATAGCCTGGTCTCGGGCTCGGCGGAGCACAACATCCAGATCATCCAAACCGGAACCAACGTGCTGACCGCTCTCAACGTGACCAACTCCGACATCTCGGACAACAGCGCGAGCCTCGGTGCGGATGGGCTCTTGCTCGAGACACGGAACAGCTCTTCGGCGACGGTGACGGTCTCGGGCAGCCGTTTCGACGACAACCGGAGCGATGCGATCCAGATTAGCGCCATCGACAGCTCGTCGGCGACCTTTACGGTGACAGGGACGACGTTCGTGTCCTCGCTGGACGGCTCATTCAACGGCAGCGTGGGAGCTCGGGGAATCGTTCTGAGCAACGCTTCGAGCGCCGACATCACCTTCGACGTCAACGGCACGGTGGGTGGCGGCAACTCGTTCACCAACTTCTCACCCGCCATCGGCGAGGAGGCGATCAACATCACGGTGCTCTCAACCTCCACCGCGGCCGCCGTAATGAACGGCAAGGTCCGCGGCAACACCTTTACCAACAGCGGTGGAGCGGTCGGCCTGGACATCCGAGGCGACGGTTTGGCGAGGCTCTTGATCGACGGCAACACCGCCAACACCTCTCGCCAGGCGATCGACATGATCGCAGGAGACGCGATCGGTGACGCGGCAGACGTCGACCTGACGATCACCAACAACAACGTCACGGTGGCCGGGACCGCCGCCAGCCCGAACAACGAGGGGATCACCTACCTGGGCGATCGGGCCACGAACACCTGTCTGAACGTGCGCGGCAACACCGCGGTGGCGTCCGGGACGCGCGAGGACATTGCCCTTGAGGACTTCTCAAGCATGACGCCGAGGATCGAAAGCAGCGCCACCGAGTGTGGCGGAGCGCCTTGCGCGGACGAGGAGGCTCATCTCCTGGCCGCGAACACGATCACAGACACGTTCACGGATCCACACACGTTAGTGGCGCCGGGCACGTGCCTGATCCCACCGTAGGCGGTCGCCAATGCTATCGGCGATCGTTGTCCCGTAGCCTTACCGCAGGACCATCTCAGTCAGCTTGACGATATGCCAGTTCCGGTACAGGAGGAGTGAACAGCCGGGTAGTTTTCTATTTGAACTTCAAATCCGGGTTTTTGTGCGGGTGGCTTGCATGAGTGACCAACGGATGCCCGGCTTCTCGCAACAGAGAGTTAAACCGCTGGTTGTTTCTCAACATGTTGAAATGCGGATCAACGGCAAGGTAAGGAAGATATGCCGTTCCATGTTCAACGGCCTCTGAGAGTAAGGTCAATGCCTCATCCGTTTGCGTTAGTTGTGCCGATATACCGGCCAGCAAAACCTGATGTTGGTTTCGCGATGGGTCGAATTGGCGCTTCAGAATGGTGAGGTAGTGTCTTCTGTAAGCTATATCCTCGGTATTTGCCAAGGCACTGAGATCACTCTCATTGACGCCGTGCTGCTTCAGCAGGGTATTTCCTAACGACCTGGCTTCTGAAATCCTTCGCTGATACAGCAGTGCTTCCAGTTTCATGCCCAGGGCGAATTGGTTGCCCGGTTTCAGCGCCAACACGCTTTCTGCTGCCTCTAATACACTATCAACATCGCCGGCCAGATAGTACAGAAAGGCAAGGTCACCATGCAGTATGGCGTTGACCGGGTCCAGGGCAACTGCCTGGCGCGCCAATTCAATGGCCTCGGAATGCCGCCCCGTACTGGCGTGCCAGGCTGCCAGGCCGATCAGGGCCAGCGGGTTTTTCGGCTCAACTTGGTTTGCCCTGTCCAGCAGTTGGCGTGAAGTGCTCCAATCCCACTCCCGTTCCAGCGCAATTTGAGAACGAACAAGCAAAGCGGAAACCGTGAGTTCGTTCAATCGCAATGCAGTATCAGCAGATTGCCGGGCTTTCTTCCAGTCGTTTAGTTGGTGCAGTTCTATATCTGCCATCAAGCCGTAGGCTTCAGCATAGTCCGGCTCAAGTCCGGTGGCCTGCTGTAGCCATTCCACTGCCTGGGGAATGCTATTTTGATCGCCATGATCAACTAAATATTGCGCTTTTTGCAGAAGGGCTTTTGCCTCCGGGTTTACTGCGTTCCCGGTGAGATTGAAATAAAACCAAAGGCCAAAGAGAAGGGCAACTGTGCCGGCTGCAGCGATAACATGGCGATACCGGGCCCGCGGCCTGTGGGGCCGTGGTTTCAATTGTAATTGATAACCAGTTTTCGGGATGGTTTTTATTACCTGGCCACTGGATGGAGTATCACCGAATATCCGCCTGAGTTCTGATATTGCCTTGAACAATACCTCATCGCCAACCACTACTTCCCCCCAGACTTGTTTAATCAAATCGTCATGAGAAACGGTTTGCCCGGGGTGTTTCGCCAGTTGCAGCAGTACGCCAAGGGAGCGCGGGCTTATGCGTACTGTACGGCCCTTGCCGGCGACTTCCCGGCGGGACGGGTCGACTTGGAACGATCCCAGCTTGAACGCTGCCGGTAAAACACCAATACGTGTCTCTAAGAAAGACATTGATCATCACTCTTATAAATTCATACAGAGCAAACCTACCGTAAATATCCAGCAGGGCATCAACGTGTAATCTCAGAGTGGTTTCGCTTGGTCGATAAGCAGCCCGGCAGGAAATCGAACACGGTTTGGAAAACACATGCCGGCAGATAACGGTAAGCGAATCGTCAGGTATTCGTCAGGTGACAGAGTATTGCAGGAGGTATGCTCGTTTAGATAGATGATCTGCTTTAAGGAAATTAAAATGTCGAAATTTTCGATGTTAAGGGCTGGCGTAGCTCAAGCTTGCCGGTTTAGCGCAATTTTGCTGTTTGCAGGAGTGCTGAATGCTGATGAGTCGGGTTCCGGTGCTTTGATTCAACATATGCAGCCCATGCTGACTGCAACCACTGAGCAATGGCAGACACCAAACCCTCAGTTCGATGGTTCAGCATCGCAGCCAAGCCACTTTGGTCTCCGGTTGTTACTGTCAGATGACAAGAGCCATGTCTTTGGAGAACTGACCGGGCTCTATGAAACTGGCCATGAAGCGGTCTATTGGACTTTATATGCTTTTTATAATCCGGTATCACACAAGGTAATTGCGGTACAGATCGGTTGGGAGGGTACTTTGATGCTGGGAGAAGCTGCTGCACGGAAAAGCGGTGCAGAAGAGCTGCTGATGCTCAGCTATGGTTCCGACGGTGTTGTAAAAGCCATTAACCATAAGAACCAATTTGTCGATGCTAATACCCATATCAGCCGGGCATTTGAACAGAGTGATGACGGCCAGTGGGTTGAGCAGTCGGTATGGAAATGGGTCAGGCGCGACGTTGCTGCCTATCAACCCAGGCAGGCATCCGGTGATAGTAAGGATGCCATACCTGAACTAGCTTATTTTCTGAACGGCGAGGGGCAGTGGCGGGCGCCTAATCCGGATTACGAGCCGGGGAAAGACGAGGATAAGGTCTATGGTATGAATTACCGGGTCGGAGCAGAGGGCCGGCATATCATTATGGATATAGTGGCCGTTGACGGGAATAATGATACAAAAAACAACTACACTCTTGTCCTAGTAAAGAACCCCGTGACGAATGAAATACTAATGCTGCAAACTGGTGCCGGCGGGGTATTTTTCCGCGGGCGGCATACCCCGCTGGCAAGCAGGCAATATCAGCATGATGGCCTGGTATACCTCCCTAACGGCATAGTCAAGTACGTCAGAGACATCATCGAGATTCAGGATCAACATGCCTACGTTTTAAAGGCCTATGAAAGGAATAGCGAAGGCATGTTTGAACAGATAAGAGAATGGAAATGGCAGCTACAACGGGGTGAGCAATAGCCACAATCCCGCGCCTGGGTCACCATTAACGCGGCAAGCGAGTCTGATCCGGTAGCTTTCTCCGTATCATGGATATTCTCAAGGGTGGGCCAGATTCGAGTATTGCGCTACATATGCGATAGTGGCGCAGTGAATCAGTGTTATTCAAAATGTCATAAATAGATTTTTCCTCTCAAATCGTAAGGGGCACGCTGTATTTTCTCCAATCGGAATGACTAAATTTAAAGCATTGTTTTATTGATATGTTTATCAATTGAAGCTCCCGTCATATACTGCCCGGACCGATATTCATCGCAGTCATTTTGATTTGTGTTTTCAAAAGCATAGCGTCGTATTGTCACTTTGGTTTGATCTATAGAATGAGTGTTTATTGGTGTGTTTCACCAATAAAAATCCTATACATTTTCAGCTATTCTCAATGATTAAGAAAACCTGAAAGTACTATCATTGCCCTTGATTTATATGGCTATTTGGTTCCAACGAACTGCAACTCAGAATAGTTTAATCATTTGATGGAATGTAGTTAATACCAATAACTAAATAGTTCTGGAGTAATACATGTTTAAATTTATATCAGTGTGTACATCCCTCTTGTTGCTGCTATTGCTTCAAGCGTCGAATATCGAAGCGAATAGTGAAGTGCCGCCCAGTTATCAGATGGGGAAAGTAATATACCTCTTCGCTCATGAAGGCGATGTTGCAATGGTTCATATAGATAGCGAATTTGTTAATAAGGCTAGCTGTAATACGGTGAATGAATGGGCGTTTTCGTTATCTACCGAGGCAGGGAAAGCAATGTATGCAGCCCTGCTGTCTGCCGCTTCGCAAAATCTGGATGTACTGATAGTAGGCTATAGCCACGATTGTTCGGTTTGGGGGGATCGGGAAAAACCAGCCTATGTCAGAGTTTCATACTGACATTAGTTGATTGACACCTAGCAATCCTGTGCGGTTATGCCAGCAAATACTGGCAGTCGTATTAGTCGGTTTGTAAATCAAATACTAGCCCGCAAGGCTGTCTTGGCCATGCTCAAAATAGACCCCCAAAGTAGACGGGTCCCCAATATAGACGGGTCGTTGTACAGAGACTGAGGAAGATTATGCGAAATCCTGGTTATCAGCCAAAGTATTTTCCTGCAAAGCATTTCCCTGAAGCAGTAAAACTTTGGACCATGAATTTACTATTTCTGCTGACCTGCTTCGGGATCCCTGCTGCGTTTGCTCAAGATACTGTCACTAAGTTCGTGATGTATGGCAGTTATCCCACGGCTGTTGAGGTAATTATTTCGCCTGCGATCAGTTTGAGCGGCAGAAATATTACCTGGACCGCCGCATCCGGCGCCGCTCACTACGAACTGGAGCGATACAACAGCGTGACGGGTGTATGGGAAGTGATTTATTCAGGGAGTAATACGTCGTATTACCTGCGATATCTGGATCCAGGCGCTAATCAATTCCGGGTTAGAACCTGTATATCGGGGCGCTGCAGTCTGGCTTCCAATGCTATTAGCGTCACGCCCGGCCAGGTAGATTCTGATGGAGACGGTATACCCGATTATCTGGATGCTTATCCCCTTCAAAACGACCTGCAGTGCACACCATGAGAGATGCGACGATGAGGCCGACTAATATTCAATTTTCCATCAATTTTCTGTCTGCGGGTCCGGGGCCGTCAGTGGACGCGCAGTCCGGCCAATCTCAATGGTCGCACGCTTGTGCAGCTTTAGCAGTTAGGGTAGTTGTAAGTATTGTATTGCTGCTGGGTTTCACGACCATAAATGTCTGTGCCCAAGACCTTCCCGGTGCTGCTCAGACGTCTTACGGCGTCTCCGACAGCGGCGCTTTTCAATATCAAATTCCCATCGTGATCCCTCAGGGGATTGCCGGCGTGCAGCCGAACTTGGGCCTGAGTTTTTCCAGCGCCAGAGGTAATGGCCCGCTGGGTGTCGGCTGGGGCCTTACAGGCCTGGGCGCCATTACCCGTTGCGGCCGCACCATCGCCACGGATGGCGTTAAAGGTGGCGTGCTGCATGACGAAAATGACCAGCTTTGCCTGAATGGCAAACGGCTGATCTTGGTCAGCGGGGCGTATGGTCAGGATCTTTCAGAATACCGTACCGAGATCGACGAGTTTTCCAAGGTCACCGCCCATGGTACCAATACCAGCAGCATCAACGGCGGTAATGTGCCCGACTACTTTATCGTCTACCGTAAAGACGGCTCCAGGTACTATTACGGCCCTGGCGATAACTCCCGGTTTTTCCTGCCCGGCACCTCCAGCGTCCACGCCTGGAAATTGACTCGTATGTATGACCGTAACGGGAACTATTACCGAGTGGTTTACAGCGCCGCCGACCGTCTGCCCGAGTACATCGAGTATACGATGCGCTCGGGCCTGTCGCCGCAGATGAAGATAGATTTCATCTACCAAACCAGACCTGATACGCGCCAGAGGTATATCGTCGGCCGGTTAATGTCCAGCACACGGCGGATGAGTAGCATTAAGGTGACCAACGGGGGAACGACGGTCCGTGAGTACAAGCTGAACTATCAGACGGCACCGGTCAGCAATCGATCCCGGTTGACCTCAATCACCGAGTGCGGTTTGAACAATGAATGCATGCCGCCCATTCGTCTGAGCTGGCAGACAGATACCAAGGGCTACCAACCCACCACGGCGACGCCTGATAAGGCGCCCTACGATATGATCGAATACTACACCTTTACCCGCTACCGGGAAGGGGTTGCGCCGGCGCCGGGCAGTGTGAAGGAAATTAACCGGGGCGCCTGGGTGGATGTGAATGGCGATGGCCGGGTGGATCAAGTGATTGCCTATACCGCGCCATCGGGCACAACCGTTTATAGAACCTATCTCAATACTGCCACTGGCTGGTCTGAGAGTTCAAATTGGCGTTTACGTCAACCTCTGCGCAGCTACCAGAACAGCATTGTTAACAATTCCGTAGGACGATTTGGGCCGGACGTGATCAATATGGGGCTGTTTTCAGATGTAAACGGCGATGGTCTGGTGGATATTGTGTACTCCTACAGGCTGGATAAGGAACGCCACCAGTATGCCGATCCCAATAATCCCCTGAGCGATATCGAAGACGTACGGGAAACCTGGATCAATAACGGTAATGGCTGGGAGCTGGACACCGCCTGGAAACCCAAGGATTTGATTTACGACTATATTTCCAACGGTGCCGGTAACTACCGCGTGCAAACCGTACGCGGGCGCCTGATCGACCTGAATGGCGACGGCCTTGTGGATTGGGTACGCGCCTATTTTGACTATACGTCCAACAATACCGGCAACAGCTATAAAAATACCTGGATCAATAACGGCAATGGCTGGAGCCATGACGCCGGATACGCGATGCCTGATGTGTTTTCTCACTATCGGGGTATTTACTCTATTCCCCATGGGCAGTTTGTGGATGTGAATGGGGACGGCCTGCCGGACTGGGTTCAGGCCTACCATGCCAGTACTGAAGCGGCAAAGATTCAGACCTGGATTAACGACGGCACTCAATTCAGCGCCGATTCGCAATTTAATGCGCCGGAGCTGATCTACGATAATCTGGCAGGCTGGAACGATGTGACGCCCCGGACCCGGGGCAGTTTTATCGATGTCAATGGCGACGGTCTGCGGGACTGGGTCAAGTCCTACGTCGATAATCACGGTGGCGAATATCGGGGGACATATCTCAATAATGGCAATGGCTGGACATACAGTGCGGCCTATAAGCCACTTTTTTCCCATATCGACCACCGCTATTCGGACTTTGAACGGGGCTGGCCTGTTAACGTACGCGGCCATTACGTGGACCTAAATCGCGACGGGCTGGTGGATTATGTGGAGGCTTATAGAAGCTCCGCAACCAATTTCCCGGTGTACAAACAGGCCTGGCTGAACAATGGCAATGGCTGGGACAAACAAACAGGCAGCGGCAACCCCTATGTGCCCACGGAGATCTATTACGATTACAGTGGACGCGATAACGCCAAGGCCCGCTACGGCAGCTTTGTGGATATTAACAGCGATGGCAGTCCGGACTGGGTGAAAGCCCGGGCGGGTGTGGCGCGCTCGACGAACCTGCACCGAGTCGGCAGTGTGGATCGGATTGCGTCGATTACCAGTACTGCCGGTGTAGAAGTCCGCCCGGTATTCTTACCGTTGACTGCGGATACGCCACCCTACACCAAAGGCACTGGTGCTGCGGAGACAGACTCGTTCCACATTCAGAGGCCTATATACGTCACCTCTCAGTTGCAGACCAGCCGGCCGGACGGTGCGGGTTACAACACCAACTATTATCACTACAAGGGCGCTCAGGTGAATCGGCTGGGGCGCGGATTTCTGGGCTTTTCCGAACGCAGTATCACCAACGCACAGGCCGGCCTGGTGGAAACCCATGTATTCCGCCAGGACTACCCCTATATCGGTATGGCCGCATGGGTGGGTGTCAGTGAACAGAGTAACGGTAATGTGATCAGCATTACGGGCAGCACACCGGCTTCGAGGCTAATCAGCCAAAGCAACGGGGCCAAAACCACCTTTGTCTACCTCAATAACCGAACCACTACACGCAGCGAATTGAATAGCAACGGCGGTGCAGACTATCAAACCGTCTACCGGTCCTTTTCCTACGATGATTTCGGCAATGTAACCCAAAGCTTTGAACAGCACATGGATCACCAGGGCGCTATTCAAGGCCAAGTCTGGGTGAACCATGCTTATACCCCCAATACTGCAAGCTGGCTGATCAGTTTGCCCGACTACCAGGTGAATACCTACCGCGCACCGGGCGAGGATCAAATCAGGCTCCATAACGGCTATACCTATGATAGCCGCGGCCGCCTGGTCACCGATGCCCGGGAACCGAATATTTCGGTGGCCGGTATCAACGTTACGACCAGATTTAGCTACGATACTTATGGCAATGTAGTCGGGGTAACCCGCAGTGCCCCCGGTGAAACCTCTCGCAGTAGCAGCATAACTTACGACACCCAGCATCGTTTGCTGGTGAGTACGGCGAATCCCCTGAATCAAGCTGCGTCGGTGACTTATCATCCCCAGTGCGATCAGCCTCAGACGGTCACTGATATCAACGGGGCGGTCACCCGCTTTGAGTATGACAACTTCTGCCGCCAGACCAGGCAAACAGTGTTAGGCGATGTGGACACCACCACTCGATATAACGTGCCCGGTCTCAGTTGCAGCGGTATCTGTCAGGTGACACCGGCCTTCAGTGTCACCACTCAGACCGACGGGCAAACCCCGGTCACTGCATTTTATAACCGCTACGGCCAGAATCTGGCCGGCACTACCACGGGTATGCTGGGCGAAGCGATACGCCAGCGTACCGAATATGACCGCCTGGGCCGGGTAGCACGGGATTCGCAGCCATTCTTCAGCAGCGATGCCGGCAGCGAACCCTATACGGCGTATCAGTACGATAAACTCAATCGTCCGATCCGAACTACTTTGCCGTTCCTGAACAACAGCGGTACTGCGGCAACGGTGGTAAACGCCTATTCGGTCAACAGCAGCGGTCAGACCACCGTCACTACGACGGATACGAAGGGCAGGGCAACACGGAGCTTCGCCAACTCCCTGGGTCAGATCGTGCGAATCAAAGATGCCTACGATAACAGTCTTCACTATTATTTCGATGCCCAGGGCAATCTGACCCAGACCACCGATGCGGCGGGCAATTCCATCACTGTCGGCTATGATCGCATTGGGCGCCGGATTTTCCTGGACGATCCGGATATGGGCTTGACCAGCTATGTCTACAACGCTTTTGATGAGGTGACCGGCGAGACCAATGCCAACGGTCATACCATCAGCATGGCTTACGATCCTCTCGGGCGAATAGTCAGCCGTACCGTGCCCGGCCTGGAGGCCAATGGTGGGGGTACCAGTACCTGGACTTACGATGGCAGCGGTCAGGTCGGTCTGTTAAGTTCGGTCACCGGCCCCAACGGCTACAGCAAGACTTACAGCTATGACCAGTACAGCCGTCCTATCGGCGACACGACGACAATAAAAGGCGAGGCCTATGTCCAAAGTTATAGTTACGATATCAATGGCCGTCTAGCCAGCCGCTATTACCCCGACAGCGGTGCAGGGCATCCTTTCGGCGTGGCTTATAACTATACCAACGGCTATCTGGCCAGCATCACCAGCGACGATGTGAATTGCATCGAGCACTGGCGTGCGGATCGATATGATGCCCTGGGCCGGACTCAGCAAGATACCCTGGGCCGGCTGGTGAGCACCACCCGCAGCTACAAGCCCGGACAAGGGGTATTGGAGCGGATCGAATCCATTGTGAAACTGGGCCCTCAGACCGGTACTACCGTCCAAGACCTGAATTACAGCTACGATGCCGCCAATAACCTCACCAGCCGCAACGATGGCTACTCCGGCCTGGTGGAAACTTTCAGCTACGACAGCCTGGACCGTCTGGTCCAGCACCGCCGCGACACCCAGGTGACCGATGTCAGCTACGATGCTATCGGCAATATCACCTATAAATCCGACGTGGGTTACTACAGCTACGGAAACGGGGCAGGGCCTCATGCGGTCACCCGGGTAGACCTGCCTATCGGCTCAGGCATTGATCTCAGGCAATTTGAAGTCCCCTGGGAATGGAACAATCTGACCCAGATCCAGACCTTGCCCGATATTCACGGGCAGAACTTCCAATACGACGCCCGCGGCAACATTCAACAAAGCGGCGATCGCTGGATTTCGTGGACGGCATTTGACAAACCCCACCGTATGGAACGGGTGGGCGCCGGCGTGGTCGTCACGGCAGCGTCTAACTTTGAATACGGCCCCGAATTTAACCGTATCTATAAAAGCAAGGACACGGGTCTGGGCACCCCCGTGACCGAAAGTACCGTGTATATCGGTAAAGACTACGAACGGATCACCGACGCCGGTGGCACCATCCATCGTTACACCATCGCGACCGGCGGCAATACCATCCAGATCGAACGGGACGATAACAGCAGTCTGGACAAACCCAAATACCTGCTGGGGGACCACCTGGGTTCTACCAATATCATTCTGGACGCGATGGGCGAAGTAGAGCAAACCCTGGCTTTTGACCCATGGGGCGCACGCCTGAATACCGGTGATACCACGGCGGTGAACAGCATCACCAATAGAGGCTATACCAGTCATGAGATGGATGACGAGATCGGTATGATCAATATGAATGCGCGGATTTATGATCCGTATCTGGGGAGGTTCTTGAGCGCTGATCCGGTGTTGCCGGATTCTTATGACCTCCAAGCCTTCAATCGGTACAGTTATGTGTATAACAATCCATTGAAGTATGTTGATCCAACTGGGAATGTACCCGGTGTCCATGGCGGAAACGTGGATGTCGGTGATGAACCTAATAATTGCTCACCCGGTGCGGGATGTATCCGACCTGCAGGGACCGAATATGTTGATCCATATGCTGAATCACTTGATCCTGACGAGATAGCTAACAATATTTTTGGTAACACATTTATACAGGTTTATGGTGATGAGACCGGATATCAAGAGCAATGGAGAGATAACCGGTATCGCGAGAATGCAGGAGAGTTAAACGACCTGTTAAACGATCCCAACACAAGCCTGGAAATCCTACAGAACGCGTACGCATTTTTACAGGAGCATGGGAGGGCGAATGGTCACTACAATGGTCTTGAGCAGAAATTTGCAGATGAAATCAACCGGCGAATCAATGGGGGAAGTTCAGGGATTACAGGAGGTACACAGGGGGGTGGAACTAGTGGAAACGCTGGCCAAAACAACTCGTCGGATAGCCGAGGGAGTAATAATCAGAGCGGGGCGTCTTCTGGTGGAGGAAGGTCTAGCGGTTATAGTGGCTATCCAGGTACTCCTCCGAGCTATACACACCACAATCCTGCTACTTGGGGAACACTTTCACCATCTACGGTAGATGCCGTGGCAGGATTTGGAGATTCGCTCTCATTCAATATCACAAAACATTATCGAAATTGGAGAAATATTGGTAGCGTGGATACCAAGTCAAACAGTTACGGTTTTGGCCATACAGCCGGACTGGCATTCGGATTAGCTAATGCTGGGCGTACTGGCTTAAAAGTTCATAGCGCTTTGAACAAAGCAAAACAGTGGAGAACTAATAGCGTAACATCTAGAAGAACCCGGGCTAAAAGAATTGCAGCAGCAGGATCGTATAGACCAAGTATCACTGATGCTATGTTAACGCTTATCGGTGGGTCTGGTGTGAATTCGTACGTATCGCTCTTATCGAGTGATGATTAATCAGGAGGATATGACTGTGAAGATCAAGCCTCGGTCCAGCCTTTTTCTTTGGGCATTAATATATGTTTTTTGGTTTGTTGGCTTGGACTTGACCTCGGGTCGGGTATCCATCAGGGCGAAATACAAGACCTAAGAACTGGCAAGGAGTGCGATAGAAGGACAGGACACCCATAAGTTACAGTACTTTCAACATTACCACGAAGGAGTATCAGGCTTGTCCTACAAGATGATCAGCTATTTGTCGGTTGACTCAGCCACTAACACCAGCCTGCCTTTTCGGTTAATCGGCAAGTACGGCAGCACCGGCCAGCCGATCAATGAATATAGCTGGCTGAACCGTATACCGGTCGGCCTAAGTGTCAGGTTGCATATAAATTTGCCCCTTGGGAGATCATTATTACGTGCAATCTGACAGTATTATCGCCATGGTGTTTTTCTGAGCGAATATTTTCGGGGGTGTCTGCGTTGGTGTGCTCTGTAGAGCTTGTCCCACGGTGTGCACTGCATATTGTGTGCAGTGGGTATGGGTCATCCGGATTTATTCCATCACCATGTGTATCGCCTGCACTGAGCCGTTTGAGTAAATGCAACACGGTACGCTCGGGTCCTGGAGCCTGGTATAAGCTCCTGCGGATTTATCTCAATAGTTGTTCTTGTGGCACCACAGTTTGAAGTTTGCGTGAATGATGCACCTGTACAAATATTATTCCTGGCGGGAGTCTATATCCCATCCTTGTTGCGGTTGTAAACATTTGATTGGGTAATACTTCCGCATTGACGGAGCCACAGGCTGGGCCTCCGGCGTATACATTGGGTGTACTGCCAAAATACGTGATCAGGGTAATTAACGCTACCGGGGGGGCGTGATGTAGCTACCTTGATTCATCGCCGATTCAAGTGTGCGGTTTATATTGGCAAAAAACATCAGTATTTTATATTTATGCTGAGAATATCCGACCAAATCGTTGCAGGACGCTTGATAGCAAAAATGACTCAGCACTGCCTGAACCGGCCGGCGCTGTATGATGCTATATTGTTTGAGTTTTCGGAACTCCTGAGCGTAAGGGGCGTAT
Source organism: Lysobacterales bacterium (assembly GCA_028289465.1). Lineage (GTDB taxonomy): Bacteria > Pseudomonadota > Gammaproteobacteria > Xanthomonadales > SZUA-36 > JANQPM01. Next base: position 42,712 of record JANQPM010000015.1, on the reverse strand, counting down.
CCTCGGTTGTACGGCTGGACAGCGAAGACCGAATAATCGGTAAACCCGCACATATCAATTTATCCGCCTTGAAAACGCTTCAGCATCTCGCGCTTTGGCGCAGAACTATTAAGGCGGGTAACAATCCGATATTGTGCAGCATGTTGCTGCATCTTGACCAATGCGATGATCCCGTGGGAATAGTGACCGGGGCCGAACTATTGGAAAGTATAAATTATTACAAGAACACAGCGTTCAGAAATAAGATATTCGATATATTATCCAAAAGCCAGAATATAGAAGGAATGGGCTATTATTGGTTAAGGCTTACCCACGGGTTTATATGGGTGATTTGTCTACGACGGAAAGTCGGTGAAGGGCCCTTTAGTGCGCGTCAAAGAGCTTCGCTACAACAGATTGGCTTCGCCATTCTAGGAAGCCTGGAAAGCTGGTATATACCCGCCTTTGACATATTAGATGCAAGCTGCAAAGTCTTACAAGATAAACTGACGGAGAGACAATATGAGACCTTGTATCATCTCGGTTGTTATTGCTCTCGAAAAGAATGTGCGGAAAAAATGGGTGTAAGAAGCAGCACTATTGACCGGAATATCGAAAACTTGTTGGCAATTTTTAGAGAAAATTTTGAAGCGTTTGAAGGGAAAACGATCGCTCAGATTATTCGCCGCCTGAAAGGCATGCCGCTGCAATCATGCTAGGATGAATTTCTACCAACGTGGTCTTCCCGGCTATTGGGGAAACTGGCACTGGACATATTCAAGCGGAATTGTATATAGTCTTCCTCGGAAAGGGGTCAATTCCATTGAAAGCGGCCGTAATGAAAACAACCTTTCTGCGCCAGCCAATAGTTTTTTTGTTTCTATTGGGCTTCTCCGTGTCTGTTCTTGGGCAAAACACCTACACCGTCCTCATCGACTCTGATGGCCCCGGCACCGGATGCGATGTCAGTATCGCTTCTTTGGCAACGACTTTGCCGGGTATAGATAAGCGCTTAACCGCCAATGTAGACACCAATACATTTCAAATTACCGATGTGGCCCTGGAGGACTGTACGGGAGCAGCCTTTGGCGCCAGCGTACCCGTCGGCGGCGGGTATCCGGCGGCCTTGAATACCGGCGTAGGCGGGGCTGATGCTATCGAGATGGCGGTTGGCCTGGCGCCGTTGCAACTCAGCCCGATCACGGCCGCCCAGGTCTATGTTCTGGCGGTTAATAGCGATACAGGCGCCACTGATTTATTGAACGCCGGACTGGCTCAGCGACCCATCCCTGGTTCAGGCGTACCCGTTCCTACTGCCGGCACCTGGGGCCTGATGCTGGCCGGCGCCCTGCTGTTGCTTACCGGGCTGTTATTTATCCGCAGAAATAGGGTGGTGCTCGGTATTGCATTGGTTTCATTAAGCATGGTTGCCTTCGCTGCGAACTTTAATGCCGACGGCAACCTTGATGACTGGCAAGGCGAGTCTCCTCAAAGCACTGATCCCGTGGGTGATCCTGTACCGAATAATTCCGGCGTGGATATCACGACCTTTTTCCAGGCATTCGAAGCCAACAGGGTCTTTTTCCGCATTGATATCACGGATCTGGAGAACACGCCGCCGGTGGCGGATGAAGGCGCAGACAGCACCTTGGAAGATACCCTTGTCAGTATCACGCTAAGCGGTAGTGACGCCGATACCGACCCCTTGACATTCGCAATCGACACCCCGCCGGGCAACGGTGTTCTGGGGGCAATCACTCCGGTTGATGCCACCAGCGCTACGGTGGACTACACGCCGGATTTAGATTTCAATGGCGTGGATTCATTTACCTTTATGGTCAACGACGGCAATGTAGATTCCCCTCCGGCCACGGTGGATCTAACCGTGACCGCGGTAAACGATGCGCCAGGTTTTACTCCGGGCGCCAATGTGACGGCGGTGGAAGATTCCGGCGCCAACACCCGCCCGGGCTGGGCCAGTGGTATTTCTGCCGGCCCCGCAAATGAAGCAGGGCAAACGGTAAGTTTCAGTATTACCGGCAATGACAATCCAGGCTTATTCAGTGTAGCTCCGGCCATCAATGCCGCCGGTGATCTGAGTTTTACGCCCACCGCGAACACCACTGGTATCGCGACAATAACCGTTGAAGCTATGGATAGCGGCGGCACGGCTGATGGCGGAGTAGACACTTCGGCTCCGATCATGTTCACGATCATGATTGATGATATGAATGATGAACCGAGTTTTACCGCCGGCGCCGATGAAGCCGTGCTGGAAGATGCCGGCCCGCAGTCCGTTTTAAGCTGGGCCACTGGAATATCCGCCGGACCTCCCAACGAGGCCGGACAAATCGTTAGTTTCAATGTCAGTAACGACAATAGCGGCTTGTTCTCAGCCCAGCCGGCGGTGGATAGCGCAGGCACATTGACTTATACTCCGGCGGCCGATGCCAATGGTTCTGCCACGGTGACCATGGAAGCCATGGACGACGGTGGTACTGCCAATGGCGGTGACGATACGTCGCCTGCGCAGATGTTCAGCATAACGGTAAATGCAGTAAATGATGAGCCAGGGGTTACTCCGGGTTCTGATCAGGTGGTCAACGAAGACGCTGGTGCCCAGACCGTGATGAATTTTGCTGTCGCGACGCCCGGCGGGGGTGCGGATGAAAGCGCGCAGACATTTACCTATCTGGTCAGCAACGACAACAACGGGCTGTTCTCCGCCCAGCCGGCCATCGATAGCAGTGGCCAACTGACCTACACCCCTGCAGCAGATACGGCCGGATCCGCAGTGGTGACAGTCCAGTCTGTAGACAGTGGCGGTACCGCGGATGGCGGAGACGATACATCCCAGCCCGCGATGTTTATGATTACCGTTAACAGTCTTAACGATCCACCCAGCTTTACTGCCGGCGCCAACGAAAGCGTCGATGAAGATGCCGGAGTGCAGTCTGTTCCAGGCTGGGCCACGGGTATTTCTCCGGGGCCGGCCGATGAAGCCGGACAAGCCGTAAGCTTTAACTTGAGTAATGACAACAACGCGCTATTCTCCGCCCAACCGGCGGTGGACAGTGCAGGCACACTGAGCTATACACCTGCGGACAATGCCAGCGGTTCCGCCACCGTCACCGTGGAGGCGATGGATGACGGCGGTACGCCCAATGGCGGCAGCGATACTTCAGCAGCCCAGATGTTTACCGTCACTGTTAGCGAGGTCAATGATCCGCCGGTATTGGCCGCCATCGGCGATCAATCCATCGACGAACTGATGCAGTTGAGCTTTATGGCCACTGCCACCGATCCCAATGACACGCCCGCCAATAATCTGACCTTTACCTTATCCGGCGAACCTGCAGGAGCCTCCATCACCGCGGCCGGTCTGTTTACCTGGACGCCTACCGAAGCCCAGGGGCCCGGCATGTTTAGCTTTGATGTTGTCGTGACCGACGATGGAACACCTAACGAAGCGGATTCTGAAACCATTACCGTAACCGTGAACGAGGTCAATCAGCCGCCGACTTTGGCCATGATCGGCAATCAAATGGGCGATGAGCTCACTAATATCACGTTCACTGCGATGGCGACTGATCCGGACCTGCCGGCGCAAACGCTGACTTTCAGCTTGTCCGGTGAACCTGCGGGTGCAGGCATTACCGGTGGAGGCGCCTTTAGCTGGACGCCAACAGATGCCCAGGGGCCGGGTATGTATACCTTCGATGTGATCGTCACCGATGACGGCCCCGGTCTGCTGACCGACTCTGAAACCATCACCATCGATGTGGCCGAAGTCAATGCGCCGCCAGTGGCCGACAATGAAGCTTATACCGTGACCGGCAATGTAGGCATCAGCGTTAATGCGGCCTCGGGCCTGCTGGTGGGGGATACCGATCCGGATACGCCGATGGCAATCACAGCTACGGCGGAAACCGTAGCATCGGCCAATGCCGGGTCGGCAACTATTGCGGCCGATGGCAGCTTTACCTATACGCCACCTGCCGGCTTTACCGGCATGGACTCTTTCAGTTACACCCTGAACGACAACGATCCGAGCGGCAATCTCACCGACACGGGCACCGTCACTCTAACGGTTTCCGATATGATCTGGTTTATTGATAACTCGCAGGGCGTCAACGGGGACGGGCGGCTTGCCTCACCCTTTAACAGTGTGGCCAATTTCGTTGCCGGAGCGACCGATCAGGCAGGGGATGCCATCTTCGTGTATCGGCAATCGGCCAGCAACTATGTCGGACCGCTGACACTGCTGAACAATCAGAAACTCATCGGGCAGGGCGCGACGGCCTCGATTGCCGCCATTGCCGGGATTACCCCGGCGCCCAACAGCAACCCCTTACCCGCGACCGGCGGCACGCACCCGGTTATTGCCCACAGTGCCAACAACCTGACTGTGGCCCAGGGCAATACCTTGCGCGGTTTGAATCTGAGCAACACGGGCGGCACCGCGCTGACCGGCAGCAACTTTGGCAACCTGACTGTGGGCGGGGTCAGCGTCAGCAATACAGCGGGCACCGCGGTTAGTCTCAATACCGGCAATCCCACTGCCAGTTTCACCAGTATCTCGGCCAGCGGCGGCGCCAATGGTATTGTGCTCTCCAACACTACGGGCAGCTTCACTGTCACCGGCGACGGCAGCGGTGTTCAGAACGGTTCGGGGGGCACGATCCAGAACACCAGCGGCGACGGTATCAGCTTGAGCAATGCGACCAATATTTCATTGACCCAGCTCAACATCACCGATGCGGCCCAGCAGGCCGACGGCGTAGCCGCGGACGACCACGCCATCGACATCACTTCGGTGACCAATTTCACCTTCCAGGATGCGGTGATCAACGGCTTCGGCAACACGATGGCCAGCCACGACGACCAGCACAGCATCAAGATTCTCAATCTCTTCGGAACCTCGCTGATCGAAGACGTCAGGTTCGACGATATGAACGAGGACGGCATTGAGTACATCAATAACACGACCGACGATGGCGTGCGCGATGTACTCACAGTCCGCCGCGGCGATTTCAACGGCCACCTGGCGACCAATGGCGAATCGGCGATTCAAGCCGAGTCAGCGGGGACGTCCAACATGGGGCTGGTGGTTGACAACGCGACGTTCGACATCAACGCCAACGGTGCGCTCGGCGTGCTGGCCAACAGCACCGGCACCAGTAACTTTGAGATCACCGTGCAGAACAGCACTTTCAGCGCGATAAATGCGTTTGGCGGCGGTACGATCCAGACCAACAACGCCACCAATAGCACCAGCACGATCATGATTACCGGCAACACGATTACCGGCGCCGAGTTCAATGGCATTACGATCCTCAACAACGACGATGCGACGACCAACGTCACCGTCAGTGCAAACGACATTCGAGGCGATGGAACCATGAGCCAGAACGGCTTTGGTCTCCGTATCAGTCAGGACGAGAACGGCACCGTCAATTCGCTGATTGACGACAATGATTTCGGGGCGGCTGGCGGCAGCTTTGGATTCGACCATATTCGCCTGGAAGCCGGAGACACAACAGACAATACCGGGATTCTGAACGCGACAGTGACCAACAACGTATCGATCAGCGTCCCTAACGATATCGGCGCCGGTCTGAACGCGGTGGCGTCAGAGAACAATACGATCTGCGTTGACATTCGAAGCAATACACTGCTGGGCAGTGAGACTTTTCCGGGCTTTGGCTTCGACGACGACGTGATTCTGAATGCATCGACGGCGGGCGCAACGGTCCGTGCGGAGCAGACCAGTACCGCAAACATCACGGCGCTCAACACGATAACAACCATCTTTACAGGCGGAACTGGAACCGTGTCGTTCAGTTCGCCGAATTGTCCCACGCCTTAAGATACGTATGCAGATCGGGCTTCGCCACCCAGCGGCAGGTTTGGTGTTATCGGCGGAAATAGCCGCCCGGCGGTAGCTTCAAAGCTATCAGAGGTTGGAGCGAGAACGCCCGGCGTTTATCGGACTATCTCCTGGCTGGGAGAAATGGCCGCTATTGCTAGTCGTCGCTATTGCTCTGGCCCCGGATATTCACGCCATATATTCAACCGGTTATACTGGGACATCCCATATCGTAGCGATCAGGTTCGTAAGGCAAAGGATAAGCATATGAAGCACAGCGCCTGTCAAGGGTTTGTCGGCAAATTATCGGTAATTGCCTTGGCTGCGCTGGGATGGATCAATCCGATCCAGGCTCAGGAATTCATGAAATTTGCTGGAGGTTCTTCAACCCCCATCGTCAAATTTACCGAGCATTTCGGGGAAATGGATTTTTCACTGGACCCTGTCAGTATCGAAATATATGGCGATGGCCTTGTGGTTGTCGAATATCCGGTCTTTATGAAAAAGGCGGGGTTGTATCAGCTCACGCTCGAGCCGGCGGATCTCGATGCATTGTTGTCCACGCTGTCCAGCAACCGGATTCCTGCTTTTGATGCTGCTGCGGCAAAGGCGGATGCTCGCACTGCGGCCAATCTTCAAGCCCAGTCCGATACGCTGTTTTTTTCCAGCGACCCTTCTGTAACGGTACTGGAACTTAACTTGGAGAGCTATAGTCCGGATATGGCCACCCAGTCTCCCAAGCCGGTCAATCAACGTATTCAATGGACCGGACTGCGCGACCATGCCAGACAGTATCCCGATCTCGACGCGATACAATCGCTTCATAACGCGCAGCAGGCGCTGCGGGAGCTGATGGATCACCCCGACTTGATCAGGGTAGAGGAGAAATAACGATGAAAGGGCGCTTGCAGAGAAGAATTTATCGTATCGCCGCGTATTTTTTTGCCGTTTGCCTGACCCCTTCAGTGTACGCCGGAAGCTATATCTTTGCCGGTGAAATGAACGGTATCGATGTAATCACCCATCCAACGGGATATACGGGTGTCGGCGGAGTGCTGAATGTGAGCGTCTGTATCGATTCGGCAAGCCCGAACGCGGAGGATATGGTTGCGTCGGTTAGAAATGCCGTGGATACCTTTAATAAGGATCAGGCAATCACAAACAATCTGTTTTTTTCCAGCGAAACGAACATTCCCGCGTCTCACGTTGATTTTGAGTCTACTGTCTTGCATGAAATAGGGCACTGCATAGGCTTGGCGCACGTCAATGCGGCAACCGAATCCGGGCTTCCGGCTGCGGATAGGAATTACACCAAGGCGACCGATGGCGCAGATAACACCTTCAACATTGGCGCGGGTGCCGATACGGTCATCGGCACGTTTGACGATGTGCGGGGTGACGATGTAAACCTGCACTGGTTTAATACGGCCGACAATGATCCCTGCAGTCTGTACGGTGGGCTGGTTGATAGTTTGACTTTTAGCCGGGAACTTGCCGATTTGCCTGCCGGAGACAAATTTGCAGCCAATGCCGACCGCGACGTATGCGCCGCCCTGGACGTTGAAAATACCGAAGCTGTGATGCAGCAGGGCGCTTTTTCCAATGAGGATCAGCGCGCGCTGACACAGGCCGGCGTGTCGACGCTTGCGCTGGCAAAGAGCGGACTGGATGAAATAGCCGGCACCGCAGATGACTATTCGATCCAGTTGAATTTTATCGGACTGGTGGCGAACCCGAGTTGCGATATCAACGTGAGTTTCGATGATACCGAAACCGGGTTTGCGGTTTGTAAGACCGGAGGTAGCTTCATCAATTCAACGCATCTAGCGATTACTTCAGCCAATGTGTTCTTCAATACCGGGTTTAACTGGTATTTCAACGACGACATCTGTTCTTTCGCACCAAAAACGACGGGCGCGAATGTCGCTATCAATATGGAAACAACGACCGGCGGACAACGCTACCGGGCGTCCAATACCATCGTCAGCGACGACCATGTGATCCAGAGCGGGGCCTGTGTTAACTATTCGGCGGCAAACCAAATCGGTATCGGCCCCGGTTTTTCTGTTAAGACAGGCGGGATATTCCGGGCGGAAGTTGAGTGATGACGGGTACGGATTTGTACGTAAGAGAGCCCGCCGCAGCGGGCTCTTTCATTTCCCAGTCAATAAAGCTTAGTTATTCAACATTTAATTATTCAATATTTAATTACTCTGGGCCCCGTCGTTGATCCACTCGGCCAGGTCCTCCAGTTCCGCCGCGCTCAGGCCGCTAGAGCCCGGCGGCATCGCATCGGTGCAGTCCTGGCCGGCCTGGACTGCGGTACATTCGGCGGCGGCTACGTCGTCGTCGACCTTCTTGTACAGATAGCTTTGATTGACGGAGTTCGGTTCAATGCGGTCCAGTCCGCCTGAGGATTCCTGAGCCGCCACATTGACGATAGCGCCATGGGCAGAGCCGTCCCCCAGGTCCATATTGATACCGCCGAAGCTGCCGCCGTGGCAGCCGGCACAGCCGGTGAAAATATTGGCCTGAATATCGGACAGTTTGGCCGGTTCCTCAATGACGCTGTCATCGATATCCGGTGTGGTAACGCAATTGCTTCCGAGCGCTCCTCCCAGTACTGGCTCTACCACGCCGTCAAAAAATGCCTGCATGCGGGAAGGCTGGAATAGCACGCCTTCCAACGGAGAGAGCGGGTTGTAGCTGTACCAGAAGCGGTTATAAGTCGCCAGCGCATGCGGCATTTCCCGGGTGACGCAAACGCGGGTGGATGCCACTGCGGCAATGCCTTCCGGCGGCGCGTCCAGGAAGTGGTTGACCGAATGGAACCTTAAATCCCGGGTACCGCCGCCGCCGGTATCTTCCAGCGGGCGGGACGCATGGCAGACCCGGCAGGCGGGCTTGATCACATTGAGGTACATATCCTGATGTGCGCCATTGGCGTTCCAGCCGGCAACGACGAAGTCTTCCAACTGGTTATCCGCACCCGCGGGGTTCGTCGGCGAATACATTTCGTCGATAATTTCTTCGATCACCGCACCCGGCTCGGTGTCCACAACCATATTGTTCAGCTCAAAAATTTCCAGTTGCTGATTCGCTTTGGAGAAATTGGCCGGCGCGACGGGGGAGAACTCGTAGCCATGGATATCGAACGGCAGCATTACCGCACCGAGCTTGACGTCGCTGGGCTGGCTGAAAGCAGGTGTGCCGGTCTCGAATCCGGTGTCATAGGCACCGCCATGGCAGACCATGCACAATTGCGGTATCGGCCTGACGCCGCGGTTGTCCAGATCGGCAGCAAACACAGGTTCTCCGAGCTTGTTATAGACATAGAACTTGATAACGCGCTCGTTATCGGAAAACACAATCGGTGCAGCCGGGTCATTCGGATCCGGGTCGGTATTGTCCGGGTCGTAGTAGTCATAATCGGATGCCGGGCCGTCTTCGATTCGCGACCATTCCATCGCGACCGTGGCCACCAGCTCGTCCGCGTTCTGATTGGCCGCGTTCTGTTGATCGACGATGTCATCCGAATCGTAGTCCCCGTAGTTGCTGACATAGAAGGCGATATCCCATTCGCCGTCATCTGCCAAAACACGCTTGCCGTGCATATCGCGCCCGAAGCCCAGGTCGATCGCATTGGCGTAGGCGGCACGGACTTCATCGCCTGGCCCGTAGCTGGCCTTGATCGCGGGATTACCGTCGGCGGCAAGGCCGTTCGCCTGTTTGAATTTATCGAAGGTATTGCGCAAGCCGCGCGGATCGACCGTGTTGTAATAGTCGATGGTTGCGTCCTCGAGCTGGTCTTTTAGCGCCTGATTCGGAATGGTGCCGTCGTTTTCCTGCACTTTGGTTGCGATAAACGAATACAGTCCGTGCAAAAACGCATCCGGACCCGGTTCAGGCAGCGTGACCGGTCTCAGAACGACCTTGGTCTGGCATTCCGAGAAGTTCGGTGCTGCCGGGTTTCCGCTCTGAGCACCGTTGGTGTCCACGGTGAAGACGCCGTGCGGAACCACCTGGTCGTTAACCACCGTGTAGGCGAGCAGCGTAATCTCCGTATCGTTCGGCAAATTGATGATGAGATTGTATTCGTCATTGGCGTTGATCTGTGCAGTTCGCTGCACCGGCGCTGCATCGGGAATCGGAACGATGACATCCAATTGAAAAGGAATCGGCATGTCTTCGCTCTTGAAGCGCACGCAGGACTGGCCGGTTTTCTGGATGTCCGTATTGATGGTGGAAAAGTGGCTGACTTCGGCCTCGTAGAACGTACCGCTAGCGTCCAGGGTGAACTCGCCTTCGGCTTCCCATAGCCCGGTCTCTTCGTTGTAGACGAGTTTCGGAATGGTTGGCGGTATGGTACCGCCCGCAGCCAGTTGCGCATCCGAGACCGGAATACGCAAGATCGCGAATTGGCCGTCGGCGATCTGGCTAAATTCGACGCCGCCGGCACTAACCTCGACGGTGCTGGCGCCATAACTGATCAAATAGCTGCCATCGTCAGCGCTGAAATCGCCCGGCATGGAATCCGGCGCCAGCAGGTCAACGGTGTTCAGTTCGATGGTGACCGGACCAGGCGGTGCATTGCCGTCTTTATCCTGCAGCGAGTTGGCTGGAATAAAGAGTTCAACGCCTTGCCCGCACTGCCCCCGTTTTCGCTGTGCGATGAGTTCGGGCGGATAAGGGTTGCGGTAGGGTTCTTTCTCCACCGCGTAGGTGCGGCCGGTGCCATCCTGTCTGCGGCGGTTTTGCACCCCCGGGAAATGGCTCCAGACCACCCGTTCGAACGCCGGAACATAGCAGTAGTCTTTTTGCTGTGGATTGTCGCTGACGACGATATCCTGTGTCGGGTCAACAGTCACTACCGTAGCGTTCTGCATGCGCCAGGTTCCGTTCTCAAAACTGCGGCGATAGATGCGGGAAACCGCGGCAAAGCCCGGTTTGCGTATATTCAGTACATAACGGTCAGTCAGCGCCGTTGTCAGATTGAAGTAGCCGTCGGCGTTGGTCGCCGCGGTATCGCCGGTGCCGCCGATTTGCACTTCGGCGGCACTGATCGGGCTGCCGAAAACGGTAACCACTCTGCCGGAAAAGCGTGCTTTGTCCAGACCAACCCGAACGGTGGATTTGCCCACCGAATAACCGCCATGGTCATCCTTTACATGGACGACTGCGGTATAGCGGCCTTTCTGCGCAGGCAGTTTCCAGGTGGTGGAAGCGTTGTTGGGGTTGCTTAAGGTACCTTCGCCCGGCGTGACATACCACTCATAGCGCAGTTGATCGTTATCGGCGTCGTGTGCGCTGGCCGACAGGCTGATTGTATCGCCGGCCTGCGCGATCTCAACGTCCTTTCCGCCGACTCTGGAAACCACGTCCAGTATCCGCGGCAGGTGATTTCGCATAATGACATCGACCCGGTGGGCATGGCCGGTTTGCAGGACCTCCTTATAAGTCCTGCTGGTCATGGTTTCCTTTTCAACGGAAGCCTGGATCGCGACCATTATTTCATCGCGCGGCACTGCGGGGACGACATACATACCCTGGTTGTTCACTGGAGTCTGGTAGAAAGTATTCCCGTTGTTGTCCAAGGCCTCGATGTTGGCAAACGAGTTGATCCCCACCAGAGGCTGCAGTTCACGCCCCAGTTCTTCGTCGCGCATAAAGACCGTACCGTAGACGACTACGGTCGTTTCAAAATCGGCGTCGGGCCGAATTTCTATGATGTCCACGTTGACCGGACGAGAGCTGATTTGCACAGGGCTTGACCGGCATTCGGACTGGTAGCCGGCCCGCTGCCAGCAGAGTTTGTAGTCACCGGATATTTGAGCCGGGAAATTGAACCGGCCACTCAGATCGCTGATAACGTCGGTCGACTCCGAAGAAGCGATATTGGTCAACGTCATTTTTACGCCGGGAATAAAAATACGGCTATCGCGAAGATCGTCCGTTTTCTTCACATCATGAAGTTGAACGGCAATGAAGCCGCGAACATATTTCTTTCCGCTCAATTGCTTGGTCGGTGTATCGGTTACATTACCTGAACAGGAATACAGCGATCCAAACAGCAAAAATATCGCACCCAGCGCGATAACAGAACATAAACGATGGATAAAGATTGCCATGTGATTTCCCCCCTTACATGGACATCAACTAGAAAAATACTGTTGCAATCGCGGGATTTCTCCCACAGAGGGCGGCAGGTCAAATTACCGTCATCTCAGAAGCTGCTGATTCGCGATACTGTCGTATCGATGCTCTTGAAAGCCCCTTTTTAATGTCGGCTTGTACGATTGCGGAGCAGGTTTAGCCGGCTTTTTTCACCAGGCCGCTGTCTATCATCTGCTGGAAGAAATCGTTCATCGATTCTGCCAGCGGCCGGTAGCTGATGCCCAGCTCTCTGACGCTCTTGCTGTTATCGCCTATCCACGGCAGGCCGACATTCCGCGAGATGGCTTTGCGGGTGATGCTTTTGTCCACGATCGGGCCAATCACCCACATCAGCCATTTTGGCAGAGCCCTGCGTGGAATGGGATAGTCCTCGCCGTATTTTTCAAGCAAGGTCTGGGACATTGCAAACATATTGGTATTGTGCCCGGAAACGATGTGTCTGCCTTTGGCCGTTGGCGTAAATCCGGCGTTGTAATGCGCTTCGGCCAGATCACGAACATCAACGGCACCGAACCCCCATCGGGGAGCGCCCGTCTTCATGGTGCCGTCCCCCATCTGCTTGATCAGGTTAAAACTTTCGGAAGTAGCGTGAGGGTTGATTCCAGGGCCGATCACCAGCGTCGGATTAACCACCACCATATCCCAGCGGGACTGGGATTCGGCAATTTTCCAGGCTTCTTTTTCGGCAACGGTTTTCGAGTAGGAATACGGATTGTGGGTCATTGAAGAACTGGTATTCCAGGTCTCCTCGGTGAACACACCGTCAGGCGTCGTTCGTAAATCTGCATTGTCGCCATAAATAGCCGCGCAACTGCTGGTCAGCACGACTCGCTTAACCTCAGGTGTGCGATTGGCACTCTGAAGCACATTGCGCGTACCCAGCCTGGCAGGGTCGATCAGCTCGCTTTGCGGGTCTTTAACATCGATCTTAAAGGGCGACGCGGTGTGGAAAACCAGCGCGCAGCCCGCCATTGCTTCGTCGTAAGAACCGTCGTCTAACAGGTCAGCTTTGAAATACTTAATCTCGCCCGAACTGGCTGCAGCAATTTCGTTCAGGTATTTCAGTTTCTCCGGTTTATCGGGGTCACGCACCGGGGCATGAACGGTCAAACCCTGTTTCAATAATTTTTTAACCAGCTGACCGGCGACATACCCTGTGGCGCCGGTCACCATGACTGGGGCTGAGCTGTCTATTGCTGTCATGGCAGTGCTCCTGCGTTAACGGTGTTCAATGAAACACATCTTAGGGGGTGCCGATCTATTAGGCACTGGCAGAACGTGCCGGATCATATTCAATATGCGCCATATTGTCCGGCTCACCGTTTCAACAGGCCACGCAATACAATGTCGTTATAGGTGACTATCCCCAGTACTTCTTTATCCTGAATCACCGGCGCCATTGATAGTCCGAAGCGGTAGAACAAGCGGGCGCAGTAGCGAATATCCAATTCCGGATCGACGGCCAATACGGGTTTGGTCATAATTTCATATAAATTGACCCGCTCCGGTGCCTTGTCCACGCTAAGCACCTTTTGGGCGATATCCGGCAATACCACAATGCCGTATTCGTCCTCTTCGCAGCGCCGCTGGATGATGACTGCATGAGCGTCTTTCTTCAGCAGCGCCTGAATCCCTTCTTCTACCGTAGCGATTCCGTCCAGAATCACGAACTGCTGCGTCATAACCTCACGAACGCGAACGATTGTTTTACTACTCATATGTCCTCCTCAATCCGGGTAACGAGTTCGGAGACCTGGTGGGCAACCCCGAGAGCGTCCTCCACATCAATCTGGAATGCGATTCCGGTACCGGGAGACTGATCAAACTCGCCAACATTTGCGATCTTCTCAAGAATACCCCTGCTTAGGTGTTCTTCGACTAAAAATAGCAGCACATCGCGCTGTGTATCCAGAGTCAGACCCAAAAAGGTTTTCTTCCTGTTCAGTCCCTCGCCCCGGGCGTTGTTGATCACGGTCGCGCCGGTTGCGCCGGCAACGCGCGCGGCCTCCATTACCGAATCGGTAGTGTCATCATCTACAAAGGCGATAATTAATTTAAAATGCATAGTAATACCTTACAAATAGTCAATCAGTGTCCTTTTTTTCTGATTTGATGTCGGCCGCCGCTTTGCGGTTGCGGCCAGCAGTTTTCTTATCGTTGTGTCTACGGGCGGTGATGCGTTCAGCCAGCTGGGCATAGGCCATCACGGTCATCATCGGAAACAGGCTGGCAAAAGCGATCAAGCCGAAACCGTCGATTAAAGGATTACGGCCCGGTACCGTTTCGGCCAGCCCGAGCCCCAGCGCTGCCACCAGCGGTACCGTAACGGTTGAGGTGGTTACCCCGCCGGAGTCGTAGGCCAGCGGCACAATCATTTTGGGCGCGAACAGCGTTTGGATGACTACCACGACATAGCCGACGATTATGAAGTAGTGGATCGGCGCTCCAATAATAATCCGGTATACACCCAGCGTGATACCAATGGCCACGCCCAGTGCAACCGCCAGGCGAAGTCCCCAGACGCCGATCGCGCCAGCCGAGACTTCATTGGCTTTTATTGCCACTGCGATCAATGAGGGTTCGGCAATGGTTGTGCTGAATCCGATCGCAAAGGCGAACAGGTAGACCCAGTAGTAGTCTGTCCAGATCAGGATTTGTTCCGCACCGGCCAGGCTGTCGCCGATAAACTCCGGGTTTGTCAGCTGTTCGGCCATCACCCGCCCGAGTGGAAACAGCGCTTTCTCCAGACCCAGCAGAAATATTGACAGGCCCACCAGTACATAGACGAAACCGATCAGTATGTTCTTCAGTTTGGGAATCGGCTTTCGGATCACCAAAAACTGAAAGCCGAATATCACCATGGCAATCGGAACCACGTCCCGGACGGTGCTGACCAGGGTGCCGAGGATTGCGGCAGGGGAGATGGTATCCAGCATCAGATCAGCATTCCGTAGGCCATGACGAAAATCATCGGTGTCAGCGATGCGAATGCAATCAGGCCGAAACCGTCGATCATCGGATTACGCCCTTTGATGGCGGATGCCAGACCCACACCCAGCGCGGTAACCAGAGGTACGGTAATCGTCGATGTGGTCACACCCCCGCTATCATAGGCAATGCCGATAATTTCTTTGGGTGCCAAGGCCGTCATGATAACCACCAGGATGTATCCGCCGATGATCATCAGGTGTATCGGCCAGCCTTTCAGTATTCGCAGCACGCCGATCATAATGGCCAGGCCGACTGCGAAGGCCACGGTCAGCCGAAGGCCCAGAGCATAGCTGTCCCTGGCGCTGTCACTGGCGGCAATGACTTGGGCGTCAGCCGCTATTGTCGCCGCCTCCTTGGCGACAGCAATCAATGCCGGTTCGGCGACGGTGGTACCAAAACCCAGCGCGAATGCAAACACGAACAGCCAGAGCAGACTGCCTTTCTGGGCAAAGGCATAGGCCATGGACTCCCCGATCGGAAACAGCCCGAGCTCCAGGCCGAATATAAAAAACGTCAACCCCAGTACCACCAGGATCAGGCCGGCTGCCAGCTCAATCGCATTGGGCAGCGGTTGTTGCAGTACGGCGAATTGGAAAAACAACACCACCGCGACCACGGGCGCTAAATCACGCAGGCTCCCCAATGTGATTTTTAAGAATGCCATCAGGTTTCTTTTCATGATTGTATTTTCTTAACGAAATCTCATGTTTGGCTGTAACGATTCAAAGCCGAAGAAGCGGTTCAATTTTATAGTGAAACGCTAGTCTGGTCACGATCGAGATTCGGGTCTGCGCCAAATACGCGCCGGCGGTGCGGGGGATTCGCGTGACTCAGCGTTTCACAAGATGACATTAAGTCACTGAGGCTAAAGAAGAAGCTTGCGGGCCAGATTCTGCCGGGCCGCTAGCAAAATTCCTGTTTTGGTAAGAACCATGCCGCGCTGGCAGCAGTTCGCACGGCTGCAAAATGCGCCGTGCCGGGTGCGGATTAATGTAGTAATATTTGAAAGCAAGCTGTGATCGGATTCAAAGGGGGCCTATCGTGATCGCACAGAATCTTTGCTTTTCTGCCCGTGTTGGAAAAGGGCGGCAGCAGCCATGATTACCGTTGTTCTATGTATCGGGACCTTGGTGCTGACCTATTTCATTTCGAGCTTCGGTATCTACCTGTCTCATCGGATTTTCCATAAAAAATGGGCGGGTTCGGTGTTTAGAAAGCACATTTACGGACATCACCGGTCTTATCCGGAGAACGATATGCTGAGCCTGAAGTACCGCACTCCCGAGCTGGCCTACAGCGGCAAGGTCGCGAGCATAGTGCCTTTTATTGTCCTGTTAACCCTGGTGCTTGCTATTTTCCCCAGACCTTACAACTGGGTGGCCGGTATTGGCGGACTCTGTATGACGGTACTCAATACCCACTGGTTTCATATTCACCTTCACCTCAGGCATTCGCCGCTGCGGCGTTTCCGCTGGTTCCGGCATCGGCGCAGACTGCATATCCTGCACCACCGGCATTTTGGTAAGAACTTCGGTATGGTTGATTCGGTCTTCGACAAGTTGTTTGGTACCGATTTTGATCCAAGCAACCAAAAAAAAGTGGATTCTTAGCCCGGTTTTCCTAATACATAGTGGACGTATTCGGTTTCCCTGCTATCCATCGCATTGTATATCCGTGAACCCTCCAGGCCGGAGAATTCCTGCATCGGTTTGTGGAACATGGCAGGTGCCGCTTTGCCGATCATCCTGACCCGTCTGTCATGGTCCAGCTTCAAGGCCAGAAGAACGTTGGCGGTGATGAATTCTTCCTTGATGACCTCAAAGGGCATGCTGTCTACGGTTTGTTTCAATTCGGGGAGTTCGGACCGGTCGCGAACATCGGCGTAAAAGAAATAGCCGCCGGGCCGGAGAACGCGGAAGACTTCGGAAAAGAACCGCGGAATGGATTCATAGCAATGCGAGGATTCTACATTGACCACGCCGTCCATGCTGCTGTCTTGCATCGGCAGATCCTCCGCGTCGCCGGTCTTGAATGTCAGGTTCGGGACCCTATGCCGCTTTTGGCAGAAGGCAACATTGTTCCTGGAGATGTCGATTCCGGTCATCGAACCGGGTTTCATATAGCGCGCAACATAGGATGCGCCGCCGCCGCGCCCGGAGCCCACCTCCAATATCTGTTTTTCACCCAGTGGAGCAAGCCGGGTCTTGGCCAGACGCACGACATGATCATAAAGTTGCAATGGAAGGCGTTCTCTTTCGTCTTCTGCTTCAAGTGCCAAAACCGGTGTTTCCGCTGTGGTGGGCGAATACCCGTAGTTCATAAATACCAGGTCATCTTCCTGGTATTTTCCGGAGAAATACTGGTACCAGAGCCGCCAGAAAATACGCCGGAATCCGGGGAACCGTTTATAGAGATTACGTACGAAATTGATCGCGAAGTTCATCCGCCGCCCCCTTGATGACATTATCTGTCGATAGTAACCGATAACATCAATGGTTTCCTGTTTCGCCTGAATCCGGTGGCCGGGCCATACCACGGCCTCGGATGGGTCTTGTTCGAATACAGGGGGTTGTGGTCAGGCGTCGGAATACGGTCGGGGTGAGAGTTTGAGTCCGTCAGCATCAGTACACTCATTGCTGTTTCAGCAGAAATCCTATTTAACCAAGGGGGAATAATATGTCTTTTCGAGTTATTGACGTCAATGTGACGGTAGCCGATAAAATCGAGCAACTGGCGGACCTCGCCGATCGAGTGCGTCCTGCCAGAGCGCTTGAATGCAAGACCGGGGGATCCTGGATTTGTGTCGGCCCGACCACCAACCTGACCTGCGTTGGCGCTTCTGTGCGATTATCGAAGAAATCATTCAATACCCGTTTGTCGCTGGACGAGAAACGGATCGCATCACTGCGGGATGAGATCAACGATCTGGTGCAGAAATACGCCAAACGCGGTTAATTTCTTCAGCCCCGGGCGGGCTTTGCGGCCCGCCTGCGGGCAGCCTGACAACTTCCGGTGACAATGATGGATGATGATTTAGATATTCTTTGCCGGGCAACCGGATGGATGGCCCAGGTGGCCAACGCTTATTCGCTCAATGCCAATCACCCGCTGCATCGAAAGACTTCGCTGGGGTTGCAGTATCTGGGCCTGAAGCGAGCTGTTTCGGGTCTGACCGGCAAAGCTGTGTATCGTTTTGGCCAGGAACCAGCCGCGCAAGGTTCCGGCGGAGAATCGCTGTTGAGCTGGCTTCAGGGAGATACGGCCGACCCGCTGCAGGACTATGATTTTTTTACCGACTACCCCTCACAGCCCAATTGGTTTATCTGGAAGCGGCCGGACACGGTTTCCGGGAGCTTGCCTTCCTATATGAAAATCTATGTCAGTCCAACTTGCGATGATCTGCCCGATGTCTTTCGAAAGACCGCGCAATTGTCGGCGGATTTGCAAGTGCCCTGCCTGAAAGTGGTGGCATGCGCCCAGGGTCTGGGACGGTCGGACAAACTGGTCTTGTATCTGGAATCAGCGGATGTCGGTTCCGTTACAGCGGAGCTGGCGACAGCATTGTCCGGGTATGCCGACCTCGGCGTACCGTTCACGTTGCCGGTCAGCGATAGTTGCATGCTGTCGGTGGCCGCTGACCCGAAAGAAATCGCACCCTATCAGACGGCCTATCGCCATCATAGCTGGCGCACTCTGTTGGCCAAGTACCTCGCGTCCGGCCGCCAGGCCGGAATAACATCCGCTACGGCCTTCTGGCGGCACCTGGGCCTGCCGTTGCTGGGTACCGCGTAAACGGAGTTCGAATCACGATGGATGCCATGCAGCCGCGGGACAGCGACCTTCTACAACTTCATCCGGATGCGGAAATCACCGCATTAGAATCGTTGCCGGACGAATTTCGGGCTCAGCTCAATCATGCCGAAAAGGGCTATCTGCTGACGCATAAGAAGTCGCGCCGGAATTCGCAGTTGATCGGAGAATCGGCGGCCGGCTTTCTGAATTTGTTCCGCGCGCCGCGGCGGCTGGCGGAGGCGGTCGTTGAGCATGCGCACAATGAGAACAGCGATCCGCAGCGTTTGCTGGATGACGCCTTTCCGGTTGTTACCGGCTGGCTGAAGAGCGGGTTGCTGATCAATGCCGGTTTACCGGACTCCGACCGGCAGACAACGGAATTTACGGCGGGCACCGAAGTGCTGGGTATGACATTGACCGATTGTCTGCGAACGCTGGAGGATACCGAGGTCTACCGGGCGAAAGATGCATCGGGAAACCGGTTGATCTGGAAACGGGTACCGGCCGATGCGCCGGAAAAAACCAAGCGAATACTGCGCCATGAAGCGCAGGTTTTAACGCAGCTGGCCGAGGCGGATTTTGCCTACGCACCCGATATTTGCTCGTCGGACCTCGATTGCGAATCACCTTACATGATTCTGCAGGACGTCGGAAATCAAACGCTGGAGCAGTATGTGCTGCAAACGCCGATGGATTATCCAAGCCGTATCGAACTGCTTGATCAGATCCTGGGTGCGTACCGGGCGCTTCACGTTGTCGGTTTTCTGCACGGCGATATCAATGCGGCCAATATCATCGTCCGGCCTGATCTGTCGGTGCGGCTGATCGACTTCGGCGGCGCGTGCCGGCAGAGCCGGCGGCAACAGATTCAGCGTGTCGGCGTGCCGAAGTATTTCGAGCCGGAATTCGCGGCGGCCTGTATCGAGCAGATCGAACCGCCGCCGCCAAGCGTCGCCGGAGAAGTGTATACGCTGGCGAATCTGGCGTACGGTTTGGTGACCGGGCACACGCCGATACCGCTCAGCTTGGTACACGAGGTTCTATTGCTGCAGATTGCGCAGGAACCGATGCGGCCTTTTGCGGATATCGGTTTCAGCGGCGATCGGGTGGAAAAGGTGCTTGGAAAAGCCTTATCTAAAGCCCCGGCCGAGCGGCACCGCTCGGTAGCAGCATTTCATCAGCACTTGTTCGAAGCTCTGCAAGACGAACCGGTTGCACGTATTAACCGGCATTCAGCAAACCGGACACAGCCGGTCAGCAAGGAAAGCAGTTTGGATACCATGGATTTGTACCTGCGCCAATTTGCGCAAAGCCAGGCAGATTGGGACCGGTTAACCGCCGAGGTGCAGCGGAAAACGCGTTTCGGCTGCGTCTACGATGGTGCAGCCGGCCACGCCATTACGCTGTTGCAGCTGGCCGAACATCGTCAGGATTCGCAATTGCTGATGGCAGCCGATTTATGGGCAGATATTTCGATGGCAAAGCAGGCCGTATGCTCGGAGCACAAGCACCCGCCGTCGGTACACTCCGTTTTTCAGTCGGCGCCCGGGTCACGCTTCGCCCGAACATTGATCAGCGCGGCATTGGGCGACCGGCCGGACACCGAACGCGCATTGGCGGCGTTTATGGCATCGGCAGACGGTTTTACAGCCGCGGCCGATGACGATTGCTTCGCATCGCGATACGCTTTTGATCTGGTTAACGGGCCGCTCGGATTGCTGCTGGGTGCGGCCAAGTTAAAAAGCCGCCTGGAATCCACCAGCGTGATTGATCTGTCGGCCTTGGAGCAGCTTGGCGATACGCTCTATCGCTCGTTTCTTACCCGGTTGGACGCCGGGTATCCGTCGATACTTCAGGGGCTCGGAGAGAAACGCTTTTTAGGTTTGGCCCATGGCAGTATGGGTGTGCTATATGCACTGCTGCACTGGCACCGTATTACGCAGTCACCCGATCAACGGTTCGAAACGCTGCTTGGCCGCTTTGCCGACAACGTCGCGGAACTTTCCGGCGGAACAGGAGTGCTACCGGTGTCATCCGTGACCGATGCCCGCAATTCGACTCACCATGATCTAAGCCGGCCCTATCCCGGGTGGTGTCACGGCACGGCCGGTCAGGCGATGTTCTGGTCCAAAGCGGCCGAATGCTTTGCCGATTGCGGGTATGACCGACTGGCACTGAACGCGGCGGACTATACGGTACGAAACCCGTCGCAGCGTAATGCGTCGCTGTGCTGCGGACTGGCAGGCCAGGCACTGGCTCTGACCTGTGTAGCCGCTGCTACCGGCTGTGAGCGCTATTTCGCCAGCGCAAGAGATCTGACCCTGCAGGCGATTACGCTGGCATCGACGCTGCCCGATGACGGGCTTTTCAAAGGCCGCCACGGAGTTACTTTTGCGGTCACCTCGGTGTTGGCAAAGCAAGTGCCCGATTATCATTTGATTTAGTAGTGGGTTGTTGATCGCAATCATTCGCTTTCGGCGTCAAAGCGGTTTACTGCCTGTGTGCCTGCAACCGGAGTTTATGGATGGCCGTTGCGTCGGGTAGTCCGCGGCTTGAACGCTTATGGCGCTACGCTAAGATGAATTAAACGGTAATCATGTCGAGGTTATTTTGCGCCTGATCCGCTCTTTGCTTTTCTATTTCTGGTACGTGCCGTCAGGCGTGTTCGCCGTGCTGTTTGTGCTGACGGCGGGCCTGATTCTGCCGTTACGCTGGCGGCTGGCTTTTATCGGCCTGTGGCAGTACTCGGTTATCGCCTGGCTGCGGGTTAGCTGCGGTGTCGATTATCAGATTATCGGCAGAGAAAACATTCCGCAATCGCCCTATGTCGTCGCGGCCAACCATCAGGGCCAGTGGGAAGCCTATCTGTTTCAATCCTTGTTTCATCCTTTGGTGATGGTGGTTAAGCGAGAGCTGCTAGGCATTCCGGTTTGGGGGTGGGCATTGTTTATGCTGAGACCGATCGCAATTAAGCGTGAAAACGCGCGCGAGTCTTTGCGAAAGCTGTTGCGGCAGGGAAGTGAACGCGTCAGCAGCAATCTGTCAGTATTGATCTTTCCGGAAGGAACCCGAATGCCACCGGGCGTACTCGGACATTTCAAGCGAAGCAGCATAGCGCTGGCGGCTAAAGCGAATGTGCCCATCGTTCCCGTGGTGCACAATTCCGGAGATTGCTGGCCGGCTCATCGCTTTCTAAAGTCACCCGGCAAAATCACGGTGGTTATCGGCAAACCGGTGATTGTTGGGGACAATAAATCCGAGACGATGGTGGCGTTAAGACAGTGGGCCGAAGCGGCCTACCAAGCAGTTCGGGAGCATTGAAACGTATACGTAAAACGTCCTAATTCGTTTTGTTCGTTTCATTGAATACTTCTTATCACTTGCTTCTACTGTCAATTTTATTGACGAGCCGTATACCGTTTGCAATTTGGTATCTGGCGATCACCGGTATGGGTACTGAAGTGCGGCAAATTGAAATATCGCAATAGGCGAGTATACTTATGAGAATTCGCGTTTTTAATGCTCGCAGCAAGGGGGGCGTTGTGAATGAAAGGGGTTTGAGTTCAACTGCATCAATCGTTTCATGGCGCAGCGGTTGGATTATTTCAAAAACGCAAGATTTATTATGGTTGCAGGGCTCCGTGCTTATCGGCTTGCTCCTGTTAGCGGTTTTCCTGTCCATACCCAGCCTGAACAGCACCAACTACTCATTTGCGCACCCGGCAGTACTGGTATTGCTGTTATGGGGTGTATTGCTGGACGGTACCCATGTTTGGGCAACCTATGCACGCACCTACTTTGCCGCCGATGAGCAGTCCAAGGCGGGACTGCCGAAGTCCCGGGCATGGCTGATATTGGTTCTGGGGCCGGTCATCGCAATGGCCGACTATTCGTTTTTCGATCCCGGCCCCTCAATTATCGGTGAAGCCGGCGCGCTGTTTCGTTATTTTCTGGCCGGCGCTTATATCTGGGCCTACTACCATCTGATTCGGCAGCACTATGGCGTAATGGTCTTGTATAACCGGAAAACCGGCGGGGCAGTACATGGCAATCTGGATAAGTGGTTTTTGTGGATTGGCAGTATTTATGCATTTGCCCGGTTTACGTTGACCGATTCCTATATCGCCAGCGGGCTGCCTCATCTGTTTCCGGCAAACTGGTTCGACAGCGCCCGGCTATTATTGGACGTTGCGTTTGCGACATCGATGCTGGTGCTGCTGGTTCACTGGATCAGGCGCCAATGGGGACAGCGCGTTCAGTTCGGTCCCAAGCATATGTTTCTACTGATCGTGGTCGGCTTCCACCTGCTGGTCTTTGGCTTGTTGGACAACCTGCTGGCTATTACCGCGACATTGACGATTTTTCATAATCTGCAATACCACCGGATTGTCTGGCAGTACGAAAAGGGTAAAGGGCGCCGGCCCATGGGCAGCATTAATTTGTATATCGGCCTCGGTCTGTTTTTCGGTTTGCTGTGGTATGGACCGCGGATCATGGGCGTTGCCGCCGCGCAAACGGACCTGATCAGAAATATGCTGCTGGGTCTTGGCTGGGGTATCGCTTTTCATCATTACGTGGTGGATTCGCGGATATGGAAAGTGAGAAAGCGCCCGGAAGTCGGCCAGACATTAGATCGGGGAGCTTAGCCGATACACCATAGGGGGCCTCGTTTGTTCGAAACATCTTCATACCGGAGTATTTGGCAATCGCCGGCACCTATACGGGCTAAAACACCTGAAACGGTGAATTCGGAAGCGGACGTTGTGATTGTCGGTGCCGGGCTGGCCGGACTCTCCGCCGCCTACCATCTGCTGGCAAGCGGGCCGGACCGCAAGGTTACGGTGCTGGAGGCGTCGCATGTCGGCGCTGGCGCTTCCGGCCACAGTACCGGCATGCTGACACCCGGTGTCGGACAGAGCCTGCCGGCGATGATCAAGCGGCTTGGCGAGCATACAGCGCGTCGTACCTATCTCGCCAGTTTGGAAGCCGTGCGATACGCTCAAGATCTGGTTGGCCGCCTGGATATTGATTGCCAGTTGGAAATGAGCGGACAACTGATCGTCTCTCCGCCCAATCAGAATAAGCAGAGCAGACTCCGTGCCCAACTGGATGCATTTCGGCAACTGGATTTACCGCACGATTGCTGGGATTCGGCCACGCTCGAACAGCGGGCTGCATTTGCAGTGCCGGCAAAAAATATGAAAGCGCATGCGCCGGCGGCAATTCATCTTCCCGTTGCCGGTACGTTGCACCCGGGGTTGCTGCTTGAGGGCCTGGCAGACCGTATCACGGATCTTGGCGGCGAAATACACCAGCATTCGCCGGTTGCGTCGATCACCAGCGAGCCGTCGCCGGTGGTTCATTTGAACAGCGGCGCTAGCATCAAAGCAGACCATGTGATTGTTGCGACTTCCGGCTATAGCGGTTCCGCCGGCTTCATGAAAGGCCGGGTGTTGCCGGTTCACTTATCTGTGATCGCGACCGAACCGCTTGGCGAAGCACAGCTCGCAAGTTTGGGGTGGCGCGGCCGCGAATGCATCATTGATTGCCGGCGGCTGTTTAACTATTTCCGCTTGACCGAGGACAACCGAATCGTATTCGGCGGCGGTATGCCACGGTACCGATGGGGTGGCAGCCTGCGTGAATCCCGCAGCAGAGCGAAAGACTGGCGGGCACTGAGCCGCGAGCTGAAGTCGGTATTCCACATGCTGGATGACTTGAAAATAGCCCATGCCTGGACCGGGGTGATTGGCTATGTGCTGGATACCATGCCGACCGTCAGGCCATTGAAACGCATGCCCGGCGTACACTACGTCGGTGCCTGGTCCGGGCATGGCATCGCATTGAGCATTCGGTCCGGCGCCTGGATTACCGACATTATCGAAGGCCGAGAGGCCACCGAGGATCTGCCCTGGTTTAACCATACGCCACCGTGGATTCCGACCGAGCCGGTCCGCTGGTGCAGTTTCAAGCTTGGCGTTCGCGCGATGGCGCTGATGGACAAGTTTTTACCGGAGTCCCGCGATAACGGCGCGGACTACCGGGCCGCAGGTTTTGCAGGCAGTGGGGGGAACACCAAAGCATGAATAATTCCAATCATAATAGCGTGCCGGCACTTAATCCGGAGCTTCAACGGTTATTGCAGTTTTGCAATATGGACCGTCGGTGGGTCAGAGCGGAAGGCGTCTGGCTGTATGACGAAAGGGGCAGGGGGTTTATCGATTGCAACAGCCAGTACGGTGTAATGGCCCTGGGCCACAATGCCAAACCGGTAACCGAAGCGGTTGAAGATGCGCTCAGCCGGCAAACGCCGGCTATGGTGCAGCCTTTCGCAGCGCCTCATGCAGTGGAATTGGCACAACGCCTGACCCAACTGGCATCCGGCAATATCGCGCGCTGTGTGTTTACCAATTCGGGTGCCGAAACGGTTGAAACGGCGATAAAGCTGACGCGTGTCGCCACCGGACGGCAGACCATATTGTCCTGCGATGGCGCCTATCATGGAAAAACGCTCGGCGCGATGGCGGTTTCCGGAGATAGCGCGTACGGTGGTTTGTATGGCCCTCGGGCACCCGGCTTTGACCGCATTCCATTCGGCGATATCGACGCGCTGCAGCGTTATTTTGAGTCCAACGGCGAACAACTCGCCGCTTTCTTCTTTGAACCGATTCAGGGCGAGCGCGGCATTCTTCTGCCACCGGACGGATATCTGGCTACAGCCAGGGAGTTATGTTTGCGCTATGGCGTGGCCATGGTGGTCGATGAAATTCAGACCGGACTGGGCCGTACCGGTCGATTGTTTGCCAGCAGCCATGAAAAAGTGGCACCGGATGTGATCCTGCTGGCCAAGGCGCTGGGCGGCGGGCTGTTTCCGATTGGTGCCTGCCTGACGTCCGAAGATTTCTGGACGCCGGAATTCGCGCTGACCCACTCTTCGACTTTTGCCAACAATAACGTGGCTTGCCGCGTTGGTTTGGCGGTGGTCGATACCCTGGCCGCGCCCGGTTTTCTCGACCGGGTAAAGGCGAAAGGCGAGCGGCTGTCAACGGCCCTGGCCCAGTTGGCGCAACGCTACCCGAAAATGATCAAAGCAGTTCGCGGACGCGGGCTGCTGCACGCCATCGAATTGAATTCCGAAGGCTTCGATGACGGTTTTTTTGCCGCGTATATGCGCCATCAGAAATTATTCGGCTACGGCCTGTCTTCGACATTGGCGGAAAACGAATCGGTGATCGCAGTGCCGACGCTGGGGAATACCGAAACGATTCGCATTATTCCGCCGTTGATTATCAGCAATGAGGAGATCGACCGCGTCGTCCACGGCCTGAACAACGTATTCTCGGCCTTTTCAAAGAATCTGACCCAGACCGTGGTCCACGCGATGAGCGGCGGCTCGAACGGTGCCGCGCCGCAAGAGGAAAATGAAACCGAGATATACCTGCCACCGGCGGCCTTGACGGGCAACCAAGCCCGGGGTAACGGGCATGACGAATCGCGTTTTGCGTTTCTAATCCATTACACGCAGCTCAACGATATTTTGTTGACCGATCCATCGCTCAGGGTTTTAGATCATGACGAACTGCATCGCTACAGCCGTTATATTGCCGATATGCCGCCGGGCGTCGTCTATGAAACCGAGCCGTTGATATCCGCGGCCGGCGACAGGACCAGGGGCTGGCTGATTGCGATGGGCATGCTGCCCGAAGAAATGTATCGCCGCGGTGCGGCCAGGGTCGCCCGGGAAATTCGCCGGGGCACCGATCTGGCCGCCGGCCTGGGTGCGCAAGTGGTCGGTTTGGGCGCATTCACCAGTATATTCAGCCGCAATGGCATGGGCGTTACCGGCCGCGGTCCGGCCATCACTACCGGCAACGCGCTGACCGCGGCAATGGCCTACCGGGCCATTCTGAGAGTCGCCAAGCAGCAGCAGTTGCCGATCGCCGAGGCCGCCGTGGCGGTGGTCGGTGCGCGCGGATCGGTCGGCGCGCTGTGCGCCCAGCTCCTGGCCAGACATCATCCGCAGGCCATAGTGCTGGTGGGCAATTCCACCACCAAGAAGAAGCAGTTGGAGCGTATTCAAGGCGAATTACGCCGGCTGACGCAATGTCCGATCAGCATTACAACGGACCTCGACGATATACGTTCCTGCCAGATCGTCGTCTCGGCCACCTCATCGCCGCAGCCGATACTGGACAAGGTGGCATTGAATCCGCAGACCATTGTTTGCGATGTCGCGCGGCCTGCAGACGCCGGCGAGGCGACCCGCGGTCGCACCGATCTGACGGTAGTGGATGGCGGTCTGGTGGCCCTGCCGGACCCGGAGATGCAGTTCGGCAGAGGCAATATTCAAGGCTTCCCGGATGGTATACAGCTCGCCTGCCTGTCCGAAACCATGCTGCTTGCACTGGCCGGTGAAACCCGGGATTTCGGCGTTGGGCTGAATAAACCGACGCTGGAAGACGTGGATTATGTCAGCCGGCTGGCTGACCGGCACGGTTTTCGGCTGGCCGATCCATTGCTCAGCGAAGCGGCGGTCACAGACAAACACATTGGCCTCAGTCCGCCCCTGGCTTCGCACGGAGGAGTTCGATGACGGTTTTGTCCCGGGCATTAGACGATTTTGTGGCCACCTATCATGCCGCCGAACAACTGGTCGAGCAGCACAATGAATGGGACTCAAAGATTGCGCTGGTGGCCGAGGACAGCGGCGAGACGATTACGCTGGAAGTCGAACAGGGCCGCGTTTCCAGTATGGGGCAGCCGATGGACGCGGCGGACTTGATCGTCACCGCCAGCCAGGAAGTGCTGCAGGATATTCTCGAATTGCGCCGGGACCCGAACGAACCCTATATGTTCGGTGAGCTGACCGTTCAGGGCGCGGAAGAACATTTCATGCGGCTGGACTACATCGTGACCATGTTATGTCCGGCGTAAATATCAAATTAAAGCCCGGCACTACCGGCGGACAGGTGGGGACGGCCTCGCTGGTTGCCGTCGGCAGCGGCACGGCGATGGCGTCGGTCTGCGCGATCGGCTTGTTTGAGATTCAAAACCTGGTCGGTGGAGTCTGGTCGGTCCTTGCGGTGACGGTGGCGGGCCTGCTGTGTCTTTATCTGGCCCGGGTATTCGTCCGCCTGTCCGATGTTCTGCCGAGCGGCGCCGGCTTGATTACCTATGTGTCCAGAGCTTTCGGCCGGTCGGCCGGAGTAACGGTTGTCGTTCCCTACCTGCTGTTGATGATGTTTCTCGTCGGTTTTGAATCCCTGATCGTCGGCGGCCTGCTGCAGCGGCTGGCCGGTCTGCCGGCGATTGCTGGCGCTACGCTGTTTATCATTACGACCTGGGTGATCTGTCAATCCGGCCTGAAAATAGGCTATCGGGTTCAAACCTGGGCCATGCTGGCGCTGTTTTTCAGCCTGGTCGGACTTTCTATCCTGTTGCTTGCCAACAGCGCGCGTGAGGGCCAACTGGTTGAGCATTTGTGGGTGGAAGCCCCGTCCACAGTGGCATTCGGCACCGCAGTCGGCCAGGCGCTGTTCTTGTTTTTGGGGTTTGAATTGTTAACTTCCCATGTGGAAGTGGCAAAACCGCGGGCGGTGGGCCGGGCCTTGCCGCTGAGTATCGGCGTACTGTTCATATTCTACGCCACCATTTCTCTGGGTTTTTCGGTGCTGCCTCCGCTCGATGGTACTGATACCGGCGCGATCACGATTCCGCAGGTAGCCGTTGCCGAGCAGGCCGGCGGCACCTCCATGGTTATCGTTGTCGCACTGGTTTGCGTGTTTGCATCGTTTACTTCGTTTAATGGCGCGTTGCTCGCTTTGTCCCGGTTTGTGTACGCACTGGCGGCCCAGGGAATGCTGCCGCGAGGCCTGGCGACCCTGGATCGGCGACTGATTGCCGGACCGGCGCTGACCGCGCTGCTGATATGCGCATTGCTGTTCATGGTCGTGGTTTACCGCTTTGGCTTGTACAAGGCAGCCATCTTGTCGGCGGCGATTACCGCGGCATTCGTATACGGCGTTTCCGTGCTCGCACGGCAACGGCCGCCATTCGGCAGCGCAAGCGGTTTTTGGCACAAAACCTTTGCCTGGACTATCGCCGCCGCATTATTCGCTCTCGGCATCGGCGTGATTTTCAATGCCGGCGAAGCCAGCAAGCAACTGGCCGTTCTGCTGCTAAGCGGCTATGGCCTGGCAGCACTGTCGGCCTGGCGAATGACCGTCAAACAGTCCAAGCGGCGTGCGGCCAGCCGCACATTGTCGTAGAACTTTAGGAAGAACTAGTTATGGCAACACCGAATGTTTCGATCGCGCACTGGACCGACCGGGTACCGAACCGGCAATGGCCCAAGGAAGATACCGAGCTGGATACCATCGGAGCGGCTCTGCCTCCGGTCATTGCCGAATCGCGGCCGCTGTCGGAAGTGCACCGCCTGGATTTGTCGCTGTTTGCGATTTTCGAGGAAGCGGCATTACGGGTTTCCGGGGCGCTGACCCGGCACGCACCGACCAATGAAGCCATGTATTTCGCTGCTCAGCAGACGCTTGATGAAGGCCGTCATCACGAGATCTTTTTCAACCGTCTGGCGGATTCCTGCAAAGCCATTGATATTGATCGGCCGGCGATCAACGATGCGATAAAGACGCCGCCGCTAAAACGCTTTCTGGAACACTGCGATGAAATCGTGGACCGGGGCAGTTTCGTTGAAGCCCTGGTTCTGATGAACCTGGTTTTTGAAGGCATGGCCTATCCTTTATATGCGTATGAGCAGCGCTATTGGAAGCCGGTCGACCCTTATCTTTCCAAGTTGATTCGAAGCGCTTTTGTCGATGAGACCCGGCATGTGAATGTCGGTATCTATATCGCCAATTTGCACGCGCCGAAAAGCGGCTCCGGGCGGGCAGGGCTGATCCGTCTGTGCCATGACGCGAGCCTGTTGATGAACGAGGTATTTGAGTATTACGTGAAGAAGTTTGTCAAACTGTTTGATTCTGTTTCGAAATTACATAAGGATCTGTTTGCGGACGCCGAATTTGTTCCGGGGCGGCTGATTGCCGAAACGCCGTATAAGGACCAGATCAGCACCATCCATGAGAGCATCGATAAACAGCATGCCAGAATTCTGGCGCGTGCCGGCCTGAAGTAATGGACCTTAAAAACCCTTATCACACGCCGAGTACGTTCCTGCTGGTTCGCCTGGAGCACATCGCGATCGTCGTCGTCTGCGTCGTGCTTACCGTCATGCATATCGAGGCGTTGAACTGGTGGCGGTTCATTGCAGCCTTTGTGCTGATCGACTTGATCGGCTATCTGCCGGGCGCGATCGCTTACCGGCGGGCAGGCGGAGGGCCGATTGCACCGGTTTATCACTATTTGTACAACGTCGCCCATTCTTATCTGACTCTGGGAATAATCGTTGCGATATGGGCTTATGCCATCTCCGGTTTCGAGTGGGCCATGATGGCTTTTCCGATTCATCTGTCCGGCGATCGCGGATTGTTCGGCAATACATACAAGCCGCTGTCTTTGAGCTTTGAACCGGCAGAGGCCGCACCGGATCAATGCGTTGCTTCAATGAAAGCCGTGAAATGACATGGGCGTGCTAGCCGAAAGCCAGTCGAACCGATCTGCATATCGCTCGGTAGTCGATGCCGAAAAAATCGCACTGACGTCCGTCAATGCGCGGCACTATATGGATCACCCGTCCGGCTTTTTGGCGTTGTCAAAAAACAATGCACGCTTTACGTCAAATGCTTGTCCCGGATTTGTCGCGTACCGCGACTACGGACGGCACCGCATATCCCTGGCTGGCGTACATGCGCCGAAAGAAGCCCAGGCCGACCTGTTCGGAGCGTTCCTGGAAGACACGCAGTCCTGTGGCCTGAAGCCATTGATGGTGCAGTTGCCCGAACACCAGGTTCCGTTATGCCTGGATCATCACATGACGGTCAATCAACTGGGCGCGACGTTTGCGCTGTCGCTGGCCGGTTACAGTTTTGCCGGCACGGCGAAAATGAAATTGCGCAATAAAATCAAGCGCGCCAGACGTGCGGGCGTGAAAGCGCTGGAGGTGGGTGCGGACACACCGTGGACCGAGACGCTTGCCGATCAGCTGCAGGCTGTCAGCCGGCGCTGGCTCGCGGCCAAAAAGAAAAAGGAGCTGCAATTCATGGTTGGCGAATTCGGCGCACCCGAGCCCGAAGGGCGTCGTATCTTTGCCGCCGTGGATGAATCCGGCGTGCCGGTCGGGTTTGTCAGTTACGTGCCGGTCTGGGGCCGCCGCAGCGGTTACCTGCACGATTTATCCCGCCGTCTGCCGCATTGCCCGGTCGGAGTTATGGAGTTGTGCAACGCATTCGCGATAGAGCGGATGATGGACGAAGGTATCGAATATCTGCACTTTGGCTTTACGCCGTTTGTGGCCGATGGCGAAGAGCCGCCTGGCGCCAGTCGGGTCGTGGCCTGGGTGGTAAGGCAATTGCATGACCATGGACAGTCCGTTTATCCCGCCAAATCGCAAGTCCACTACAAAGTGAAGTGGGGTTGCGACATTGTCAAACCGGAATATATCGCCGCGAAGCCGCTGTCGTTTCGGGCGGTATACGATTTGTTGCGGCTGACGCGGTCGTTTTAATCGAGCATATGGGGAGTGGCGTCATGACCAGAAAAATTCGAGTTCTCATCATCAATTGCTATCTGGATGAGACCAGGCGCTTCAAAGGACGGCCGCATTTTATCCCCCAGGCAGTGGGTCCGGCTTATCTGGCCGGCGCCTTTGCCCCGCAGCACGCCGAACTCAAGTTGTACAGCGAACTTCATTCCGGCCCGTTTGAAGACGAGAAGCTGATGAGTTGGCCGGATATGGTCGTGATTACCGGTATGACAACCGCGTTTGACCGCATGCGTCATATGTCCGCGTATTTCCGTACCAAGAACCCGAAAGCGGTGATGGTCGCCGGTGGCCAGGCCATCCGTGCGCTGCCCGAAAGGAGCCGTGAATTCTTCGACTATGTCTGCATCGGCGATGTCGAGGAATTGCAGGATGTCGTTCGCGAGGTTTTCGGTCAGGCATATGTCAGTCCGGCGATGGATCCGCGCTTCGATCTGATCAATTGGATGGGCTTTATCGGCTATGTGGAATCCAGCCGCAACTGCAATTTCAAATGTTCGTTTTGCACGTTGACCGGAGAGGGCAATAAATACTCGGTCTACGATATCGACCACCTGGCGCGCCAGATCGAGGCGGTCGGCCGGCGTACCTGCATTCTGTTTGTCGACAATAATTTTTACGGCAACGATCGCGACTTTTTCCATGCCAAACTGGATTTGCTGAAAACCTATTGGAAGAAAAAGGCGTTTGGCGGCTGGAGCGCGCTGGTAACCAACGATTTTTTTGCGAAGGAAGAAAACCTGAGGCTGGCTAGAGAATCCGGTTGCCTGGCGCTGTTCAGCGGGGTCGAGTCCTTCGATGCGGAACAGTTGACGCGTTTCCGCAAAAAGCAGAATCTGATCCTTCCGCAGGTGCAGACCATTCGCAATTGCCTGGATAACGGCGTGGTTTTCCAGTACGGCGTGATTTTCGATACAACGAAGCGCAGCCTGGCGGAAATTCACGACGAAATTGACTTTATTACCCGCACACCGGAGATACCCCTGCCGGCATTCATGAATTTGACCATTCCGATTCTGCGGACACCTTATTTTTACGAATGCCTGGATGAAGGGCTTTTTCTGCCGAATACCAAGTTGCGGGATATGGACGGCAATACCCTGGTATTAAAGCCGAAAGACAGCGTTGAAGAAGTGGTTCAATTCCTGCGGGACATGCCAACCCTGCGCGGATACAAGCGCCAGGTTGCGAAGCATGCGGTCAACTTCTATCGCCACTACCGGAAAAAACTGACGATACCGCAGATGATCAGCGCGGTGGGCAATTCGGCGCTGCTGTGTCTGCCGGCATTGGCGCATAATCATGGCACGCTGTTTAAGCGCGGCAAGAAAAGCGAGCCCCGAACCTATGTGACCGGTTCGGAACCGATTGGTCCGCTGTATAAGCCGCTGTTTTCGCTGCCCGACCGCTTTCAATCTTATTTCGAACCAACCATGGTCACCGATGCCGATGGACAACTATGCGATGAACTGAGGCCGGATCTGGAGCAAAATAAAGCCGTGCCTCTGGCCCGGGTCAGCGTCAACTGATCGGCAGGGCCGGCGGCTGAGGAATGCCGTGGACAGATTGAGACACATGAGTGCTTGCAACGGAAATGTTATCGCGATCATCAACCCCGCCGCAGCGGCGGGCAAAACGGGCAAGCGCTGGCCACGCATACGGCGGTTTTTGAATCAGTCGGTCAATACCTGCGATGAGGTGCTTACCGAATACCCCGGCCATGCTACCGAATTGTCGCGCCAGGCGCTGAGGGATGGCTACGGCATGGTCATCGCGGTCGGCGGCGACGGCACGTTGAACGAAGTTGCCGGCGGGTTTTTCGAGGGCAAACAGGCCTTGTTTCCGGACGCACTACTAGGATTCATCCCGCAGGGAACCGGCTCGGATTTCCGGCGGACTTTCGGTATGGGAACGGACTGGGTCGAGGCTTGCGAACGCCTGTCCGGCACCTCGAGCAGAACGATTGATGTCGGCCATGTTCGATTTGTGGATCACTACGGCGAAGATGCCGAACGGATTTTTATCAATGTCGCCTCGTTTGGTTGCGGCGGTGCGGTCGCCAAGGCCGTGGAGTCGACCGGCAAGCGCTTCGGTGCGCGATTGTCATTTGCGCTGACGACGCTGCGAACGCTGCTAAGGTATCGGGATCAGCCGGTTGGCGTCACGGTGGATAGCCGCGATACCGAGAATCTGCACATCACTAACTACGCAGTCTGCAATGCGCAGTATTTTGGTGGCGGCATGCACGTGGCCCCGCAGGCCCAGGTGGATGACGGGCAATTGAATACCACCATCTGGTCAGGCTTTAACCTGTGGGATTTCGTGCTCAAGCAAGGCCAGCTTTATCGGGGCACGCATATCAACGATGCGCGCACCCGTACCGAATCCGTTCGCCGGTTGCACGCGACCAGTGCGGATACAGTGCTGCTGGATGTGGACGGTGAAAATCCCGGCCGCCTGCCGGCTTCATTCAGTATTATCCCCGCTGCGCTAAGATTAAAGGTATAGGGACTAATAGTATGGGGGTGAAAGATTATCGCCATGTTTGACCGGTTTCCCGTTCGTTATCTGTTACCCAATGCCGTCACCGGGCTGAGTATCGTGATGGCCTGGGCAGCAATTGTTCAGGGCCATCTCGGAAATCACCAGTTTGCCGCATGGATTATCGTCTGGTGTGTGCTCCTCGATCGGGCCGACGGTGCGGTAGCCGGGCTGGTCAATGCACGCTCGGCTTTCGGCGCGCAATTGGACAGCCTGGCTGATTTTGCCGCTTTTTGCATCGCACCTGCCGCACTGGTGTACTTTTTTCTCACCGACGATTCGCGTTACGCCGATTTATTCGGCAGCGGCGTTTACCTGTTGATGCTGATCGTCGCGTCACTGGCCTATGTGCTGGCAGGGGCGGTCAGGCTGGCGCGGTTCAATGTCACCAGTTCCGATGTAAGCTCGGTGAAGTTCCAAGGCCTGAGTTCCACTTTCGCCGGCTTTATCGTTGTCACTTTTTTATTGTCGGCCGAACAACACGACTGGGCTTTCCAGGTCGTTTCGGCCCTGCCGCTGATACTGGTCGTCAGCGCAATCTTCATGGTCTCTAATTTGCCGCTTCCCAAATCGCTGCCGGCCTCGCTGCGAAGCCTGTTTCCGGTACTGGTGGTTCTGCATGCGATCACCTATGGCCTGGGCATCATGAGACTGTATCCATTAATACTCTTTATATTGGCGCTTTCGTACCCTGTGATCGGATTTGCGATGGGCTCATTAGGCGACGGGGACGAGGTTCATCACGGTGGTCCGGCGAAAGCGCTGGAGGGAGATGAATGAGCTATAAAATGCTTAAAGATCCGGTTGCACTGGTGCTGCTGCTGATCGCAGCGGTTGCGTTGCCGTCCTCGATCTGGATGCTGCTGACGCCTTACCACTGGTACCAGACATTTCCGGGAAAAATACCGGATTTCGGGGATTTCAATGTCCACTTCGTCAGAGATCTGGGCAGCGCTTATTTTGCCTGGTCGATAGCCTGCATATGGGCGGCCAGGACACCCGCGGTTCGCGTTCCGGTCGTCGGGATTACCACGCTGTTTTTCCTGCTGCACGCAGTGATTCACGTATTTGATACCTTACGGGGTCATGTGCATTCCGAACATTTTCTGCTGGACTTCCCGAGTACCTACTTACCGGTGCTGTTGCTGTTTTGGGTATTGATCGTTGCACGCCGAAAACAGGCTGAGTGATCGGCAGCAACGCGTTCCGGGCGGCTCCTGTTGCGTGTTCTGAATATCAATGCCTGGGCCGGTCTGAATTATCAGGGTATCGTCAACGCCGGACGCTGTGAGCCGGCCGGCAACCGGGCTGCCCGGTACCGGGTGCTGACTTCTCAGGCCGCTGAGCTGGATCCGGATATTCTGGTCGTTCAGGAAGCCAATAAACTGCCGGCATTCGCCAGGCGGCTCGGCCGCGACCTGGATATGGACTGGGTGGCCCGGGTTGGCTTGTCGGGTATCGGCTTGGATCCGGTCATCCTGCCGATGAACCTGCGACAAGGCGATGCGATACTGGCCCGGCGGGGCCTGCGCCTGCGCTATATCGGCCGTCGGCGGCTAAGCGGCGGCTACTGTGGCCGGTGGTTTTCGTTCAACTGGGTGGATGCCAGTCAGATCATTTGCGGCCGCATCGACGGCCATCCCGATATTCCGGGGCCGGTATTTGTCTTTGCAACGCATTGGCGTTCGTCGCCGTATCTGAATTACCTGAATGCGATAGATCGCTTTGCGGATACCTTTTCTGCAACGCCGGAGCAGATTGCGTATGCGGTCAGGGAAATCCGCGAAGGTGCGGATGAACGGATGCGCCAGGCCCGTAACAGCCTGGATTTTATCGACCAGGTCGCCGGTTCCGATCCTTGTTTGCTGGTTGGGGATTTTAACGCCGGACCCGACAAGCCGGAAGTTGCCTATCTCAGAGACAACGGCGGTTTTAAGGACAGTTACGATGCAGCCCCCCATCACGGGGAGAAGTGTTTGTCGTGGAATCCGCAGGCGAATACGAACCAGGCCAACTACTACGGCGGGCAGTACATTCCATGCCGGCGCAGCAGCAAGAAGTATCTGTATTTCAGGATGTTTGAAGATTTTAACCGGCAGGCCCGCAGAATTGACTACATTCTGTTCCGAGGGAGAGTGCAGGCCGACAGCCATCAGCTCGCGATGAATCGGGCGCTAAACGGAATCCACACCAGTGACCATTTTGGCGTAGTGGCCGATCTGGTTTTTCGTAATGATAATCGGTCAGGCCCGCTTGACCAGCTATGCTAGCGCTATGACTGGTGCACGGCGCTGCCAGTTAGTCATCTAACTGCAAAACGCGGCGCAGGAAAGCGACCTGGGCGCCGTCGTTAAAGCGTTTGTTGCGGCTCTTCTTGAAGCCGTGGCCTTCGTCCTTGGCCAGCAGATAAGAAACCTCGGCGCCACCGGCGCGCATTGCAACGATCATATCTTCGGCCTGCTGCTGCGGCACCCGCGGGTCGTTGCCGCCCTGAATAATCAATACCGGACCCTTGATTTTGTCAGCGTTGCGCATTGGCGATATCCGCTCGAAAAAGCGGGCGATTTCAGGGTCTCGCTCGTCGCCGTATTCCCGCCGCCGGTTATCGACCCGGTAGGGTTCGGTATTTTTGAGAAAGGTTGCGAAATCGGTGATGCCGAAACGGGAAATGCCGCCGCGAAAGCGCTCCGGATAGGCGGCCAGCGATGCCAGTACGACATAGCCGCCGTATGAGCCGCCGGCGATCGCGACCCGCGAGCTGTCGAGTTCGGGCTGCTCGTCGATCCAGTCCAGCAGTGCGCCGATGTCCCGGACCGCATCTTCCCGCTTAACGGCTTCGTCGAGCAGTTCGAAAGTCTTGCCGTAGCCGGTAGAGCCGCGGATATTCGGCCGGATCACGGCGATGCCCAGTTCGGTGACATAGTAGTGGTATAAACGGTTGAAGCTGGGCTGCGACTGGGATTCGGGCCCGCCATGCGGCAGTATTGCAACGGCGACCGGCCGTTCGGGCGACGCATTGGACGGGCGGTAGACCAACACCGGTATTTGCCGCTGCTTGCCGTTCTGATCCTTATCGAAGCTTGAATAAGTCGTGGCTTCCGGGACCAGGTCGATGACTTCCTGGCCGGGTACGAAGCCGCCGGTCCACGGTTCAAAGTGGCCTTTTCGATAATCATAAAGCCCGGACCGGCTTGGTACGGTCGGTTGCGACAAACGGATCGCGAGCCGGTCGCCGTCCGGGGAAAAGTACATGGCCGAAACCACGCCCGGCGAGCGTTTCGGCGGCGGGACCAGTAGTTTCAGGTTAACGCTGTCGATCACCAAAATAGTAGAAAAACCGGCCCGGTTCAGGCGTACTGCCATCTTTTGCCGGTCGGTCGACAGCGCGATGGCTTGGATGTCCAGTCCGATATCCGCCAACACGGATATACTCTCGCCGGTGCTTCTGTCCAGGCGGTAGAGTTCGATAAATTCCGATAGCGCATTGGTGGTGTAAAACACGTAGCGGCCGTCGGCCGAGTAGACAGCCTGCGAAATCTTTTCATCGGCGGTCACCAGTACCCGTTCCGAACCGGTCTCCAGATCCCATTCGGAAAGCTTGAAGTCATCGGCCGTTGGCGCGGTGGATAGCAGGTGGCCGTCGTTCGGATGAAAATCCTTCGGATAAGTCGGGGAAGCACCGGAATAGAGCTGTTGCGGCTGGCTGCCGCGACAGGCCGGCTGTACATACAGCCGCCAGACGCCGGTACCTTTTTCAGCGCTGGCATAGGACACCAGGCGCTGCTGGTTGGAAACCCTCAGCGAGATATTGCGGGCGCTGCCGGTCGAAATCTTGTCCGGTTGAACCGCTTTGCTGGCGGCGACATATACCGAAGCATATTCGTCACCGTCTTCGTCATCCAGAAACACATAGCCCTCGGTACCGCAGACTTCGGCTTTCAACGCGCTGTTAATGCTGATGTCCTCGAAGTTC
Organism: Lysobacterales bacterium; assembly: GCA_028289465.1. Taxonomy (GTDB): domain Bacteria; phylum Pseudomonadota; class Gammaproteobacteria; order Xanthomonadales; family SZUA-36; genus JANQPM01. The sequence continues at coordinate 4,720 of JANQPM010000015.1, read as the reverse complement.
ATCAGTTCGGTGTACTTGCTCTTCGGCCCTTTCGATTGGTACAGATTACCCCGGTAGGAAAACAGCAGTGCATCACCGTCGTGGGTCCAGCCGCGTACGCTGTAGCTGTTGGCGGTACGCATATGCCGGGATACCGTTTCGCCGAGGTAATGGACCGTCTGCGGCAGGTTGTCCATCACGATGTTGTCGCCGATCTGCTGGCGCTCCTGGGCACCAGCCGAGGTCAGGCAGAGGGCGAATAGCAGGGCAAGACAATGTCGCTTTTTGCTCATTTGGGTGTTTTCAGTTCAGCTAAAAAAAGGGGGGCAGGAAAATTCCTGCCCCGTTTGTCGGCATTAAGAGGGAATTACCAACGTAACCGCAAGCCGGCATAAAACTCCCGGCCCTCCACATCGTTAAGACGGGAAACGATATTTCGCGTATTACCGTGATCCAGACCGGTCGGAATCATCGGGCCGAGATCGTCAAAGATATTGTTGATACCGGCGTATACGCGCATATTCGGCTCATTGCGGAACTCGTAGCGCAGATACAGATTGTGGTAGGTCTGGCTGCCGACGCTGAAGAATTCATTGTCGGATGAAGCTACCCTCAAGTCGTCGACACCGCCGCCGCGGTGACGTGCCGTCCAGCTTGCGCTCCAGCCGTTGTGGGTCCAGCGCAGCCGGGACCGGAATTCGTCTTCCGGGCTGCTGATTTCGCCGATAAAGTCCAGCGTTTCCGGGCCGTTGATACCGAGGAACTCGAAATCGTCCGCCAGCGCACGGTTATAGATCACGTTGAACGCAAAGCGTCCCGGGAGTTTCGAAAATTCCCATTCATAATCAACCGTGACGTCGATACCCTCGACGACGAGTTCGTTCAGGTTTTCCTGCCGGTTGATCACCTGGTTCACGAAACCGGTGCTGAGATCGCGCGAAATCACGTTACAGAAGCGGTTGTTCGGGAAATCTGCGCTGGAGTAGCACAGGTCCGCGGTCAACTGAGTGGAGATCGAGCCGATCGCGTCTTCGACGGTAATGTTGTAGTAGTCGATGATGAAGACCAGGTCGGGGACCGCTGTCGGTGTGATGACCGCACCGATGGTGTAGGTATCGGCGGTTTCTTCGAACAACTGATCGTTGCCGGCGTTGGGTCCGCTGACGCTGCCGTCGAATTCAAATGCCAGGCCGGCGTTATCCGGGTTCGCGAAGAACGCCTGGATGGCCGGCTGGCTCAGGCAGTTGGCCGAGATCACCGCCGGGTCGGCCGTGCTGCCGGGCGCTGGCGTGATACCGCTGCCGTCCGGATTCAGGCCGTCACAGGGGTCGCGCAGGGAATCGAAGTCACCGCGCGGCGGCGAGAAGAACTCGGTCAAGGTCGGTGCCCGCTGGGAACGCGAATACTGCGCGCGGAAACGCACAGACGGATTCGGCTGCCAGCTGCCGCCGACGTTGTAGCTGAGCACGCTGCCGACGGTGGAATAATCCGCGGCCCGTGCAGCCAGTTGCAGATAGGCATTGCTGCTCAGCGGAATATCGAACTCGGCGAAGACCTCGGTGACATCGAAATCGGCGACAATGTCCGGAATCGGGGTAACCGAGGTGAGCTCGAACTCGTTGTCCGGGTCGCCGATAGTTTCCTGCTCTTCCTTGCGATATTCGAAACCGAAAGCCGATTGCAGCGGACCACTTGGCATCTGAAGCAGCTCGCCGGTGACTGATCCGTTCAGTGTCTTCTGATCGCGCTCCTGGAACAGGACGCCGTTGTAGCGGACGTAGTCCGCGGCGGCCTGGCTGATCGCGCCCTCGCCGAAGATATTCAGCGGAACGCAGCCTGCCGCCCGCGCGTTGGCGTCGACGCATTGAAAGCCGCCGTTGCCGTCCGCTTCGATATCCAGCGCATGGCGGATGTTCATATAGTCCAGTTCATTGATGTAGCGCTGGTCCTGATCGAAGTTTCCGTAGGTACCGAAAACCGTCCATTCCCAGTTATTCCGGGCAATGCCTTCGACACCGAACGCGGTGCGCAGCGTTTTGCGGTTGTTGTCGCGATCGCGGGTACCTACCTCGACGAAACGGCGCCGCCAGCTTACCGAACCGGAGCGTGTTTCTTCGACTTCCGCCGGAATAAACGGATGACTGGAGGAAATGGTCCCGACATCGCCGAACGCATTGTTAAAGCCAATATCCGTGCCGCTGTTGACGTTCAGCGCGGCGTTGCGTGACAGCGATTCGACTTCCGAGTAGTTGATATCGACGAAGGCATCCAACTGCGAATTGATCGAGAAATCGGTTTTCCAGCCCAGAGCCAATGTTTCTACCGATGGCGAAAGCGTGCGTCCGGGGCGGAAGTTGAAGCCATCGACGTCCGTCTCGAAGGCGAACGAACCCAGTCGCCCGTCATTGGGTAGCAGCGACCGGTCATTGAACCAGACGCCGCCGATGTTCCAGGCATCGTCGCCTTCGAATAAGCCGCCGGGCAGATTGCTGCTGCCGGAGGGGTTGATGCAGAAGCGGCCGGAGTTATCGCAGTCTCCGAAGCCGATTTCGCTGCCGAATGCGGCCGGATTGTCTTCCTCTCCGGACAGGCGGGACCGGTTGGGTCTGTTCCATTCGACATTGGCAATGGATTCCGGCCGCGTGCTGTCGGCGAAGATCGCGGTCTCGTCGTCATAGGACAGGCCGATCATGGTATGGCCGCGGCCATTCGCGAACGCACTGCCGAAAGTGATATCGACGGTGTTTTCTTCCTCGCCGCTGGCCTGCGCGTCGCTGCGCCGGGCGTTGATCTCGAAGCCTTCGAAATCATCGCGCAGGATGATGTTCGCAACGCCGGCAATCGCGTCGGACCCATAAATGGCCGATGCGCCGCCGGTGGTGACTTCAACGGAGCTGACAAAGCCGGCCGGAATGGTCTGCAGGCTTACCCGCTCGCCATTGCCGGAGTTCGAGACCGCACGGCGGCCATCGATCAGGGTCAGTGTACGGTTGCCGCCGAGCCGCCTCAGATTTACGGTGCTTAATGCAGAATTCTGGGTGCTCAGCGCAGTATTTTCGGGCGATAGGCTGTAGTCCACGCCCGGGATTTCGGTCAGTATTTCGCCGACGTCCACCGAGCCGATTTCGGCAATATCCTCCTGGTTTAAAATCTGTACCGGTATCGCGGTGGTGGCATTCGAACGCTTGATACGCGATCCGGTCACCACAAGGTTATCCAGATTGGCATTCTCCTGCCCTTCGTTGTTGGTCGCGGGTTGTTCCTGGGCGAGAGCATTTCCGATGCTCATCCCGGCCAGGGCGGCAATACACATTACGGTTAGGGGTTTAATTTTGTAGGTGCTCATACTTGTCTCTCTGCGGTAGTAGTCAGTCAAGTGTAGTAGGCAGTCGTTTTAATAGTCTTAATAGTCGATTCAGCTTGCTTTTGAGTATATGAACTCCCTTGCAAGTGTAGTGTTTGTGTGCTGGACAAGTAATTCTGATTTTGGGAGACTTGATGCAGAAATCGCAACACCCGGAATCGCCAGCGCGAAGCGTGACTATCGTTGGAATTGAAATGGTTAGAAGACCTGTTAAGCGTAGCGAGCGAAGGCCATTTCGCCCGCGCGGCTGAAGAACGCCATATTACCCAATCGGCGCTGAGCCGGCGCATCAAGGCGCTGGAGTTCTGGGCCGGGGTGGAACTGCTCGATCGCTCGCGGCATCCGATCAGCCTGACCCCGGCTGGCGAGGAGTTTTGCCAGATCGCCCGCGGCATCGTCCAGCAGACCTATGAAGCGCGCTCGGTTGCCCGGGAGTTCGAGCGCCGCGCCGAAAACAGCATTACTATCGCGTCGCTGCATACGCTGGCGTTGTTTTACGTACCGCGGCTGGTGAAACGCCTGAGCGGCGATATCGCCGACTTTCAAGCTTCGGTGGTCGCCGAAACCCGGACTGTCGAGGAGTATTTCGAGAGCCTGGCCAGCGGTATCAGCGATCTGTTTCTGTGCTACAGCTCCTCGGCCGATTCAGTGAATCCGAACGATGCGCGGCTGCTGAGAATGAAGCTCGGCACCGATCATATGCGGCCGTACCAGCACCGGAAAGAGCCGCCGGTGGACCTGGGCGACGGATGCCAGGAAAAGATTCAGTATCTGCAATATTCCGGCACTGCCTATATGTCCCGGGTCGTCGAGTCGATTACCGACAAGGCGCCTTTCCGGGACCGTCTGCGGGCGGTTTACCGGGCTTCGCTGGCCGAAAGCCTGTTCGTGGCCGCGCAGCACGGCCTGGGGATGGCCTGGCTGCCGGACAGCATTATCAAAGGCAATCCGCTAAGCAGCAGCCTGGTGCAATGCTCCGAGGAGTGGACCGAGCCAATGACGGTGGTTGCGTTCCGTTCGGTATCCAACACCCGCCCGATTGTGCAAAAAGTCTGGAATTTTCTGAAAGAGCGGGCCACCTAGACCTGAGGCCTGGTATTTCGCACCTGCCTTTTTCGCCGCCTATCGGCAGCCAGCGGTGTTCTGGGAAGCCATGATTATAGGCAGGAGCGCCTTTCGGCGCGAAGACTGGGTTTCCGCAGACAGTAGGAGCCACAGGCGACCCGCCGGAGCGGGTGCCGTGAAGCACGGCTTCTTGCGCGTTGCGCAAACCGCCAAGCTTCCCCTGGCTTGCTCTCCCGGTGGGGTGAGCGAGCAATGCGAGCGAGACCAGAGGGGCGAGCGGCACCAGAGGGGTCGCGCGTTAGTTGCACGCTG
>JANQPM010000005.1 GCA_028289465.1 Lysobacterales bacterium | reverse complement strand
GCCTACGCCGTGATGAGCAATCACTACCATGTGGTCGTACGCATTAACGCCGATGAAGCACAGCAATGGACAGCGCAGGAAGTGGCCCGGCGCTGGCTGACCTTGTTTTCCGGCCCGGCCATTGTCCGTCGATGGTATGACAATGGCCCGATCAGCAACGTGGAACAGGTGCTGGTTAGACGGTTCATTCGACGATGGCGGCAGCGGCTGGCCGATCTTTCCTGGTTCATGCGCTGTCTGAACGAACCGATTGCACGCCGCGCGAATGCGGAAGACGGCTGTACGGGCCGCTTCTGGGAGGGGCGGTTTAAGTCCCAAGCCTTGCTGGATGAACGGGCATTGCTGGCTGGTATGGTCTATGTGGACCTGAATCCGATTCGTGCGGATCTGGCCAAGACACCGGAAGGGTCGGATTTTACGTCGGTCCAGGCACGGATTCGGGGTATTGGCGAAGAATCACCTGGGGATGCACAGCGACTGCTGCCGGTCTCACGAATAGCGGGAACGGCGCTGAACTATTCTCTCAAGGACTACCTGGCGCTGGTCGATGGGTGCGGCCGGGCCATTCGGCGGGATAAACCCGGATCCATTCCAGCGGAGTTATCACCGATTCTTGCGCGTTTGAACGTCGATGTGGGAGTATTCATCCACTATCTTCGTAAACCGGGAAAACCAGGCCCCCTAGCCATTGGGCCGGTTAGTCATATCCGGTTCATGGCGCGTCGTTTCGGCAAGCGGTTTATCAAAGGGATATCGTTCTCTCAACGATTGTTTCAGAAACCTGCTTAACCACCAATAAGCAGACAGCTGCTTATTGGCCATGTAGACACCAGACCAACTACCTAGCAAGGTCACGGGTAAATCCTGATCGATAGCGCAAACCCACGAGAGATTGACCACGTTTTGAACAGGCAATAACCGGCGGCAAAGGATTTGGAATCAGTGACTACTCGTAAAGTTGTGGATGTCCTATATATCCTCGTTTTGAACAGGCAATAACCGGCGGCAAAGGATTTGGAATCAGTGACTGCTCGTAAAGTTGTGGATGTCCTATATATCCCGGTGACTGCTCGTAAAGTTGTGGATGTCCTATATATCCCTATATATCCCGTTGCTTGGATAAAATTCAGTTACCCGGCACTTGTAGTCGGTCGGCCTCCACCAGTGTCACCCGGCGATTTCTTTTCCGGCCATCCTCAGCGCGATTGCTGGCAACCGGCACTAGCGGACCCACGCCGTGCGACTCGAGTCTCGTCGCCGCAATACCGTGGCGAGTCACCAGTTGATTTTTTACCGATAAGGCCCGGCGCTGAGCCAACTGCATGTTGTGGTCAAATGAGCCGGTCGTGTCCGTATGACCCACAATGAAATACCGTCCGTCACGGGTTTTCAGTAGTTGTGCGATTTGTTCAATGGCTTCGGTCGACTCATCCAGCAGTCGATCGCTATCGACAGCAAAAAACAAACCGCCAAGCTCGGTCCATCCTTGAACGGCAAGTTCATCGGCCAACTCATCGGCCGACTTGGCTTGCACCACGGTTTCGCCAGCCGCCGTCTCGAGAATTTGCTGATAGACGTAGCTGGCGCCGTCGCTCCCGTAGGGCTGGATGTATTCGAGTACATAGATATCTTGCCCGGTCGGTGTCCGTTTGCGCCCAACGATGACTTGATCGCGACTGAATGATGGGCCCGATTTGAAGCCGGCTGGCATCACCTCATCGCTCAATACGATGAAGGCTGCCATATCGCCGCCGCAGGTGGCATTGCTGGTGCACTCCAGAAGAATGTCGTAACCATCGCCGGTTAACGCTTTCTTATAGCTCACCAGCAATTGGTAGGCCGAAGGTCCGCCAGCTTCAACAAAGTAACTGTGGCGGGTGATATTACCATCCACCCGCGCCAGCTGTTCGGGCTTCAGATCCGATCGGCTACTAATGGCCTGCAACGGGAAAACGCCTTGGGCAAACACAGTGGGTGCATAGTCGACAATCTGGCCACCTTTGGGACCACTGAGCAAACGATGATCCACCGGTTCAGCGGCCAGCAGCGCGCTACCTGGTACCAACAAGCTCAGCGAGGCAACGAATTGTTTGAATGACATTGGCTTGGTCAACATTAGTGATTAGCGGCAACCGCGTGCGTGGTAACTGGAAACCACATCGTCAAAGTCGTCTTCAGAAATCAACATCGCTTCGATAAAGGTTATCGCCCGGTCTTCGCCAACCACATCGGCCACGTATTCAAAGACCTCGTCCTCTGGCCGGCCCTGGGCGTACCGCATCATCGCCGCTCGAGCCAGCCCTTCCATCTGTTCGTCACAACTTCTGGCGGCGTATTCAGCATGCCGTTGACGGGCCTGCGCCACTTCACCGATAGGGGCGGTGTCATCGTCGAACGAATCAACCGACGCGCCAAGACAATCGCAGAAAATGCCTCGCTCAATCGTGTCCGCTGGATCACCGGCATACGCCATATTGAGCGCTTTACCCAAGATTCGTTCGCGGATACTACCGCGAGTTTCCTCCGGAATTCCCAGGTTCATGCGCACTATTTCGGGCTGGTAAAACTCTGGTTTCTCGCTGTATGCAACGATGCCTGGGATTACATCCACATAGTGAAGGCAGGTTTTGTGACGCATATGCCGAGGGTCGCCCTCGCGGTGCGGGTTGGGAAATGCCGGTTGATTCTGGCAACTGGCGGCCTGCTCCCGATCCGCTTTCGCGCTTTGATTGTTAACGCCTGCTTCGGCTTCGGCTTCAGCACCACCGCCACAGGACGTCGCCAGCAGGCTGCCCGCTAAAAGTAATACTACTCGTTGGTTGAAGAACATCGACGATTCCTCCTGAACAGTTCGGAATTGACTGCTTGCTGTCGCTGCAATGCCTAACAGTCAGTTCAAGTCATTGTTTGCGATGGCCGATTGCATACGCACCACCGAGTCAGCGGTAATCAATATGTATTCATCATCGTTGCCGTTAACGGCTTTGACGCCCGCACACGCCAGTCGAAGTATAAGGAGAATAACCGCTATCATCCATGTATATCAAGGCAGAAAACTTGAGCCTGGATATGCCTGAAATATGCGGACAAGTTGTTGATAAACGCTGTTTTCCCGTCATATACGGACATATGCAATTCACCTTTTTATCTTCCCTATTCTGCCTGAACCGTCAATAATCTAGCAACTACCGGAAAATGACAAATAACCGGCCGTTTTCTTACAAAAACCGGCACCTATTACCGATATGCTGAGCTCACACGAAACGCTGCCCGGACACAGCGGCCCTGCCGCTGCGGCCTAGCCTG
>JANQPM010000113.1 GCA_028289465.1 Lysobacterales bacterium | reverse complement strand
GGCATCAGGTATACATCCCCGACGCCGGCTGCCCGCCAGCGGGTAAACGCAACCCAGCGACCGTCCGGCGACACTGCCGGATCGTCGTCGCCCAGGTATTTGGCATGCGGGCGGGTCAGCATTCGGCTGCTGCCGGTCGCCAGGTTCAGTATGCCGAAACCCTTTGCGCCGGCCGCCTGAACCGGCGAATACAGCAGTTGGCGACTGTCCGGCGTCCAGCCGAGCATCCAGTCGCTATTCGGATCGCAGACGGCAATCCGTCTGGCCTGGCCGCCGGTCGGACTGATCAGCATGACCTCGCAGCCATTATCGCCGGCGCGGATAAACGCGATCTGGCGTCCGTCCGGAGACCATTTGGGATAACGGTCTTTGGCCGGATCGTCGGTTAGCCGCGCCAGCGCATCGCCGCCCAGCGTGGTGACATAGATATCCCAGTTACCGGTGTTGCCGTCCCGCCACGCAAATGCGGCCTGAGTACCCTCGGGCGACAGCGTCGGTTCCACTTCCAGGCCCGGCAGGCTGGTCAGCGGTACCCAGCGGACATCGCTGCTCTGGTCTTGCGGTGCCGATTGTTCTCGCATCGCGAACCAGCCGATCAGCAATGCGGCCACAAGCAGCCCCGCAAGCCACCAGGGACGGACCGCTGCCGAACGCCGCACAGGATCGGAACCGCTGTCAGCCGGATCAAAGGCCAGCCGGTAGCCAACCTTTGGAATGGTCTCGATACGGTATTCGGCGACCCGGAGCTGGCGCAGGTGTTTTCTGAGCTGCGAAATGCATCGGTTCAGCGCATCGTCCGTCACGTGCTCATGGCCCCAGACACCACGGATCAGCTCCTCGCGCGTGACCGTCCGGCCAACCGCCTCGTACAGTGCGACCAGCACCTGCATCAGCCGGGGTTCCAGCCGCAGGCTGCGCTCGTGGTAGCGCAGCAGCCCTTCACGCGTGTCCACCGCCAGGCCGTTTAACCCGGTCGAGCCGTTCAGCCGGCTGTTTTCGATACTTGAATGGGTATCCGCGAGATTATTCATGAAAACCCGCTTGCTGGTCGTTTAAACGTTCGATGCGCTCGCCCTGTCCTCAATGCCGGGTAACGCACCGGCTTCATCAGCTTTTTATCAGAAAACGGTCCGGCTTTTCACCACTAATTCGCCGATCCTGCGCTCAAGCGACACCTGGATATTGCAATGCGAAGCCATCGCACCCCAACTCGAAGGAATCGACCCCGAACGAATCGGCGGCACCCGGTCCGGAAGCTGCCCGTTTTTCTCGGCCTGCTTATCGCCGCGGTGTCGGCAAGCGGTCATGAACAGGCGGTCAACCACAGCAGCATTGCATTCACCCTGACAGAAAAAGACCTGCTGCCGGAAAGCATTGCGTACGATCCGCGTAATCAGGCCTTTTATGTCGGCAGCACGCGCAAAGGCAAAATCCTCCGTATTCATTCCGACGGCAAAGTCGAAGATTTTGTTCCCGCCAGAGCCTTTGGCCTGTGGATGGTCATCGGTATCAAGGTCGATCCAAAGCGGAATCTGCTTTGGGTTAACAGCAGCTACGGTGGCAATCTGGAACAAAAAGACCATTTCCAGGTAAACGACTCTCAAGGAAACGACTTTCGGGGGCAGCCGGCAGGCTTGTTTAAATTCAATCTGGACAACGGCAAACTCGAAGGCAAGTACCTGCTGGACAATGCCGGCTCAGTACACTTTCTGAACGACCTTGTGATTGCGGCCAACGGCGACGTCTACCTCACGCACATGTTCGAGCACGGCAAAATTTACCGGCTGGAGGCCGAAACCGATACGTTTGCCCCGTTTTTCTACGGCGATTCCGAATTCACCAACCCTAACGGCATCACATTCGGTCCGGACGGCGACCATCTGTATGTCGCGCACCGGGAAGGCGTCAGCCGTATCAATATCCACTCGCGCGAGCGGCAACTGCTGCAGCCCGGCGGACTGCCGCTGACCGGGATCGACGGCCTGTACTACCACACCGACGCGCTGATCGCGGTACATGCCTGGGACCACCATGTCGTGCGCCACAGACTGGACCGGGCCGGCCTGGCGGTGACCGAAGCCGAATACCAGGAGGCCCATCATCCGCTGTTCAACAACCCAACCACCGGAGTGCTGGTCGACAATGCGTTCTACTACATCGCCAACGCGCAATTCGACAGCTTCGATGACAGCGGCCGGCTGTGGCCGATGCATCGTCTGTACCAGCCGGTGATTCTGAAGCTGGAGCTGTAAGCCATGCACCGCTGCCTGATTCCGGTCTGTTTCGGCCTGCTGCTGACCTCCGCGACCGTTGCTCAGAACGCCGCATCGCCCAAGGACAGGACGGCCCATGCGCTTGCAACCACGGAACCGATCACGCTGGACGGACGCCTGGACGAACCGGCCTGGCAGCAGGCCGCGGTGATTCGCGACTTTCATCAACTGGACCCGGTGGAATACGCCCGCCCGACGCAGGAAACCCGGGTGCGCATTCTGTATGACGAAAAAAATCTGTACGTCGGCGCCGAACTGGACTACGCCAGCCGCGAAGACATTACGGCAAATATCATGGTGCAGCAGCAGCGCGTGGTCGACGACGACCGCTTCGCGCTGATCCTGGATCCGTTTTTCGACCGCCGGAACGGCTATCTCTTTGAAGTGAACCCGAACGGCATACGCGGCGATGCGCTGCTGGAAAACAACAACCGCATCATCGCGGACTGGGACGGGATCTGGTTTGCCGAGACCCGCATCGACGATACCGGCTGGGCCGTGGAATTGCAGATTCCGCTGGCCAGCCTGTCGTTCGATCCGGCAGCGCTGAAATGGGGCATCAACTTTTTCCGCAACCTGAAAAACACCCAGGAGTTTCTGGCCTGGTCATCCCAGGGGCGGCAGAATTTTTCGATCGGGCCGGGCTTTGCCGGTACCCTGAATGGGCTGCAGGGTATTCGGCAAGGCGCCGGACTCGACGTTGTGCCGGCGGTTTCGCTGAAACGGACCGACAAGGCCACCGGGGGCAGCGCCGATTTTCAGTTCGAACCGTCTCTGGATGTCACTTACAAACTGTCATCGGCAATGACTGCATCGCTGACCCTGAATACCGATTTTTCGGCGACCGAAGTGGACGACCGGCAAATCAATCTGACCCGTTTTTCGCTGTTTTTCCCGGAAAAACGAAAATTCTTTCTGCAGGACGCCGGAATCTTCGACTTCCGCGGAAACTTCGAAAACGGCCGGCCGTTTTTCTCGCGCACTATCGGTCTGGATGAAAACAGCGACCCGGTTGACTTGGTCGGCGGGCTGAAGATCACCGGCCGTACCGGCCCGTGGGGCATCGGCCTGCTCGGCGTCAGACAAGATGCAACCGCATCGCTGGAAGCCAAGAACCTGTTTGTCGGCCGGACCAGCTATAACGTCGGCGACGGATCCAGTATCGGCATGATCGTTACCGACGGCGATCCGCGCAGCAACAACGATGCCAGCACTTATGGCGCGGACTATCGTTTTCGGTTCAAGCTCGGCCGCGACCGTATTGCGCAGGGCGAAATCTGGGCGCAACAGACCGATACCGAAGGACTGGACGGTGACGACCAGGCTTATGGTGCATGGCTGCTGCTGCCCGATGACCGGCATTTCGGCGAAATCTGGGCTTTTGAGTTCCAGGACAACTACAACCCGGCCATGGGTTTTGTGAACCGTACCGGCATTCGGGACTATTCGCTGTTCTACCGCTTCCGTACCCGGCCGCAGGACGGCTATTGGCTGGCGCATAACCATTCGGTCTGGATCAACCGCATTACCGATCTGGACAACCGGGTGAAATCCCAGCGCATTCAATTCGTACCGTGGGCACCGTTCAGCCGCCAGTCGGACTTTTTCCAAATGATGTGGATTCAAGAGCGCGAAGTGCTGAACCAGCCGTTCGACTTGTTCGGCCGGGTTCCGATCGCTGCCGGCGATTACCGCTTCAACCGCTACCGGCTGCGCGCAGAAACTTCCGAGTGGCGTAAATGGGTATTGGACATTCACTATGAGGGCGGCGATTTCTTCGACGGCAAGCGCGACGAAGTGGCGCTGACCATGAGCTGGAAACCCTCGCCCAGATTCAATATCCAGTCGCGGCTGAGTACCAACGACGTACGCCTGCCCGGCCGCGATTTCACCGCCCGCCTGATGCGGATCAAGACCCAGTTCGCGTTCAACAGCCGCTGGTCGTGGACCGCGCTGGCGCAGTTCGACAACGTCAGCAACCAACTGGGGCTGGATACCCGCCTGCGCTGGATTCCGCGTGCCGGCCAGGACCTGTTTATCGTCTACAACCGCGGCCTGGTCCGCGATGAAAACAAGGACTTCTCGACCGTCCAGGAAGACGTCGTGGTCAAAGGCGTCTACACCTTTCGTTTCTAGGTGCGCCACCGATTACCGGCCGCCGCTGCAGGAGCGCCTTCAGGCGCGATAAACGGCCCGTAAACCGTCGCCGCTTTCGCGCCTGAAGGCACTCTTGCGGTACTGTGATATCAACGGGCCGTCTCCCCAGGTCTGATGGTAAGATGGCTGCGCTAATGCCCGGTTCCACAAACCGGGGCCAAAGGAACGACCCATGGATCTTTTTCGCGTATTCCAGATCGAAGCCGCGCACCGGCTGCCGAATGTGCCGGAAGGCCATAAATGTGCACGGTTGCACGGGCATTCGTTCAAGATCGAAATCCATGTTTCCGGCCCGGTCGGCGAGGAAAGCGGCTGGGTCATGGATTTCGCGGATCTGAAACGGGCGTTCCAGCCACTGTTCGACCAACTGGATCATCAATATCTCAATGACATTCACGGGTTGGACAATCCGACCAGCGAAAACCTGGCGCGCTGGATCTGGAAAAACCTGCAACCGGCGCTGCCGGCACTATCCAAGGTTGTCGTGCAGGAGACCTGCAATGCCGGCTGCATTTACAGCGGCCGGGACTAGCGCATCAGCGACCGATATCGCGCAGCACCACTGCATAGATTTCAATCGCGTCCCACAGATTTTGCAGCCGAATATTTTCGTCCCGGCCATGTTGATTATTATCGTGATTGGCGATCGGCAGAATCAGCACCGGCACCGCTAAAACCTCGCTGATATGAAACAGCGGCAGGCTGCCGCCCATGGTCGGCTGCTCGACCAGGGTACCGCCGGACAGCCGGTTCAGTATTCCGCTGAGCTTTTCCGCCAGCGGGTGATCCATCGGCGTGCGCAGCGACGGATAGCCGCCCGCTTCCCAGTGCAGTCTGATCAGCCGCGGATGGCGGCGGCGGGTCGGCTCGTCCGGTTCTTCATAAACGATGTGGTACCCCTGGTTGCGAATATGCGCTTCGATCTGTTCACGTAGCTGTGCCGGGCTCTGATCGGGAACCAGACGCAACCCGACCGAGGCCTCGGCAGCGGGGCTGATGATATTGCGCGATTGATCGCCGACTCCGCCGGACCGAATACCGCGAAAATTCATCGCCGGTTTCAGCAAGGCCTGCTCCAGCCGCGTTTCCGGATGTTCGGTGCGGCCGATTTGCAGTTCTTCCATCAACTGCTCGTCCACCTTCGGCGCCGCCCGAATTGCTGACAGTTCTCGTTCGGTGGGTTCGCGTACCTGATCGTAAAACCCGTCGACCAGCACTCGCCCATGCTGGTCGCGCATGGACGCCAATAAATCCACCAGGGCCGAAATCGGGTTCGGCGCCCAATTGCCGTAATGCCCGCTGTGCAGCGGCCGGGCCGGACCGTAAACGGTCATCTGGAAGCCGGTTGTGCCGCGTACGCCATAGGCTAACTGCCAGCGCCGGGTCTGGTGCACCGGGCCGTCGCAGAACAGCCACAGATCGGCACCCAGCAGAGTTTTGTATTTCTCCAGCACTTCGCGCAGATGCGGCGAGCCCGCTTCTTCTTCGCCCTCGAAAAACACCTTGAGATTGACGGACGATTTCTGGCCGGCGGCCGCGAGTGCGTCCAGCGCATACATCAGCGCGATTACCGGCGCTTTGTCGTCCCCGGCCGAACGGGCGTACAGCCGGGCTTCGGGATCGAACGGTGCCCGCCGGTCGATGATCTTGCCGCCCCGGTCCACCGGACCGTCGCGCAGCGTCGGCTGCCACGGCGGCGACGACCAGTTTTCCGGCTGCACCGGCTGGCCGTCGTAATGCACGTAGATCAGCAGGGTTTTGTCAGCACCCGGCTGACGGCGCTCGCCAAATACCGCCGGCGGCGATTGACCGACCTGCAGCAAACGGGTTTCAAAGCCCCGGTGGGCGAGCAGTGCGCTGAGATGGTCGGCATTGCGCCGAATATTCGCGCTGTCGCTGGCAACGTTTGGAATGGCCAGCAGGTCGACAAAGTCATCTATGATCTGCTGCTCGTGCGTCTGGCGATAGGTCCGCACCTGCTGCTGCAGCGATTCCGGCGACGCTGCAATGGCGGTGCCTGCAACCAGTTCGGCGACCGGTCCAATGGCTAAAAACCCGATGGCTAAAAAACGTATCATCGAAAACGCTCCAGATGCTGCTTTAGCTGTTCCAGCGCCAGCGGCCAGTTTTCCCGCACCAATTGGTAGTACCAATCCCAGTCTTCGCCGTGCCGGTAGCCACCCTGACTGACGATCACCTGGCAGGCGCCGGCGGCCTCCTCCACAGTCACACTCAGCGTCATCGGCCCGAGCGGGTGCCGGCTCCGGTTCAGATAGACCAGATTCCCGATCAATAGCTGCGAATGCCCCAGCACTCGAACATAGCCGGTCAGCACCACATAGCCGAAGCGATTGTCCGGCACATCCCAGGCCAGGGTCCAGGTACCGTCGTGCTGTGCGTCGACCAGTCCATGGTGCACGCCCCACCAGCGCTGCATCTGATCGACCGAGGTAAAGGCGTCGATCACCTGCCGGGAGTGGCTGGCGATCTCAATTTCGGCATGAACTTCCCGCATCGGTACTCCGTCGGTAGCCGCTCGCAATAGCGCTGAGAGCATTCGGAACACTGTACCGCACCGCCAAAAAAAAGCGAAACCGGCACCATCGACGGCCCCATTCCCCGCTCTGCCGCTGCGCGCACTGGCAATTGCCGGCCAGTCCCGGTAGATTCCTCCATTTACTCAATCGGAGCGACGCAGATAATGCAACCATCCCAGGCAACGGAAACCCGGCTGGAAGTCACCGCCAGCGCCCCGGGTCAGGAAACCATACTGACAACGGACGCCAAGCGTTTCGTCGCGAGCCTGGCCAGCCGTTTCGGCAGCGGGCGGGACAAGCTGCTGCAACAACGGATCGAACGCCAAAACCAACTGGACGGCACCGGCCGGCTTGATTTCCTGCCGGAAACCGAAGCTGTGCGGGCCGGTGACTGGACCGTTGCGCCGATACCCGGGGAAGCCAGCGACAGGCGCACGGAAATCACCGGCCCGGTGAACCGCAAAATGGTGATCAACGCGCTGAACTCCGGCGCGCAGGTCTATATGGCGGATTTCGAAGACTCCACCGCGCCGACCTGGGCCAATGTAATCGACGGGCAGGTCAACCTGCGCGATGCGGTGAACGGCACGATCAGCTTCGATGGCGGGCTGGACCGGGACGGGCGGCCAAAGCACTACCGGCTGAACGAAAAAACCGCATTGCTGATGGTCCGCCCACGGGGCTGGCACCTGCCGGAAAGTCATGTGCTGCTGGACGGCCGGCCGATATCCGGCTCGCTGCTGGATTTCGGTTTATTTCTGTTTCACAACCATGCGGCGCTGGCCGATAAGGGTTCGCGGCCGTATTTCTACCTGCCGAAGCTCGAACATTACCGGGAGGCCCGGCTTTGGAACGATGTGATTTCGCATGCCGAGGAGCTGCTGGGTCTGGCACCCGGAACGGTCAAGGTCACTGTACTGATCGAAACCCTGCCGGCCGCTTTTCAGATGGACGAGATTCTGTACGAACTGCGCAGCCGGATTCAGGGTCTGAACTGCGGACGCTGGGATTATATCTTCAGCTATATCAAAAGCTTCCGAAACCACTCCGACCATGTGCTGCCGGACCGCAGCCAGGTGACCATGGACAAGGGTTTTCTGAGCGCGTACTCGCTGCTGCTGATCAAGACCTGCCACCGGCGCGGCGCGATGGCCATGGGCGGCATGGCCGCGCAGATTCCGGTTAAAGGCGATGAGCGGGCCAACGCAGCCGCGCTGGAAAAAGTCCGCGCCGACAAGCGCCGCGAAGCGACGGCCGGCCATGACGGCACCTGGGTCGCCCACCCGGCGCTGGAACCGATTGCCAGAGCGGAATTCGATGCGGCGATGCCGGCCCCGAACCAGATACACCGGCAATTGGATGAGGTCAGTATTTCCGCCGAAGATCTGCTGCGGCCGGTGGCCGGCACGATCAGCGAAGACGGCCTCAGAAACAACATCCGGGTCGCGCTGCTGTATCTGTCAGCCTGGCTCGGCGGCAACGGCTGCGTACCGATCGACCACCTGATGGAGGACGCGGCGACGGCCGAAATTTCGCGGGCGCAGCTCTGGCAGTGGATTCGGCACCCGGCCGGACGGCTGGATAGCGGTGAAGACATCAGCCATGATCTGTACCAGAGGCTCGCTGCCGAGGTCGTCGACAGCCTCGGCACTGACGCCGGCAAGCACCTGGCCGATGCAGCCCGGCTGCTGGACGAATTTACCGCTGCAGAAGACCTGGCGCCGTTTCTGACCTTAAAGGCCTACCAGATGATAAGTTGAATGGCGCGGCCCGATGAGCAGTTGATTGATGCGCGCGGTCTGGAGTGTCCCGAACCGCTGCAGCTGGCCAGGCGGCTGCTGGAACGGGTAAAAACCGGCAGCGTGATTCGAATACTGGCCACCGACCCCGGTGCACCGATAGACTTCGAGGCCTATTGCCTGAACGCCGGCGATGACTATCTCGGCAGCGTACGCAACGGCGATTGTCTGGAAATCAGAATCCGCAAAGGCGGGTAAAGCGGCGCGGTGTATGGCCCGCTCAATCGGCACCGATCACTATCGTGCTTTCCAATTGGACCTCGTCGCAGTTATTGCCGGGCCCGCCGCGGTCGATTACCAGGTAATCGCTGTCCCGATCCAGCGAAAGCTGGTAGTGGTGCCAGGTTCCGGGCGCATAACTGACGCCCTGGCGGCCATCGGTGATAAAAACCTGTACGGAGTCTTCGTCGGGCATCTCGTTGCCGCCGGCCACTACCACTAGAAACGGCCGCCGGTGCAGCGGGAAGAAGGCCTGGCTGCCGAGCGGATGGCGTTCCAGCAGCCTGACCTGAAATGGCAGGCTCACCGGGCGGGAGCGAAAAATACTCAGCAGCGGCCGGCCGCCGTCGCGGCTGACGTCGATTTGCGCGAGATCGTCGTAGCGGTCGGTCTGACCGTAGTTGATCGGTTTTGGCGCGGTTCCGCGCACCTCGATCACTTCGCCGTAGTCGGCAAAACCCTCTGCAGTCAGCGGTATCGGTTTAAGGGTTACCCGGCTCATGAATAATCCGGCAGGCCGTACAGCCGCAGCCGGCTGACCCCGCCATCGGGATAGATATTGAATCGAATATGGCTGACCGGTCCGGCCGGATTTCCGCTCACATCGAAACGATGGACCCGATCCGGGCCGAGCAGTCCCTGCGGCAAAATCTCGAGCCAGTACGGCGCACCGGCATCAATATCGGCATCGCGGTCCAGATTCGCTCCGTGCAGGCTGCAATGGTGGGGATAGTTGCCCTTGAAAAACGCCGTGTCCACTTCCACGCTCTGAACCAAACCGCGGTGCCCCAGCTTGAGGATCACCCAGTCGTGGCCCGGCCCGCGCCGCCGGCGCGTCTCCCAGCCGTCGCCCATATTCACGCCGCGGCCCGGCGCAATCAGGTTGCTCATATGCCCGTAGTGCATGTCGTTGCAGGCCAGTACCCGGCCGCCATTGCTCATCGCCGCCAAATCCGCCACCTGATCCGGCGGATTACCTGCCGACCAGTCGCAATGCGCCTGGCCGTAGACCCGTAACCGCGCGACCCCGCCGTCCGGGTAAATATTCAACCGCAGGTGGGTCCAGGCGGCATCGCTGCCGATGGAAAAATAATTATGACTGTCGCCTTGCAATTCCACTTTCGACAGCAGCGGCTTCCAGTCCGTGTCGGCGTCCGGGTCTGCCGGACCGCTGCACGCGTCCACCGACGCATGAGACGGATAGTTGCCGGTAAAATGCGTGGTGTCGATATCCAGGCCGCTGACGGTGCCGGCGCAGATTTTTACGACACAGAAATCGTGCCCGGCCTCACGCCGCCGCCGGGTCTCCCAGCCGTCCATCCATTTCCCGTGATCGTCGTATTTATCGGCGATAAAAACCGGTGCCTGCGGCTTGATCAACCGTTCTTTCCGCGCAAAGAATTCATCGCTGGCGCTGAGCACCTGCGCGCCCAGCCGCGGCTGCGCCAGGTCGATATAGCAATGAACGAAGTCCGGAGCAGACCTGATCACGATTTATCCTTGTTCTTTTGTCTCAACATCAAAACGTCCGATTCAGACCCTAGATAACACCGAAAATAGCATAGCGGCGTCCGCTGCAAGGCATTTCGCGCCCGCGGCCGACCCTGCTCGGCCTGTCGCACTCGACTCAAGTAATACTTGACATCGGCGTTGGTCGGCACTATGTTACCAGTGGCGTATGGTAGGTAATAAAGGGGTAGACGTGAAATATTCCGTCTGGATTTTGGCCGTCTTGTTGGGATGGTCAGGTTCATCTTTCAGTCAACAATCATCCAGTTCGCAACGACCGGTTCAGACAGGTACCGACGATGCTGAGGCCCCCGCGCACGATCAGGCGGCCCGGTTCTACGGGAATGACTGGCCGGACAATACCAACAAGTCGTCCTACAGTTGCAACGGCACCCGGGTAAGACTCGGCGGCATTACCATGGAGTACAGCAAAGTCACTGTCTGCGTTGGCGGTGATGCCGTGATGCTGGACTGCTCAAAGGGAAATCTGGTCATCACGCACATCCCCAAAGCACCCTACTGCGAAACCAATCACTAAATTTCCGGCTTTAGCCGACAGATGCCCATATTGGCAAATGTCCTTGGGGGAAAGCATGAAACGCATACCGACAACTCTGCTGGTTCTGCTGTTTGCAGCGCAAGCCGTGCCAATACAACATGTTTCCGCACAACACTTACCGGTGCAATACCGCCCGGGCGATTTCGTCCCGGACCCGGCCGTTACCTACCGCGAAACCAGCCCGGATATCAGCGTCGGCGAATGGCTTTTTTCCGGGCACGAAGCGCAAACCGTCCAGATCAGCCGGTACGGACAAACGATGCCGTTGACCACGATTCTGAGCGGCGAGGTCATCGTTACTACCAACCATATGGATATGATCGCCGATGTGGCCGTTATCGACCGTCAGACCGGTGTCTCCACCCTGATCGGCGAACGCGTTCAAATATTCATGCCCGATCCCGTTCGGCATAAAAACCCGGTGCAGGAACCGGACCTCCATGTGGACTGGCCCTGGAATACTACTGATTACGCGTGCCGCGACCGCAAGGTCACCAGAAACGGCTTCAGTACCGGCTATCCGAAAGTGTCAATGTGCGTCAACGGTTCGGAAGTCGCACTGGATTGCACCTCCGGAAGCCTGGTGGTCAGCATCACGCCGATGGCGCCGTATTGCGAGAACAATGCCTGACCGCCGAAATATACAACACGAAGACACACAACACGGAAACATTCAACACGGATACTTTCAATCAAAGGGGAACTCAACTCATGAGAATTATCGTTATTGCCATCGTGGCAGGCTGGATGCTGGCGCCGTGGTGCCACGCACAGCAGATCAAGGGCCACAAAATGGACGAATACCAGGCCGGTGAAGGTGTGAACAATATGCTGCACGCCTATCCGGATATTCACTTCGAGGGTATCCGATACCGCGCCGGTACCGCCGATACCACAGAGATTGTCGCGGATTCCGGTAAAAGCCCGGTATTGTCGATTCTTAACGGCGCCGTTTCGGTCAATGGCGACAGCTTCGAAGTAAGCGGCATTCACGGCGTTATCAACTATCTGGATGGTTCTGCGACCATTTTCGACAGCACGGTGCGCACCTGGGAGGCCACCGAAGCCGATCGCTCGAAGTTAAGCAATGCACTGCAAGGCGATAAAAGGATTTCGGTGACCAACTATAGCTGTGCCGGCAGCAAAATCGCCATTAACGGCAAAGCGACCACCGCCGTGAAGATGACGGTCTGCATCGGCAGCACCTCAATCACCTTCGACTGCTCAACCGGCAAAATGAAAACACGCCTCAGCGCGAAATCGCCGTTCTGCCAGGATAACAACCTATAACCCGGATTTATTCACTAACCAACATAGATTGTCACTGCCAGTAGGAGCGCCTTTAGGCGCGAACGGCTCCCAGGTATTGAAAGCTCGCATTAGCCATACCCCTATTCGCGCCTAAAGGCGCTCCTACAATAGTTCCTGCCGGTCCAACACCGTTCCTGCCGGTTGGGCCATAAACCGGCTCGAAGGCAAGAACCCATCAATCCATGCCGTAGCCCAGGCTTAACAGTTCGGCGGTCTTCCGAAAGAAAAGAAGCCGGACTGGGAAGCCCGAAATGGATAACTTTGGGGCGGTCGGTTGCGGTTTCCGCCGAAGGCGGAAGAAGCGGGCAAAAGACACCGCCGATTACAGCCGGTTGGTTCGCGCAGCGAATCAGAGGCTGGAATCCAATAAACCTATGTTGTCTTGGGGCTGCGGTTTCCGCCGAAGGCGGAAGAAGCGGGCGCAAGACACCCTAGCATGACTACTAGCCCATGAAATACCCCGCCAACCGAATACAATGGATTCATCAGACGAACGTTTTCATTAGAGGGAGAAGCTTATGAACGCGTCAACTTCGGCATGGTCTGCGCTGCTCGACATTATCGTCGAACCCAGCAAGGCTTTTCGCGGCATAGAAAAAAACACCAAGTGGCTGTGGATTCCGCTGCTGCTGTTACTGCTGGGCACCATGGCGCTGTTTGCCTACTACTACAGCGTTGTCGATTTCGATTGGTACAAGGCGCAGACGCTGGCCGCAATGCCGGCCGATCAGGCTGACCAAGCCGAACAGTTCATCAAACGGGGAACGGTAATGACCAGCGTACTGGTCGGCACCGCTGTGGTCACGCTTGTCGTTTACCTGATCTATTCGATATACCTGCTGCTGGTACACAAGCTTTCGGGCGATCAGGAGCACGGTTTCGGCCATTGGTTTTCCTTGTCCGTGTGGAGCGGCTGGCCCGGCATTCTGTCGGTCATTGCGATGTTCGGCTACCTGCTGTTTACCGGCAACAACCAAATCAACGAATCGCAGTTGAATTTCCTCAGCCTGAATTCCCTGGTCACCCAATACCCGAATGACCATGCTCTGGCCGGGGTGATGAACGGTATCACGCCGTTTCTGTTTTGGACCATCGGCCTGGCAGCTCTCGGTCTGAAGCTGTGGACCAATCGGAGTTTCGGCAAATCCCTGCTGATCGCCGCAGCACCGTACGTTGTGCTTTACGGCATCTGGTTCGCCATTGCTGCGGCCTGACGGCGGATCGAATAGTCTCTCGACAATTTCACGGAGTCGGCCATGAAACGATGGGTCATTTTGATCGCGATTATTGCGGGTATCGCGCTGGCGGCTGTGCTGGCCAAGCGCGGCGGGTCTGCCAATGCCGTCGAAGTCCGCATGGCAACCGTCGAGCGCCAGGATATTCGCGCCAGTGTGTTGACCTCGGGCACAATCAACTACCGCGACCAGGTCACGCTGAGGCCGGAAATCACCGGCGGCATCAGCGAGATACTGGTCGAGGAAGGCGAAGCAATCAGCGTTGACCAGATTCTGCTGCGCATCGACCCGGAACTGTTCGAGGCCGATGTCGCGCAAAACGAGGCCAATGTGCGCATGCAGCGTATCGGCATCGAACGCCAGCGGATTCTGGCCGAACACCTGAACAAAAAACTGCTGCGGCAACGCTCGCTGTTCGAAAAGGGAATGATCGGCCAGGACAATTACGATGCGGTCGAGAACGAAGCCCGGCTGGCCCAGGTGGATCTGCAATCGCGGCGGGAATCGCTGAAGCAGGCCCAGGCACAATTGTCGCAGGCGCGGGACCGGCTGAAGAAAACCACCATCAGATCGCCGATCAACGGCATTGTCACCTCGCTGGATGTAAAAGTCGGCGAAACAGTGGTGGCCGGCACCACCAATATCATCGGTTCGCAATTGATGAGCCTGGCCGACCCGGAAAGCATCGTCAGCGAAGTCCAGGTTGACGAGGCGGATATCCTGCAGGTCGAGATCGGCCAGCAGGCCGAAGTCACTGCGGTGTCGGCACCGGATCAACCGATTACCGGAAAGGTGGAAACCATTGCGATCACCGCTAAAAAACCGCAGGGCAAGAACAGCCTGAGCTTCCTGGTCCGGCTGCAATTGGACAGTGCGGATATCGAACTGATACGTCCCGGCATTAACTGCCGCGCGGAAATCTACACCACCGCAGCGGAAAAAGCCGTTGCCGTGCCGATCGAGGCCGTGCTCTACGAAGAGGCCGAAGATACCGAAGAAGAGCAGGCTTACGTCTACGTGGTCGACAACAACACGGCGCAAAAGCGGCCGGTGACTACCGGTCTGCAAAACGATACGCTGATCGAAATCACCGATGGCCTGAAAGAAGGTGCGAAAATTGCGACCGGCCCGCTGCGGATGCTGCGCAGCCTGAGCGATAACGCTGCCGTCAAGGCAGTGGACGAGGACGGACAGAGCACGTGAACGAAGCGGCGACAGCAAACGCCCAACACGACACGGTACGCGGCACGGTACTGGAGCTGAAATCCGTCAGCCGTTTTTACACCATGGGCGACCAGCATATCGCGGCGCTGGACAAGGTGTCGATCAGCATTCGCCGTAACGACTATGTCGCGGTAATCGGCGCATCGGGCTCCGGCAAATCCACGCTGCTGAATATTCTGGGTTGCCTGGATCGGCCATCCGAAGGCGACTATATTCTCGACGGCGCCTCGGTCGGTCAGTTGAGCCAGAATCAACTCGCAACGATTCGCAACCGGCGTATCGGTTTTATCTTTCAGAGTTTCAATCTGCTGCCGCGCATGGACGCGCTGCGCAATGTGATGCAGCCGCTGATCTACCGCCAGATTCCGATTCGGCAACGTAGGATTCTCGCACAGCAGGCACTGGAAGACGTCGGCCTGGGCGACCGGGTCGATCATTTACCGAACCAGTTGTCCGGTGGGCAGCGCCAGCGGGTTGCCATCGCACGGGCGCTGGTTACCGAACCGGCGATCCTGCTGGCCGACGAACCGACCGGTAATCTGGATTCCCAGACCAGCGACGAAATCATGGCGCTGTTCGACCGTCTTGTCGCGCAGGGCCAGACCCTGGTCGTGGTAACCCACGAACCGGAGATCGCACAGCATTGCCACCGCGTGATACGACTGCACGACGGCCAGGTGGTGGCTGACCAGCTGACCGACCGGGGGCAGCATGTTTCGGCTGTTTGAAAGCATACGGGCCGCATTGTCTGCGCTGCGTGCGCACAGCCTGCGCAGTATCCTGACCTCGCTCGGGATCATTATCGGCGTCGCGGCGGTTATCGCGGTGGTATCGGTGGTTCAAGGGCTGCGAAAAAATATCGTCGACCAGTTCCAGGGCCTCGGTTCCAATACCATTACCATCCAGCCGCATACGCCGTTCCGCAAACAGCTCGAAGGACAGTTCGCGAAACTCACCTACGGCGATCTGGAAGCCATCGAAGCCCGCGTGCCGCAGATCACCGATATCATCCCCAGCGTCAACCTGCCAGCCACCCAGGTGAGCTGGCGCGGTCAGGAAATGACCGTGTTTTCTGTGGTCGGCACGGTCGCCGGCTATCAGCATTTGTACGAGCAGTACCCGGAACTCGGACGCTTTCTGCTGCAGACCGATGACAGCCGCGGCCGGTCGGTCGCAGTGATCGGCTCGGATGTGATCGATGACCTGGAAATGGAAGATCAGGTGATCGGCGAATATATCCAAATGTACGGCGAATGGTTCAAGGTGGTCGGCGCGCTGGAAAAACGCGGCGAGCTGCTGGGTATTTCGCAGGATAATTTTATCGTGATCCCGTACAGCGCATCGCGGCGCGTGCTGGGCTATGCGGCCGAACGCAATATTATTATTCAACTGAAGCTGGAAGACCCGAACCAGCTAGAAGCTGTCAAGCAACGCATGACACGCATTTTGCGAACCCGGCATAACCTGAAAGAAGACGATGCCGACGACTTCAAGATTCAGACGCCCGAACAACTGCTGGAAAGCTTCAACAATATCGCCGGCTCGATCACCGCCGTGGCTGCCGGTATCGTCGGCATATCGCTGCTGGTCGGCGGCATCGGCATCATGAACATCATGCTGGTCTCGGTCACCGAACGTACTCGGGAAATCGGCATTAACAAAGCGCTCGGCGCCAAGCGCGGGGATATTCTGCTGCAATTTCTGATCGAGGCGGTCGCGCTGTGCCTGATCGGCGGCATTATCGGCATTGTGCTGGGTTATGGCCTCGGCGCGCTGGTCGGCGCGTATATTCCGGATTTTCCGCCGGTCAGCGTACCGGCCTGGGCCATTATGCTGAGTTTGGGCTTTTCCAGCCTGGTGGGCATTCTATTCGGCATCATTCCGGCGGCCAAAGCGGCCAATCTGGACCCGATCGACGCACTGCGCTACGAATAGCGCCAAGTCCGGCCTGTCCATCAGCGCTGACAGCCGCAACCCCGCGATTTTGTGCACTTCGGCCAGCGCGGTTGCAAATTCCGTTTCTGGCGCGTGCTCAATTCGCGCTCTGAACGCTTCAAGCACCTGCTGACGCGTCCTGTTCCTGACCGCCAGGATAAACGGAAAACCGAACTTCGCCTGGTAGCGAAGGTTCAGGTCCTGGAACTCCGTCAATTCCGCCGGCGTACACCGGTCCAGCCCGGCACTGGCCTGCTCGGCACTGGAATCCGCCGTCAGTTCCCCGGCCAATGCCGCACGCCCAACCAGGTCCGGATGCGCACGGAGCAATGTGAGCTGGCGTGGTTCGCCCGCACGGTCGACGATTCGCCGCATCGCGCGATGAAGGCCTTGAGGCGTGTCGTGTTCGGCGTCCAGACCCTGGTCGTATAAACGCTCGGCCACCCACGGCGAATGCTCGTAGATACCACCAAAGGTCTGAATAAAAGTGTCGCGGCTCATTGAAACCAACTTGTTGGGGTCGAGTAAAATTGTCAGCTATTTACGCTGACTCCAAAAACAGCGTTCTTTTGAGCTGCCCGCTATCGCTTACCCAAGCTAGTGATCGTTCTCAGTATTTCCACATTGGTCTCGCCAATTATAGGCAGGAACAAAGTAATCAACATAAACTTTTTCATCCCAACAAGTGTCACCTGCACAAACCCTGGTAGAGCGCACTTCTCGCACCCGTTTGACTTTATCTGAAGTGCTGCAATTGTAGGGAAGCTTGCGTCCTTTATCGTCTTTGTGTTGCCCAACATCTTCAGAGTTCATTGGTGTAGGCCCGAAACCGCAAGTGTTAAAAGCCTGATAAAGAGCAATAACCGTTGCGCTGACCGCTCCTGCACATGTCAAGCAATCCCCTGCTGATCTTCGCCCTGCGCACTTGAAACATGGAACAACAGCCAATGCCTCAGCAGACGCTACGCCCAGATATGTAGCAGCGCATTGTAAGCCACTGGGGCTCGGTTCTTGCTGCTGGGCCATAGCACTACTAACGGTAACAAACCCAAAAACAAACACTGAATATAGCAGTACATTTTTCATTATTTATGCCCACCCTTTTTTAGTCCCTTAAAACGCTTTAATGAGTAAATAAAAAAAACACCATTTGTTATCGCTAAAAAAAGAAAAACGCCGTTTTTCATAGTCACAAACAAATAAATAAAAGATAAGGTGCCAACAATCGTGAGCGCCACGAAAGAGAACACCAATATTTTTTCCTGTATTTGCACTATTTAGTTAATAATCTCTAGCAGTTGATTTGTTCGTGAATGGACGGATTCATACTCTTTTTCAGAAATTCCATTAAGAACAGACTTCTTGAAATGCGGAGAAACGCTCTTATTGGATAATTTTTCATATGCCGTAAGCCAATAAGCTGCCTCAAATGGATTTGGATCAACTATCTCACCAATTGCATACATTCTTGCCAATGCAAGCATTGCAGCTTCATTTCCCGAAGCTGCCACGTATGGCAATGTCTCGCGCACCAGTTCATTGTGCTTGGAGATTTCTTTAGCGAACGCCATGCGCTGACTTAAGTCGTGGGTAGTCTGTTGGCCAAAAACGAGGTCTGGCTTTAGATAGTACAAATCCACCACGGCTGAATTCTTACCGTTTTCTATGGCCGCAACTAACCATTTATAGGCATCGGCCATGGTATGCCCAAACTCTTCGTATCCCGTACATATATGAATAAGCTGATCGCTTATTTGATTGGCATCGGAAACACCGTATTTATCTGCCGCACTGAAAGATACATCTGCAAATTCTGTTTCGGAGTAGCTTATCTCTGAATGGTCTTCGGGAATTTCCTTAAAGTCAGATGGCGCAAAAAGACAATCGCTATAAATTTCATAAAGCCGAAAATTAGCTTCAGCATCACCGAGCGTAGCTAGACGCGTCAGCTCTGGTACAGAATCCCGGACAGGTGTAAGCCTTTCAAATATGTACGTAATATCATCGGAATATTCTTCACTCTCCGTGTCGTTCTCATCCACTGACATTTTCCTGTCTTCGTGGCTTTCACTACCTGGAGATTTAGCCGACTGGAGGGATGTTTGACTAGCTACAGAATTTGGAGGTGTTTGCGAGCGTTTACTGACATTTGTTAGGACATATGCCATTGCTGACAAGACTATCAGGCCTAAAAAAAAGTACTTTGCTTTAGGCATATCAAGATGTTCTAGCTAGATTCCTTTCAATTGTCACTATCGCAGATGTGAATAACGGATAGTTTGTAATTCTAGAATCATATAGAACCCCCAACACCAATAAACTAAACTTATGCTTTATATATTAACTGGCATACCTTCGCGCGTCAAATAGACACTGCCTTTCATCTATCAGCAATTTAATGGCGCCGGATGCTGCCGATGCCAATGCTGTGCGATATCGATCCGCCGGCACCACCAGACCTGTTCAAACTGCTTGGCGTATTGGATAAAGCGTTCCAGCGCGGCCAGTCTGCCGGGCCTGCCGGCCAGCCGGCAATGCAGGCCGACGGACATCATGCGCGGCCGGGTCTCACCCTCGCGGTACAGCACATCGAAGCTGTCTTTCAGGTATTGGTAGAACTGCTCGCCGCTGTTAAAACCCTGGGCGGTGGCAAAGCGCATATCGTTCGCATCCAGCGTGTACGGGATCACCAGTTGCGGCCGGCCATAACGGGTATCCCAAAACGGCAACTCGTCGCTGTAATCGTCGGCATCGTAGAGAAAACCGCCTTCTTCGACCACCAGCCGGCGCGTATTCGGGCTGGTGCGGCCGGTATACCAGCCCAGCGGGCGTTCGCCGACGGCCGATTCGATAGCCCGGATCGCACGCTGCATATGGTCCCGCTCGGTGGCTTCATCCACATACTGGTAGTCGATCCAGCGGTAGCCGTGACCGCAGATTTCATGGCCGGCCTGGTGCAGTTGCCGTACCGGATCGGAATAGCGTTCGACGGCCATGCCGACCGCGAACACCGTTGCCGGAATGTCATAGCGCTCGAACAGATCGGCCAGTCGCCAGACGCCGACACGCGACCCGTATTCATAGATCGATTCCATACTGATATGCCGAACGCCGTCGCGGGGTTCGGCGGCGGGAATCTCGGACAGAAAAGCTTCGCTGGCGCCGTCGCCGTGCAGAATGCAGTTCTCGCCGCCTTCCTCGTAATTCAGAACCAGTTGCAACGCCAGCCGGGCATCGCCGGGCCATTGCGGATGCGGCCAGTTCCGGCCGTATCCTTTCAAGTCTCTGGGATAGTTCTCATCGATGTTCATCACGCGATTCTATACGGTCATGGAATGCGGATAAATGCTGTCCGGAATACTTTCACAGGCACATGAACACTCGTAGGAGCGCCTTCAGGCGCGAAAAGCCGGGGTGCCAGCGTTGCCTATCGCGCCTGAAGGCGCTCCTACGGGGCAGCGGGACCCCGAAGTCCGGTGAATTGCCGGGATGTGGAAGCGGCAGGCACCCGGGCAAGCCTTGCCACGGTACCCCGGCGCCTGCGATGACTATTTTTCGGTAATGCGCTACCCTAGCCGGAATGCCAAATGCAACTTCGATTCGGCCATGGGCCGCCTGACAACACATATTCTGGATACCGCGCACGGCTGTCCTGCAGCCGGTGTCGAACTGGAGCTCTACCGGCTCGGCGAGCAGCGGGAACTGGTGGCGTCCGCTGTGACCAATGCCGACGGCCGCTGCTACCAGCCGGTGCTGGCCGACGACGCTTTTCAAGTCGGAGAATACGAGCTGGTTTTCCATATCGGCGACTATTTCGCCGGCCGCGGCGTGGCACTGTCTGAACCGCGCTTTCTGGACCGGGTGTCAATTCGCTTCGGTATATCGGCCCGGGACGAACACTACCACGTGCCCCTGCTGGTCTCTCCATACGGTTACAGCACCTACCGGGGCAGCTAGTGGCATCGGTGGATCGCCCGGACACCGATCATGCAATCCGTTTTCTGCACGGCGGAAGCGTTTGCGAGATCAGCGACTGCGATCCGACCGCGACCGTACTGGATTACCTGCGGCTGGATGCCGGCCTGACCGGCACCAAGGAAGGTTGCGCCGAGGGCGATTGCGGCGCGTGCACCGTGGTGGTCGGTGAACTTCATGGCGAACGACTTGCCTACCGCGCACTGAACGCCTGCATTTTGCTGCTGCCGTCGCTGCACGGCAAACAACTGATTACCGTCGAAGACCTCAGGGATCGGGACCGAGACCGGCAACTGCACCCGGCCCAGCAACTGATGGTGGACTACCACGGCGCGCAATGCGGTTTTTGCACACCCGGTATCGTGATGTCTTTGTTTGCGCTGACCAAGCAGACGCAGGACACCGCACCGTTAGACCAGCGCATCAACGATGCACTGGCCGGTAATCTGTGCCGTTGCACCGGATACGCGCCGATCCGGCGCGCAGCCGAAGTCCTGTTGCAACAAGATCGAAGCGACCAGTTCGACGCACAGACCGCATCAACCGTCGACCGCCTGCAACAGATTCAGCCTCGCCGCACTCTGCACGTCAGCCGCGATGACCGGCACTATTTCGTGCCGACCGATTTACAAGCGCTGTGCACACTGCTGAACGAATATCCCGAAGCCTGCATGGTGGCCGGCGCCACCGATATCGGACTCTGGATCACCAAGGATCAGCAAATATTGCCGACGGTCATCTATCTCGGCAATGTCGCGGAGCTGAAGCAGATCAAGCTGGACCGCACCGCCGGCTACCTGGAAATCGGCGCCGCGGTGACCTACAGCGACGCAATGGAACCGCTGTGCCGCTGGTACCCGGATTTCAAACCGCTGCTGCGTCGCCTCGGCGCGGCCCAGGTACGCAACGCCGGCACCATCGGCGGCAATATCGCGAACGGCTCGCCGATCGGCGATATGCCGCCCGGCCTGATCGCAATCGGTGCGGAACTGGTGCTGAGCAACACCGGCGGCTCGCGCCGCATCGCACTGGAAGATTTTTTTATCGACTACGGCAAACAGGATTTGCGGCCCGGCGAATGCGTGGAAAAAATCCTGATTCCGCTGCCATCGGACGAACGGCAATTTCGAACCTATAAATTGTCCAAACGCCTGGATCAGGATATTTCCGCGGTCTGCGCGGCGTATGGCATGGAACTGTCCCGGGACGGCCGCGTCGATGCCATCCGCATCGCTTACGGCGGTATGGCCGCAACCCCGAAGCGCGCACATGCCTGCGAGCAGGCCCTGATCGGCCGAACCTGGGACCAGGCCGCTGTCGACGCGGCACAGCAGGCACTGGCGGAAGACTACCAGCCGATCAGCGATTGGCGGGCCAGCGCGGACTACCGCCTGCTCGGCGCGCAAAACCTGCTGCAGCGCTTTTACCTGGAAACCAGTGGCGGCGAACATGAGGTTCGGCTCAGTCACCGGCCGCTGCCGGTAGCAGAAGGCCAGATCAATGAAAACCGGGTCAATGAAGACCGGACCAATGAATAAGCACGCCGGGCAACCATCGGCGGCTGCCGAGACCAGCGTCACTCGGCCGCTGCCCCACGACAGTGCCGAAAAACATGTGGCCGGGGACGCGCGCTATATCGACGACCTGCTGGAGCCAGCCGGGCTGCTGCATGTCTATGTCGGGGTCAGCGATTGCGCCCACGGCCGACTGCGGCGGCTGAATCTGGATGCAGTGGAAGCCTTTCCGGGCGTGGTCGCGGTAATCTCCGCGGCAGACGTGCCCGGCGTCAACGATATCAGCCCGGTACACCGGAACGACGATCCGATCTTTGTCGAAGAACTGATCGAATTCCACGGCCAGGTGCTGTTTGCAGTGGCCGCCGATACGTACGATGCGGCCCGGCGTGCGGCCCGGCTGGCCGAAGTCGAGGTCGATCCGCTGCCGGCCATTGTGGACGTCGAAGACGCGATGCAGCAAAAGTCCTTCGTGCTGGAGCCGCATCGTATGCAGCGCGGCGACTATGCCGGTGCGCTGGCCGAGGCCGCAAACCGGCTGCAGGGCAATATTCGAATCGGCGGCCAGGACCATTTCTACCTGGAAGGTCAGGCGGCGATGGCCATTCCGCAGGAAGACGGCGATATGCTGGTGTACTCGTCCACCCAGCACCCGTCCGAAGTACAGCATTTGATCGCGCAGGCGATGGACCGGCCGGACAACGCGGTCACGGTCGAAGTGCGCCGCATGGGCGGCGCGTTCGGCGGCAAGGAAACCCAGGCATCGCAATGGGCAGTGATCGCCGCGCTGATCGCCCACCATACTCGAAAGCCGGCCAAAATCCGGCTGGACCGCGACGACGATATGCGCAGCACCGGCAAACGGCACGATTTTCTGATTTCCTATGACGTCGGCTTCGATCAGCACGGTCGCATTCAGGGCATCGACCTGGAACTGGCCGCGCGTTGCGGCATGTCGGCCGACCTGTCCGGCGCCATCAGCGACCGCGCGATGTTTCACAGCGACAATGCCTACTATCTGCCCAACGTCCGCATCACCTCGCACCGGTGTAAAACCCATACCGTGTCCAACACCGCATTTCGCGGCTTTGGCGGCCCACAGGGCATGATGGGCATCGAGCGGGTCATGGACCACATTGCGCAATACCTGAAGCTCGACCCGCTGACGGTCCGCGAGGCCAATCTCTATGGCGGGCCGCCCCGCAATATCACGCCGTACCACATGACGGTGGAAGACAACATCGCACCGGAGTTGATTGGCGAGCTGGCCGAAACCGCCAATTACGAGCGGCGCCGGCAGGCGATCGACGCGTTCAACCGTAAGAACCCGGTGATCAAGCGCGGCATTGCGCTGACGCCGGTCAAATTCGGTATTTCCTTCACCACGACTTTCCTGAACCAGGCCGGTGCGCTGGTGCACGTTTACAAAGACGGCAGTATTCACCTGAATCATGGCGGCACCGAGATGGGCCAGGGCCTGTTTATCAAGGTGGCACAGGTCGTGGCCGACGTATTCCAGGTCGATACCGGCCAGGTCAAAATCACCGCAACCAATACCGGCAAGGTGCCGAACACGTCGGCCACCGCCGCGTCTTCGGGCTCCGATATGAATGGCATGGCGGCCTACGCGGCCGCCGATAAGATCAGGCGCCGGCTGATCGGTTTTGCCTGTGAGGAATACCGGGTCGGTGCGGACGAGATTCACTTTGCCGACGGACGGGTACGAATCGGCCAGCGCGATCTGTCGTTTGCCGAACTGGTGATGGCGGCCTACCTGGGCCGCGTATCGCTGTCCGCGACCGGCTATTACCGGACCCCGAAAATTCACTATGACCGCGAGCGCTCTCAAGGCCGGCCGTTCCTGTATTTCGCTTACGGTGCGGCAGTATCCGAAGTCGAACTGGATACGCTGACCGGCGAATATTGCCTGACGGCGGTGGATATTCTGCACGATGTCGGCCGCTCGCTGAATCCGGCGGTGGATCTGGGGCAAATCGAAGGCGGATTCGTTCAGGGGGCCGGCTGGCTGACAACCGAAGAACTGTGGTGGGATGATCAGGGTCGTCTGCGCACGCACGCGCCGTCGACCTACAAAATCCCGGTGGCCAGCGACGTGCCGGCGCATTTCAAGGTCCATATCTGGGATCGCGGCCGTAACCCGGAACCGACCATTCACCGCTCAAAAGCGGTCGGCGAACCGCCGCTGATGCTGGCCATCTCGGTGCACAGCGCGCTGACCCAGGCGGTGGCTGCCACCGCAGACCGGCGGGAACTGCCGACGCTGGACGCACCGGCGACCCCGGAACAAATATTGATGGCCATTCAAGCTTATCGGGCCCAGACTTATCGGGCTCCGGCTTGCCGGGCAGACTAGCCGTCGCCCCAAACCTATGCGCAACTGGCCGAACAAGCTGCTGCAATGCCTGTCGCAACAGGACTGCGTAATGGTCAGCGTCGGCCGCATCAAAGGCTCGGCGCCGCGCGAAACCGGTGCCCGCATGCTGATCACAGCGGATGCCTGCGACGGCACCATCGGCGGCGGCAATCTGGAGTTCACCGCAACGCACAGGGCCCGCGCATTGCTGGCCGCAGCCCCGGACCGGCCCGAGTCGATCGAGACCTACGGTCTGGGCCCGGATATGAACCAGTGCTGCGGCGGCGCGGTGACGCTGCGCTACGAACGCTTCAGCGCATCGGCACCGGACTGGCTGCAGCGCCTGGCGGCCGAGCCGCAGCGGCCGGCCGTGCTGATCAGTGCACCGAATGCCGGCAAGCCGGAAAAGACCCTGATCCGCAGCCAAGGCGATTTGCAAACGCTGCGGTATCCGGCGCTGCAACAAACGGCCGCATGGCAATTGGAACGCCTGTCGGCTGCCGCCGGCACGGCGGTACCGGAGATCGACTGGGTCGATATCGACGGCCTCGAATACTGGATCGAATCGTTCCGCTACGACCCGCCACGCTTGTTTCTGTTCGGTGCCGGACATGTCGGCCGGGCGACCGCCCCGATTCTGAATACCCTGCCGTTTGAAACCTGCTGGATCGATTCCCGCCCGGAGATGTTTCCGGCTGCCGACTACCCGCATGTCAACGCCGTCGTTTCCGCCGAGCCGCTGTCGTTGATCGCCGACGCACCGCCGGACGCTTACTATCTGGTCATGACGCATAGTCATGAATTGGACGAGGAGCTCTGCCATGCCGTGCTGCAGAAAGGGAATTTTCGCTGGCTGGGCCTGATCGGCTCAAACAGCAAACGCCGCCGTTTCGTCAGCCGCCTGCGCAAGCGCGGCATCGACGATGCGCTGGTTGAACGCCTGACCTGCCCGATCGGCCTGGCTGGCATCGGCGGAAAACAGCCTGCTACCATTGCGCTGTCGGTTTGCGCGCAACTGGTGCAACTGCTGCAGTCGCCGAATGACATACAGCGGGACGCCGAACAACAATGACCTGAGCGAATACACCGCAATGAATGATGTAAAGCAATTGATCCACACCGTACCCAAGGCGGAACTGCATATGCATATCGAAGGCAGCCTGGAGCCGGAGATGATGTTCCAACTGGCGCAGCGCAACGGCATCGCACTGCCGTATGCCGATGTCGACGCAATTCGCAAGGCTTATCAGTTCGACTGCCTGCAGGACTTCCTCGACGTTTACTACCAGGGCATGTCCGTACTGGTCAACGAGCCGGATTTCTACGACCTGACCTGGGCCTATCTGCAGCGCTGCAAAGCGCAGAACGTGGTGCATACGGAAATCTTCTTCGACCCGCAAGGCCATACCGAGCGGGGCATCGCGTTCGATACGGTGATCAGGGGTATCAGCCGCGCGCTGGCGGACGGGCAGTCCGAACTCGGCATCAGCAGCCACCTGATCCTGTGCTTTCTGCGCCACCTGGACCAGCGAAGCGCGCAGGAAACCCTGGATCAGGCCGAACCCTATCTGCATCTGATCGCCGGCGTCGGCCTGGATTCTTCCGAGGTCGGCCACCCGCCGTCAAAGTTCACCGAGGTATTCGACCGCGCCGGCGGGCTGGGTCTGAAGCGCGTTGCGCATGCCGGTGAAGAAGGCCCGCCGGAATATGTCTGGGAGGCGCTCGATTTGCTCCATATCGACCGCATCGACCACGGCAACCGCTCGCTGGAAGACCGGACCCTGGTCCGCCGCATCGCCGAATCGGGCATCGCACTGACGGTCTGCCCGCTATCCAATCTGCGTCTGGCGGTAGTGCCGGACCTGGCCCGGCACCCGATCCGCGAGATGCTGAATGCCGGGCTGAAGGCC
This sequence comes from Lysobacterales bacterium, assembly GCA_028289465.1. GTDB lineage: Bacteria > Pseudomonadota > Gammaproteobacteria > Xanthomonadales > SZUA-36 > JANQPM01. Next base: position 20,998 of record JANQPM010000113.1, on the reverse strand, counting down.
ACGGTCAACTCGGATGACCCGGCGTACTTCGGCGGCTATGTCAACGAGAACTACAATGCGCTGGTCGATGCGCTGAACCTGTCGCAGCGAGAAATCATCGAGCTGGTAATCAACGGCTTCGAGGCCTCATTCCTGGATGACGCCCGCAAACAGCAGCATATTCAGGCGGTACGGGGCTGCGCGTAGATGGAGGCACATTTTCAAGACTGGCTGAGCCTGGTCGTACGCTGGATTCATTTCATCACCGGTGTTGCCTGGATCGGCGCTTCGTTCTATTTCAACTGGCTGGAAAACCACCTGGAACGGCAACATAAGCCGGACCATATCGCCGGTGACCTGTGGGCCGTGCACGGCGGCGGTTTCTACTACCTGAAAAAATTCCAGGTCGCGCCGGAACGGCTGCCGGAACCGCTGCACTGGTTCAAATGGGAGGCCTATGGCACCTGGCTCAGCGGTATCGCGCTGCTGACTATCGTCTATTACTTTAATGCACGCGCTTTTATGATCGACCCGGCCGTTGCCGACCTGTCAGAAGCGACGGCCATTGCGATCGGCCTCGGCTCATTACTGCTGTCCTGGCTGGTTTACGACCTGCTGTGCCGGTCGCCATTGGCCCGCCACGGGGTCTGGCTGGCGCTGATCATTTTCGCCTATTTCACCCTGCTGGCCTGGGGACTTTCCCAGTGGCTCAGCGGGCGAGCTGCATTTATCCATGTTGGCGCTGCGGTCGGTACGGTAATGGTCGCCAATGTCTTCCGCGTGATTATTCCGGCCCAGAAAGAACTGGTGGATGCGGTGGCGCAACGCCGGCCGCCTGACGCGACCAAGGGCAAACATGCGCTGCTGCGTTCGCGACACAACAACTACTTCACGCTGCCGGTGCTGTTTATCATGATCAGCAGCCACTATCCGATGACTTATGGCCATACTCGCCAATGGCTGCTGCTGGCCGCAATCGCCGCAATCGGCGTCGGGGTACGGCACTACTTCAACATTCGGCACCTGCCGCAGGCCAGACAGTGGATACTGCCGGCTGCAATCATCGCATTGCTGGGGCTGGCCGCGGCCACCCTGCCGCGTGCACCCGAAGCGGTCGCCACAGAAGACAAGGCTGCGATACAAAGCGCAGAGGTCATGCCCGTCATCAAACAGCGCTGCTCGGTCTGCCATTCGGCCGAACCGAGTTTCGCCGGCTTTCCGGCTGCGCCCGCCGGCGTGACTCTGGACAGTGTGGACGATCTCGAAGTCAATGCGGCGCAGGTCTACCAGGCGGTCGCGAACAAGACCATGCCGCTCGGCAATCTGACCGAGATGAGCGAGCAGGAACGCCAGCTCCTGCTGCGCTGGTATCAGGGCTTGCAACAAGAATAAACGGATTGGCCAGTTCGCCGAAAAGGCCAGCGTTGCCGCCGGTCAGGTAGGCCCAAAGGTCTTGTACTACACTAAGACTGAACACATGCACGAGAAAAAAAGTGCGTTTACTTCTTGTTATATCGCTGGCGCTGGGTGGCGTCGCCGGATTATCTGCGGCCGGCGCTGCCACATTGGAAGAGGCGCAGCAGGCCTACCAGGCACAGCACTGGGAGGAAGCGGCCCGAATACTTCAGCAACTGACGCTGGATGAAGACGGCGCCATACTGCTGGCGCTGGCGCTGTACCGGCAGCAGGACTTCGATGCCGCATTGCCGCGCATTCAGGAAGCGCTACAGACCGCACCCGACCATCTGGACCTGAACCGGGCACAGGCGGAGATTCTGATCGCCGACCGCCAGTGGGATCAGGCCCGCAACGCCATCGGCAAACTGCAGGACCTGGGCGCTGCCGACGAGGCCGCCTTCCATTTGGCCCGAATCGATGCCGCCGAAGGAAATATTCGATCCGCCGAAGCCGGATACCGCCGCCTGCTCACAGCTGCAGACCCGGCACTTGCCCAGCGAGCCGGCGCCGAACTGGTCGAGATGCTGCAGGTCGCCGGCAACCACCGGCAGGCCTACCGGTACGCCGCTCAATCCAGCGCGCGCGACCCGGATTCATTCCTCAGCCATCGTTTCGAAAAGATTCGGCCGGGCAGCACAGAGCCTGCCAGACCGTTGCGCTACGGCTACGGGTACCGCGTTGAATACGACGATAACGTCGCTTTGCTGCCAGACAACTTTTTCGTTTTTGGCAACACCGACGACGATGACATCCGCCACGTGCTGCATGGCGACCTGATCTATCGCAAACCGCTGGGGCAGCACTTTTCGTTTTTTGCCGAAGGCCATCTTTCGCAGTCCATTCACCACGACAACAGCCGCTTCAACCTGACCCGGGCCAGCGCGGTCGCCGGTGTCGGCCAGTCGTGGCAGCGCTGGGGCTGGCGGCTGCCGCTGGAATACCGTCACGACCGCTTCGACGGTGATGCATTCAGCAGCACCGCGGTTGTAACGCCGGGTATCTATCTGAAACTCGCCGGCGAGCTGTTCCTGCATTTTTACGGGCGCTACGAAGACCACGATTTCGACCAGGTCATCACCACTTTCGATGACCGCAGCGGCGATACCGAAGCCTATGGCGTACTGCTGTCCGGCCGAATATCGCCGCGTTGGGGACTGCGCAGTTTTGTCGAACACAACGATATCGACACCGACGGCAGCAACTGGGTCAGAGAAGAACTGCGCGCCTATGCCTTTGCCGACTATCAGCTATCGCCGGCCTGGCGAATCGGTTTCGGTGCGCGTTATGTCGATGCCGATTTCGATAATCTGATCGTTCCGTTCATTCAGTCGCGCGATGACGAGGGCTGGGACTACTACGCCAGCATCAATTACCGCTTTAGAAATCAATGGCGGGTGCGCGCCCAACTGACCGTGGTCGATCATGATTCGACGCTGCCGCTGTACGAATACGACCGCAACGTACTCAGTTTCGGTATCAGCCGGGATTTTTAGCATGAAACCACAGCATTTTTTCTTGACTCTGGTATTGCTGGCACCGCTGCTGGCGATGCCGGCCGCCGCCGTTGCGCAGAGCGAACCGGCGGTCGGTTCCATCGCCCGGCTGGTCGGTCAGGCCGACGTGGTCCGAAACGACGAACCGCCGGCACCGATCGCCGAGTCCGACGATGTTTTTCGAAGCGACGAGCTGATGACCCGTGCCGACTCGCTGATCGAAGTCGCGCTGAATGACGGCAGCCGGTTTACGCTGGACGAGAACTCGCGCGTCGCGATAGCGGAATATGTCACCGGCAGCGCACCGCAGAGTCTGTTGGAACTGGCCCGCGGCAGGCTGCGCAGCAGCGTCTCCAATACCTTCTCAGACCAGCGCGATGCCTATCGCGTGCAAACCCGCGAAGGTGTGATGGGCGTACAGGGCACGGAATTCGACGTGCTGGCGATACCGCGGGAAACGGTCGTCTATGTGTATGAAGGCGTGGTTTCGGCCACCAGCCGCGACCCGGCTTATCCGGAAAGCCGTATTCTGCGGGCCGGCGATTTCGTCAGAATCCGCCTCGGTGAACCGATACCCCGGCCGAGCCGGTTCGTCGGCACGGACGCGGCAGACGATGCCATCGGTTCCGGCAGCGGCCCGGCGCTGATCGCCGGCGGCGACCAAGGCGAAGACCCGACGGTGACGGTGCCGGAGACACCGGACCAGATCAACGACGACGGCGTGCGCGTACCGCCCGACCCGAACCCGCCGACCGAGAAGAAGCGCTGAGGATTCCATGATGAAAGCTGCAACCCGGCATCGGCTGATTTACTGTCTGGCTTTGATACCTTTGCTGCTGGCCGGCACAGCCCGCGCCGTGGTATTAAATGTCCCGGCCGGGCTGGTGAATTTCAATGTCGACGGCCAATGCAGTCTGTATGAAGCCATTGAAAGTATTCGAACGACTACTGCACTCGACGGCTGTCCGCTGCCCAGCGGCAACAACGATGTGGTTAACCTGGCAGCGGGCAGTACCTATACGCTGACCACCGATCACGATCTGGATAACATATTTCTACCGACCCAGCCCGGACTGGGCTACATCCTGGAAGGCAACGGTGCCGTGCTGCAGCGGAACCCCGGTGCACCGGACATCCCTTTCATCACGGTACGGGGCCCGATCACCGTCAATAACCTGGTGCTGACCGGCGGTAACGCCGCCAGCGCTATGGTACACCTTACCGATCAGTTGAATCTCGACCGGGTCGATTTCGACGGCAACGGACGCAATCTGGACCTGGTGTCCCCGGCCAACGCATCGGTCCGCAATTCGGTGTTCCGTGGCGGCGGCCGCGGCATTACTGCGATCGGCACCAACTTCAATATTGCCAACAGTACCTTGTCCGGCCTGAGCGTTGCGTTGGAGATAATCACTGCCAACGGCAATATCAACAATTCGACCTTCGCAGACAGCACGGTCGGTATCGAGTTCAACAGTGGCGCACTGACCATCAGCAACACCATTTTGGATAATCAGGGCGGTATCAACTGCCAGGGTCTGACCCCGACCTCGGCCGACTACAATATCGACTCGGACGGTAGTTGCGCGCTCGGCGGCCTGAACGACCTGGGCGGCGTCGACCCGCTGCTGCAGCCGCTGGCCGATAACGGCGGTCCCACCTTCACCCACCTGCCGCAAATCGGCAGCGCCGCTATCGACGGCAGCCAGAACCTGACCCGGCCCTGCGAAGCCGACGATCAGCGCGGTATCGGCCGGCCGCTGGACGGCGACGGCAACGGTGCCGCCGACTGCGATATCGGTGCGGTCGAAGCGGTGATTACCGATGTCGACCTTACCGTCACCAAAGTCGCCGACCTGCCGTCCCAGGTGCCGGGCGGCATCCTGAACTACACCATTACCGTGACCAATAGCGGGCCGGCCGCGGCCCTGGACGCGACCGTGCTGGATACGCCGCCGGCCGGGCTGAACGGCTTTAGCTGGACCTGCACCCCGTCTTCCGGTTCCGCGTGTACGGCGTCGGGCACCGGCGCTATCAATGACCTGGCCAATGTGCTGAACGGCGGCCAGGTGGTTTATAACGTTACCGCGACCGTCGCCCAGGGCGTCACCGGCACGATTTCCAACACTGCCACGGCCTCTCACCCCGGTGAAACCGCCCCGACCGATAATTCATCGACCGTCGTCACCGCAGTCGACATCGGCTATAACCTCGGCATCAGCAAAACCGACAGTCGGTCGACCGTGGTTTCCGGCACCGCGACGGTATACGCCATCGAGGTGCGCAATTTCGGCTCGCAGAACGTACCCAGCGCAACAGTTGTGGACAATTTCCCGGCCGCGTTCAGCGCGGTGAGCTGGACCTGCAGCGCCAGCGCCGGTGCAAGCTGTCCGGCCGCCGGCGGCGGCAATATCAATGCCAACATCAGCCTGCAGCCCGGCGCGTCGGCGACGTTCTCTGCAACAGCCACGGTCTCGCCGAGCTTTACCGGGCCGATCAACAACACTGCAACGGTGGCCATCACCGCGCCATTAATCGACCAGGTACCGGCCAACAACAGCGCCGCTGACACCACCACCGCAAGCAATGCGCAAGCCGATCTCGCAATCGCCAAGACGGTATCGGCCGCTGCCGCAAACCCTGGCGACCTGCTGACCTATACCGTAACGGCGGGCAATAACGGACCGGACGCGGCCAATGCGGCCCGGGTATTCGATACGTTTTCCGCGTCGCTGATCAATGTTAACTGGTCCTGCAGCGCCAGCGGCGGCGCGGAGTGCACCGGTACCGGCACGGGCAATCTCGATGAAACGGTCGATCTGCCGTCCGGCAGCCAGGCGGTCTTTACCATCACCGGCACCGTAGCGCAGGGCGTTACCGGCGCTATCGACAACCAGGCCGAACTTATTCCACCCGCGCTGGTTGCCGATCCGGATTTGACCAACAACCTGGCCGCCGTCAGTACTGCAATCAATCTTGCGTTCGACCTGTCGGTCAGCAAGGACGACGGACAAACGCTGACAGTACCGGGCTCCGAAGCGGTTTACACCATTACTGTGACCAACAACGGCGGCAGCGACCTGAACGGCGTGACGGTCAGCGATACCGTACCGGCTGCAATAACGAACCCGACCTGGACCTGCGCGGCCGGTCCGGCAGCGGCGTGCACCGCATCGGGCAGCGGCGATATCAACGACTCGGTTAGCATCCCCGCCGGCGGAAGCCTGGTTTATACCCTGCGCGGGATCATCGACGAGACTTTCCAGGGTCTGCTGGAAAATACCGCCGGCGCGGCACCGCCCACCGGCATACTGGACCAGATGCCCGACGATAACAGCGCGACCGACAGCACTGAGGTCCGTCCGCTGGCCGATCTGCAGGTGACGAAGACCACACCCACCCCCACTGTGATCAGCGACGGCCTGGTCGTTTTCGATATCACCGTAACCAACAACGGCCCGAACGCCTCATCCGAGGTCTTCCTGAATGACCAGTGGAGCGACGGCCTGGCGCTGGAGGCCGTGGATGCGGGTCCGTTTGCATGTCAGGCCTTGCAAGGCAACAGTCAGGGTTGTACGACGGACGGCTTACCGGCGGGCGCCAGTGCCAGTCTGCGCCTCAGTTTCCTGGCCAGCGCCGGACCGGGTACAGTACTGAACAACGCGGTTCAGGTGAATTCGCAAGTCCAGGACCCCGACGATGCCAACAACCAGGCTAGCGCCAGCGTCACCGTTGCCGCGCCGCTGGCGCTGCTGCCCGAAGACCCGCAACTGCCGGACGCAAAGGCCGGCGAGTTCTACAGTGTGATGTTCGAAAGCCTCGGCGGACTGGAGCCGGTGGTACTGAATATTTCAACCGTACCAGACGGCCTGAGCTTGAATCCGGTCGAGCAGCGGCGAATCGTGCGCCTGACGACTGTTAACGGCGGCGCGTTCGGTCCGCTGCCACCGGGTTCCGCCACAACTATGCGCAAGGTCGTGATGGCGGGTACGCCGGAGCGGGCTGGTATTTATCAGATTCCGGTACAAACCACCGATTCGTTCGACCCGCCGCAGAGCGTCGAACGCACTTATACGCTGCGGGTTACCGCTGACTTGCTGTTCGAACCCGATACGCTGCCTGACGCGACCGTCGGTCAGGATTACCTGGCCGATATCCAGGTGATCAACGGCGTACCGCCGTACGCGATCACCGTCACCGGTCTGCCAAATGGCCTCAGCGCGGTAAACGGCAGTATTCAAGGGCAGCCCGGCAGCGCCGGCGAGTTCGAAATTGCTGTCAGCGCGACCGATGCGCAGGGAAACACCGGCATGCGCAGCTATTCGCTGACTGTCGGCAACGGGCTGGCCATCTTTAATCTCGATCTGCCGGACGGCATTCTCAATCTCAGCTACGGCGTGCAGCTCGATGCCGGCGGTGGCGCCACGCCGCTGCAGTGGAGCGGCGGTACCGGCCTGCCGCCGGGCCTGAGCCTTGCCGATACCGGTTTTATCAGCGGTATTCCACAAGCCGCCGGCGATTTCAGCTTCAGTGCCACGGTGACCGACGCCGACGGCGGCCAGGCCAGCGGACAATTCGAACTGAGCGTCAATCCGGCCGGCCTGCTGCAGCGAGAAGCCGTATTCCCGCCAGGCCTGGTCGGAACCGCGTACAGCGCGCCAACCGCAATCGCCGGCGGTGCCGAGCCCTATGGCTGCGAAGTCATCGAATCCAGCCTGCCGCCGGGTCTGGTGCTAAACGGTTGTAACGCCGGCATTTCCGGCATTCCGGAGACGGCCGGCACCTACCGCTTCCTGCTTGGTGTGATGGACAGCGGCGACCCGGGCAATACGCTGCCGGTACCGGCCCGCATCCAGGTCACAGAACGCACACCGATACCCGTCGATCAGATGCCGAATCCGCGTTTCCAGGCGCCGCTCAATATACCGGTACCGGAAATGGGTCAGGGCAACCCCGGCACCGGCTTCGCCGATGAGTCCCTGCAACAACTGTCCATCGACGCATTCGGCAACCGCTACCTGGTCGGCTATAGCTGGAATGGCGCAAACTACGATATCCGAGTCCTGAAATACGATGCCCGCGGCAACCTGATCTGGAATCAGCGCTTCGATAGCGGCGATCACGACTACGGCTACGCGATAACCGTCAGCCCGATCGATCAGAGTCTGTATGTCGGCGGTTATTCGCTGCAAGGCAATCAGATCCTTGGCACGCTGCTGCACTACGACCTGGCCGGTGTATTGCAGCAAACCGTCCTCAACGGCGACGGCGCGCAGGTGAAAGCCTACTATGCACTGCTGGCCGACAGCCAGGGAGTATTTGCGATCGGCGAGCACTACAACGGCAGCAATTTCGACGGCCTGATCACCCGCTTCGACCACAGCGGACAGCCGCTGTGGGAAACCGTGCGCGAAAGCGGCGATACGGAAACGGCCTACGCCGGGGTGCTGACCGACTGCACCGCATCGGGCTGCGACTTGATCGTCGGCGGCGCCGAGGGTCGGCCCGGCCGCCGCGGCTGGCTGGCCGGCATCGACGGTGCCAGCGGTGCGCTGCAGGCGCTGGCCGCGTATCCAGAAGCGATCTTCGCCATCCAGCCGATCGCCGAGCAGGATCTGGTCATCGGCGCCAGCAGCAATGCCAACGACTGGGTGGTCCGGCGAACCGACCGCAGCGGCAACACCCAATGGACGACCACCATCGCCGAGGGCGAGCGCCTGCGCGGCATCGCGATCGACCCCGGCGGCTTCATCCTTGCCGCAGGCAGCGCACAGGGGCCGGGCCAGACAGACGGTCTGTTGAGCGTGATCGACCCGGACGGCAATACGCTCAGCCTGCTGCCTTTCGATACCGGCCAGCGCGAAGCCTTCCATGGCAATGCAATCGGTCCCGAAGGTCTGCTGACCTTGATCGGCGAACAGCAAAGTGCCCAGGGAACGCGATTCCTGCTGTTGAACCTGAATACCGGGAAGGCGTACTAGGCAACCGTAAAATTCCGCCGGCCAACTTCGCTTCCGCCGCCCAGCGTAGGAGCGCCTCTAGGCGCGAATGTCTTTCGTGTACTGGAAGTCCCGGTTCACAGCAGTCCCGTTAATGAAACCGGATAATCGCGCCTAAAGGCGCTCCTACAGCATGGGAATTGATGGTGACCTACAGATACCCCCCCAACCGGAAGATTACTCTGAGAAGTAATTCGGTGAGATATTCCCCCATCTTTAATCACATAACAGATAGTCGTTTGCAAAAGGGTATCTGTTATGCGGATTTACATGTTATTAGCGGCAGTATTGGTTTTGGTATCTAATCCTATTCGCGCCGGCCAGGAAAATTGTGAGCACAAAGTCGCCAATTATCTCAAGTCTGAGTTAAGTGATGAAAAACTAAGGGCCGCAGCTAGTAGCGCAGTGAAAGACATTCTTAGTGAGGTCGTGAAAGACCAGCTTTCGCCTCACGAAGAGCGTGGTATCGACCTTCTTAACCAAACCTATGAATCCTCCGCTTACAACCAAAACCTGACCACGGCCAGCAGCCGACGGTTCACCGATCTGGCGTCGATATCGGACTCGTTGAACACTCAGGTCGATGACAACGGTGACCTGAATCTGGTTTTCTCTTTTCAAAACGACGGGGGCGGTCAGGGCTATAAGTCACAGCTAGGTTTTAAGGTCAAGTCAGATCCGCAGTTAAATGATGCACTGGCAGCCAAGATCGACACCGAGGACAATGAAGCTGCGCTGCGTGCGCTGCGCAGCGATATCAACTCCTTTGGTGATATTGAAGCGACATTCAGCTATAAATTCTTCGGCCGAAAGCGCTCGGGTTCAACTTTCACATCAGCTTTCAGGGCACGCCGGACTAACCCTATTGCTTTGCTCATTGAGAAAAACGTACTCATTAATCCCGTCGATGAACTATGTGCGAAACATTTCGACAAAATTAATACAGCAAGCCTGAAATTTTTCCACGAACGTTCTGAAAAAGGTAACAGCCTGATGGAAAACGGAGACCTTACAAACACTGCGCGGATGGACCTGGAAGGCGCGCTTTCCCACGTTAGACCAGACAGCCTTCAAGCATTGGCGAATACCGGCTTTCGCAATGCCCTGATCGCCACCGTCAACAACCAGCCTAAATTTACCGTATCCGGCTTCTATCGTTTTCGGGACGATCTCGTCGGCCCGGATTCATACGGTGTTGAATTTCAATATGGCCAGCCGTTAGTCAAGCCACCGAAGGCGGCCAGTCTGCTATCGTCAGACAGCTTGTCACCCGAGCTAGAAAAAAAACTCAAAGCCGAGCATCGCGGCTATCTGAATCTGAAGCTGGAAAAGATCGAAAACTATGCGCCGGTTATTCGCACCCTGGACTTCGACAATCCGCTAACCGTTTCCCAATCGACCATTCGGCGTTATACCGCCACGCTCGGCTACAGCCGCTTCTTCCGCGCGGACCAGGGGCTGGACGAGCGATTGCAATTTGATCTGTCCGGTTCCTATCAGGATCACTCGGACAACAAAGATCTGAATGACCGGGCCATTCTGGAGGCGACACTGGCCGTTCCAATGGGCAAGAACCTGGTGATGCCGTTCAGTCTGATATGGGCGTCAAAACCGGAATTCCTCGGAGACGTCAACCAGGAATTAAGCGCCAATATCGGCATCAAATGGGCATTTGAAAAACCCGAATAATCTACGCCTGACAATCTGCCAAATCCTGTCCCGGCACGCTGCCTACATTCCCTTCTGGCGGCCGGGGCAGGTGCCGATTGCCGATCTCACTTCCACCGGACTTTGACAGCGCACCGAATCGGAACGATAGTTAAGACAGACCCGTTGAGGGCGTTCGCTCCAATTGCCGGATGAAAAAAGGAAAACCACCGAAACGCAACGGCAACACCCGTGTCCGGTTTCTGCACAACCGCTGGCAGGTGTTATTTTTTGCGCTGGGCGCATCGCTGCTCAGTCTGGCGACCTACTGGTACCAGCAAAACTACCACCCCGTGCTGCTGGAAAGCCTGGACCAGCGCAGCCGCGATGTGGTGTTCCGCCTGCGCCCGGCACCGGAACCGCCGCCGGAGATCGCGGTGGTGGCTATCGACGAGCGCTCGGTGAAGGACTACGGCCGCTGGCCCTGGCCCCGGCACCTGCAGGGCGAGCTGATCGCCAAGCTCAAGGCACAGGGCGCCGGCACGGTCGCATTGGACATCGTGTTCGCGCAACCCTACTCCGACCGGGAAGTGGGTGCGCGCGAGGATGCAGCGCTGATCAGGGCCCTGCAGCAACCGGGTGCGCCGGTCGTCGGCGGTTATTTCTTTCGCGGACACAAGAGCCGGCTGACCGACGGGCAGGCCCTGGAGCAACTGTTCGATAACCGCATCAAGCGCAAGCTGCTGCGTCCCGGCGGCCGTGTGGACACAGTACCGGTCTATGAATTCGCCGAAACCAATCAGGCGCACATCGCACAGCATATGGCCGGCCTCGGCGCGTTTAACCGCGATACCGACCTCGACGGCCTGGTGCGCCGCGCGCCGCTGATCTTTTCCTACCGGGATGAGTTGTTTCCGTCCTTGTCGCTGCGCGCGCTGGCCGCCTATGCCGGCTGGGGAGAAGGCATCGTTGCGGCGCCAGAAGGAATTACCGAGGTCAAGCTCGGCGATTTTTCCATTCCGGTGGATCAGAACGGACGCATTACCGCGAATTTCTACGATCAGCAGACCGGCATACCGATCTACTCCGCGGCCGATATTCTGAACGACGTTGTCGGCCCGCAGCAATTGCAGGGGCGGCTGATTTTTCTCGGCGTGACCGAAATCGGCATTGCCGACCTGATCCCGACTCCGGTCAATGACATTCTGCCGGGCGTGATGATGCACGCGACCGTCGCGGCCAATATCCTGCAGGAGAACCACCTGTTCAGGAATCTGGATACGGTGATTATCGACATCGCGCTGATCGCGCTGATCCCGCTGATCGGTGTGCTGATCATGGCTCGCCTGGGCAAGCTGTCGCAGATGGTGCTGGTATCGCTGCTGTTTGCAGCCGTGCTCGGTGCGCTGTTCTACTGGCTGGTCGCGGAAAAGCGCCAGTTGGTCAGCCTGTTCTACCCGGCTGCCGCGATGATGACCGCGTTTGTCGCGTTCGGTATTTACTACGTGATGACCTCGCAGCGGACCACCCGTTTCCTGACCGGCGCATTTTCGTCCTATGTATCGCCCGAGCTGGTGGACCAGTTGATGAATTCGCCGGAAAGCCTGGGCCTGTCCGGCGACAAGCGCGAAGTGACCATTTTGTTTGCCGACATTCGAAGCTTCACAACGATCTCGGAGCAACTGCCCCCGGAACGGCTGGTACAGTTGCTGAACCGGTATTTCGACGAGATGACCGACACCATTCTCGAACGCAAGGGCACGCTGGACAAATACATCGGCGACGCGATCATGGCGATATTCAATGCGCCGCTGGAAATTCGAAACCACCAGCGCCAGGCTGCGCGTTCCGCGCTGGCGATGATCGACCGGCTGCAGGCGACCCAGCCGGAATTCAGCGCCAAATACAATGTCGACCTGAATATCGGTATCGGCCTGCATTGCGGGGAAGCGGTGGTCGGCAATCTCGGCTCAAGCCAGCGTTTCGACTACACCGCGATCGGCGATTCGGTGAACCTGGCCTCGCGGATCGAATCCATCTGCAAATATTACCGCGTGCCGATCATTATTACCGACGACGTCCAGCGCCATCTGAACGACGATTTTCTGACCCGGCCGCTGGATCGCATCCAGGTGAAAGGCAAAACGGTGCCGACGGACATATACGAACTGATGCCGTTCCGCGATGAGAACGAGCGGCTGGCGCTGCAGTTCAAAGAGGTCTTCAACGCTTATCTGAAACGGGAATTTGCCGCGGCGCTGACGCTACTGGAACGCTTGCGTCAACACTATCCGGACGACTGGCCGGTTCAGCTTTACCTGGACCGCTGCCAAACCTACCGCGATCAAATGCCGCCGGCCGACTGGGACGGGGTCTATCATGCGAAAAGCAAATAGCAAGGCCGAGCTCGTCAATAGAGTCGCGGTGGCCGTTGCGCTATATTGAATAAATCAACCTCCCAAAGAGATCGCAACATGGCGAGGTCATAATATGGCGACTGTGCAGTTTTCGCCGGATGCCGTCGAACGCAATATTCCGGGCATCACAGATGCCGAGGAATACCTCAGTTTGCATCAACCGACGCTGCTGAGCGACATACGCCGACGGGCCCAGCTATTCCAACGCCCGTGGGCGGCTTCGCTGGGCGAACTGCCGGCAATGGCGTTTCAGGCCTGCGTGATCTGCATTGCCCGGGTACTGGCCCGGCACGGCTCGATGGCCGGCGACCACTACGACTATCACGATGAACTGCATGCACTGGAGCTGATCGACCATCTGAAGGCGCTGTACCATTCCAGCGAAGCACAGGATTTGTCGGCGGCGGAATGGATTTACCTGGCGATCTTTGCGACCGCGCACGACCTGCGGCAAAAGGAAACCGGTTACGGTCCCGACGGCGTCGGCAATAACGAGCGCGCCAGCGCCGATGAAACCGACCGTATTCTGGCCGCTGTCGGATTCGACCCGGAATACCAGCAATCCGTTTATCAGCTATTGCGCTGGATGATTCACGGCACGACTTTTTTTCCGACCGGGGTTGAACTGGAACAGACGACGGTCGGGCCGGGCGCGCTGGCACCGGTGATCGCCGAACGTATCGTCGAAAAAGGCCATGCAGTCGGCGAGCTGTCCGCCACAAGGGCAGCCCAACTGGTACTGCTGGCATCGGACATCGACACCGCCAATGTGGCCGGTTCCATCGACCAGTTTGCCGAACGCGCGGCCCGTATGTGCCGCGAGCTGCATAAACTTCAGGGCCACGCATTCCTCGGACCGCACACCGCGCCGTCGGTACTGGATTTTCTGACCCGCGGCCAGCATCAGTATTTTTTTGTGATGCAGCGCTTTAACAGCAGCATGGCAAAAGCCGCCTTTGATGCGCGAAAGGCCGAGACCGGCAAGTGCCTGAAACAACTGATACACTGGCTGCGAGAGCAATACGAACCACTGCTCGACCATGCTTCGGAAACGCTGACCGGAGAGAAAATCGTCAATAGCTTTATCGACAAAGCCGAGCAACTGGCAAACCCGGTCAGGATACCGGAATGATGCCGGCCGGGTTTGTCCATTGCATTGGACGCATATTCGTTAGCGCTAACGAATATGCGTACCGGCATCGTTTTACGTTGTTGGTTTCGCTGCTGGCCATGCTTCCGGCGCTCGCAGATCAGTCCTCGCCACAACACCCGACCGCACAATATCCGGCTCCAAAACATCTCGGTGTTGCAAGCTGCGCCTCCAGCGTCTGCCACGGTTCGGTGCAGCCCTATCCCGATGGCCGTATTGCACAGAACGAGTTCATCGTCTGGCAAACCGACCGGCACGGCAATATGCACGCGAAGGCCTATGCCAAACTGCTGACCGATGAAGCGAAGTCGATCGCTCGCAAGCTGGGTATCGGGGCTGCGGAAACCGCGCCGGAGTGCCTGAGCTGCCATGCCGACCATATACCGCCGGAACGGCGCGGCGAGGAATTCCAACTGGCCGACGGCGTTAGCTGCGAAGCCTGCCATGGCGGTGCCGAGCACTATATCGAATCCCATGCCAACCCCGGTATCAGTCTGGCCGACAAACAGCGCGACGGGCTGTACCCGACCTGGGACCCTGAAAAACGCGCGGAACTTTGCCTGAGCTGCCATATGGGCAGCGGCGAGCGCATGATTAACCACCGTATCATGGGCGCCGGCCATCCGCGCCTGCAGTTCGAGCTGGACACCTTCACTTATTTGCAGCCGCATCACCGGGTCGATCAGGACTATATCAACCGCAAGGGCCGCCAGGACAACGCCCGCGACTGGGCCGTCGGCCAGGCACTGGCCGCGAATAAACTGCTTGGTCTGCTGCAGGACTCAAAGCATGGCTGGCACGGCATTTTCGTCGAACCCGTGCTGCTGGACTGCCACAGCTGCCATAAGCGAATGGATGGCGACCGCTGGCAGGCCCGTGCCGGAACCGGGCTGGGCCCGGGCGAAATGCGCCTGAACGATGCGAACCTGGTCATGCTGCAACTGATCGTGGCCGCGATCGACCCGGCAGCGGCCGAGCGGATCAGGGCCGGCACCTTGAACCTGCACCGCGCCACCACCGTCAGCCGCCGGGCGGTGATAAATGCAGCGGCCGAGTTGCAGCGGCAGACAGCAGCGACCACCGCGCAGATCGCCGGGCATGCGTTTGCATCAGACGATTTGAAGCGCATCTTTTCGCACCTGCAACGAGGGGCGGAAGCGGGTCAGTTATCCGACTATGCGGCCGCCGAACAGGCCGCGATGGCAGCCGTAAACCTGGTGACCGCGTTCGAACGCGCAGGTCTGATCGAAGGCGGGTCGCTGGAGCCTGAAATCGACCGCTTGTTTGCGACGGTCGGCGATGAATACGCGTATCGGCCACAGCGCCTTGCGGCCGCGGTGCGTACGCTGCGGCTGGCCTTGCCTTAAGGCCGACCAGGCCGTGATACCGGCAAGCCCATATGCCGGTAAACCCGGAACGCCGGAAAGCCCAGAATGCCGAAAACTAGGGGTCTTCAACCGTCCAGACGGTGCCATCGGGTTTCAGATACAGCTTGTGCATTTCCCGTAAATTGAACGGCCGTGAACCCAGGCGTCCGAAAATGGCGATCTGATGCCCGGTCTCGTCAACCCCGCGATCGCGTTCCAGCCCCCGGGACAAGGCCAGCAGCGGCGATCGGGCCGGGTGGTGTGCGATCAGCCGCGGATTCGGCGCCGGGCTGAAGCCGTAGAAGCGGGGCTGTAATTCGGGCGAGGTTAATTGCACGACTTTCAGTCCGCCGGCACCGTCGGCAACATAGGCAAACAGCGATGCATTGGTGGTGCCGACAACCACGTCCCGTGCATCACCGATTTGCCCGCCGGCATCAAACAGCTGGTACAGCGCCGGCTGTTCCGGCCGGGTGATGTCGACAATCGCCAGGCCTTGAGAACCCGCGGCAACATAGGCATAGGTCCGGGCCAGATAGACGCGCTGTGCATCCTTCAGTGCGACCGTGGCCTGGTCCACGATACGCGGACGCTGCGGCAGCGTGATATCGACCACCTTGAGGCCCTCGGCGGTGGTTGCAAACAAATAACGGAACTGCACATCCATACCGCGGACATCGGCCAGCGGAATGGCGGCCGCGATCCGCGGTTGCAGCGGCCGGTCCAGATCCAGCACCAGAATCTCGCGCTCGGTGGCCAGATAGACGATATGGCCGGCAACTTTCAGATAGCGCGCGCCCTTGAGCCGGCCGTCGCCGTCCCAGGTCAGCGCGCGGTTCAGGAAGTTATTACGGAATTCGCCGTCTGCCAGGGTATTGATATCGGTCAGGATCAGGCCTTCCTCGCTGTCGCTGATCAGCGCATAGTGGTAGATCGG
Source organism: Lysobacterales bacterium (assembly GCA_028289465.1). Classification (GTDB taxonomy): domain Bacteria; phylum Pseudomonadota; class Gammaproteobacteria; order Xanthomonadales; family SZUA-36; genus JANQPM01. The sequence continues at coordinate 4,551 of JANQPM010000113.1, read as the reverse complement.
ATGAAACGGCTGCTCCCGGTTGATTTCCCGCATCAGTTGGCCGTCGTTGCGGTCCGGATGAATCGGCTGGTTGGTCGGCAGCGCGACGCAGGTCGCATTTTTCGACTTGATCCGCGTGTTATGCCCGAGCGGAGAAAACGGTGCGGTAATAAAGCGCTGGGAAAAGCCCTTGTTCGCGATGTTCGCGACATCATAGGCTTGAAAGCCGCGACTGCCCTCGGCCACATACAGATACTCCCCGCGCAGTTGCAGGCAGCCGACCCGGCCGGCCTTGTGCCGGTAGGCTTCCTGCAGGCGCTGGCCGTTATCCTGGTGCGCGCGGTACCAGTCCGGGTACGCATAACGGTGCAGGTAGCTGCCGATGACCGCCTGCGGCTCGTCGAATTCGGTCACCCGAATGGCCTCGACAAAGGCTTCGCCGCCGGCCCAGACATTCAGCCCGACGAAATTCACGAAGTTGGTGCCGAGCAACAATAGCTGGGCCATGATCGCGTTATTGTCATTGTCGCCGGACACGTGGCAGTCGCTGCACTGCTTGGTCTCGGTTTTTCTGGCGGTATGCGGGAAATGCGGCGCAAAAGCCTGCGAGGAATGGCCGCTGGCGGCAATCGGCGGCTGCTGCACGTATATGCGTTCCCGGTTCGCGTTCTGCGAAGACAGCACCAGGGCCGATGAGGAGCGCACCGGCGCGATCGCATTGCCCTTGATGTCCCCGTGCACGCCGAGCTGGAACATCTGGTCGCGTGCGACCTGCGGATTATAGGTCGCGTAATTGCGGCTGATCCGGTCCTCATAGTGATGCAGCTTGGTTTTCCAGTTGGCCTGAATCGGCAGGTGGCAGCCGGCACAGCTTGTCGTCCAGCTCGTGTGGCAGGAATAGCACAGCATCTCGTCGTCGCGGTGGGCGCGGTCTTCAAGTGCGACATCCAGGCCCCAGGTGCGGTCCAGATCGGACGCGGTCAGCTTGGCCTCGGCGGCCTTTTCGTTATAGCCGTCATGGCCCGGCGTGACGCTGTCCTTGACCAGCGATACGGTCCATTCCAGCCCGGGCGTGACCAGCGAGCGCTGGATCAGTTTGCCGTTCACCCACTCGAAACGCTTCTTGCCGTCCGGGTTGCGCAACAGGCTCAGGTCGTTGCCTTCCGGCGGCGCGGCCGGGCCGCTGGTGACCAGCGTCGGATAGGCGTCGGCCGTGCCATGGCAGTCCTTGCAGCGAATCTCCACCGCGGCCATCACTTCGCCCTGAATCAGGCCGTTGCCATGGCTGTCCTGGGCGTAGTGGCAATCCGCACACTGCATACCGACTTCGGCATGGATCGAGCGCATATGCACCGCCTTTTCGAACCTGCCGGCGTCGTCGTCGGCCACCACATTGTTGCCGGCATCCAGCAGCGCGCCTTCACGATTTCGCTTAAACACGCCGCGGAAATTCCAGCCATGGCCGTGGTAGTCGGCAAACTGCGTATCCTGCAATTGCGGATTCATCTCGGAGACCTGTTTCAGAAATGCGGGATCGCGCCACTTGCCGCGAATCACCGCCTCCTCCGGGTTACGGTCCAATACCCGCCGCGCCTCGTCGGCACTGGGGTAGTGCTGCTCTTCGGGCCACATGAACGGCGCATCGGACTCGTAGTCCCACATGGTGTAGCCGAGATAGGTATTCAAAAACATATTCGGCTGGTGCATATGGCAATTCATGCACTGGCTGGTCGGAATGGCGCGGGTGAATTCATGCTTCAGCGGGTGGCCCGATTCCCATTTCGGGATCAGCGGATCGGCAGTCTGTGTTTTGCCGTCATGACCGAAACCGGCATACGGGCCGGAATGCAGCGGTTCGCGATCGTTGGCGTAGACCACATGGCACCCGCTGCAGCCGGAATGCCGAAAATCGCCCGGATTGTCGTTGGTGCCCATAAACCACATGTTCGGGTCGTTCAGCCGCGTTTTGTGGATGTTGAGCAGCGGTACAGCAATACGGTTACCGGTACCCTCCGCCCGGTTGGATTGCTTCTGGTCCGGCTTGCCCGGCTCTTCCAGACGCTGGATGTTGCCAATCGGATTCGGCAGGCCGGTTTCCGGGAACAAATTCACAATATTGCGTCCGCCGCGCTCGAATACTCGGAAGACGTCGGCCGGCGGCGTGGTCTGCCAGGTCGGCAGCGGATTCAGGCGCGGCAGATTGCCGCGGCCGGCCAGCGCCGCATCGACCGGCACCGGCGTTTCTATCGCCAGCGCCTGGCCGTCGCGGGTATAGGCCTCGCCGAGAATATAGCGTTTGAACGGCAGTATGCCGTTGTTGTAGGCTGCGCCGCCGAACAGCATCGCTCCGGTGGCCATCAGACTGCGTTTCGCGGCTTCGATAATCGGTTCGTGGCAGGCACCGCAGGCTTCCGGTGCAACCCGATAGTCGCCCGGGTTCACAAACCGAATATACTCCGGCGCTTCCTTGTTCAGCAGGGTATAGGCGTGCTGCGGATTCGCGCTGGACGGATAGTGCCAGCTTTCCGGGTAGCGCGGCAGCACATGCGCGTGGTCCATTACCGCCTGAAATTCCGCCGGCCAGCGCGGACCGTGATCGGCGCCGGCGCCCGGCGGGTTCGGCAGCCCGCCATCCCAGCTCACGCGGCCGTTGCCGCCGTGGCAGTCGGTACAGGCCAGTACCACGGCCGGATTGCTGTGCATGGTCTTGCGGTCGGTCTGGCGGTGGCAACTGACGCAGCCGCGGTCTTTGGCCTCGGCGGCTTCCCAGGTCTGCGTCTTTGGTGCCGGCGGGCTGACCGCGTACGAAATCTCCCGCGCTTTTTCTCCCTCGGCCGCGAATGCGCCGCTGCCCGGGCAAAGGGCAAATAGTACGGCGGCGAAGAGTCGAATACGCATAGCGGGCCCTAATAAGCGAAGATCAGATTAGCCAGTACCGAGTACTGCACATCATCTTGAAACAGGTCTTTGAAGCCGTCGCCGGGCAGCAGCGCCGCGCCGGAAAACCGCAGCACGATGTTCTGGCTGGCAAACGGACGCCAGATGGCCGCGACCGACAGGTCCAGGCCGATTTCCCGATCTACCGGACCCTGGTTCCGGGCCACCTGCAAACTGGCCGTATCGTCAAACCACAGTGCGTTCAGGTTGGCCGACAGCCTGGTCTGCGGCGTCAACTCGAAGTCCGCGCCCAGGCCCAGCAAGCGGATGCCCGGATTGACGAAATTGCTCTGGCCCTGCTCTTTGGATGAGCGCAGGCTGGCCAGTACGCCGTTGCGGCCGGCCAGCGCAATGCCGCCGCCACCGACCAGCGGCACATTCTGGCGAATCCAGTAGCTGGTATCGGCGCCGGCGAATATCGGGTTTTCGAAAATCGCATCGTAGCCGTTCGATTCGTCATCAAACGGGTCGTCGTCGCCCGACGCCCACAAGGCCGAAGCCCGGGCCCGAATCCAGTCGAAATCCACCGACGCCTCGGCCGCGAGGAAACCGGCGCGTATATCGGAATCGACACCGGAAAACGTCGACGGCGTCTCGTCGCCAACGGCCAGATAGGCCGACACGGTCACATTCAGCCGACCGAAATGCCCGTCGCCGTTCAGGCCCAGATAAGTCGCGTCGTATTCCCGCGGCCGCTCCTGGCCCAGCGACGCCGGCCTTGCGATAAAGCCGTTCTTGTCGAAAAAGAACGCATCCTCGCGGTTACGGTTGTGCACGACCGTCGCCTGACTGGTGAAGCCGAGCACCGGCCAGTCCTGACGGTAGAGGTTGGCGATGAAGACATCGTCGTCGCGCAGGTCTTCGGTAACGTCATTCAAGCCGCTGTTGGTGTCTTTCTCCAGCCGCCGGAACCAGGCCAGATTGTACTGCCAGAAGTTGTTGTCACGGTTGCCGAACAGCCTGAGACCGAGTTGCAGGTCTTGAAACAGAAAGCCGCGGAAATCGGCATTGAAAGGCTGAATGCCGAAGCGGATGGAATCGAAGTCATAGCGCTCTGATACATTGCGCAGGTGCTTGTCGACGAACAGCTCCTGCACGCCGACGAAGGAATCCCGGCGAACCGTTCCGTCACGCGGATCGATTCTCAGAAAGCGGACTTCGTCAGTTTCGACCCGGTTGTAATTCAAAGCCAGCGTCAGCCGGTATTCGTAATCGGGCGGGCGGAACACCGTATCGCCCTGATAATAGATCAGGCCGACGATCAGATTCTGAGCCGCAATCAGTTGCTCATCGCCCCCGAAAATGTCGACGCTGCCGGGGTTGGTGGTCGACTGAGGACCGACCGGCGTCGGCACCGAGCGCGGTTCGATGACGGTGTCGGAAATCAGGTTCAGGCTGAAAAACCAGTCATCGCCGTGGATCGGCTTGTCCGCTTTCAGGGTATTTTGGCGGTAGGGGTCCCACCAGCGTTCCTTAAGGCCCAGGGATTCCATAATGCGCCAGCGGTCCGGTACCGGCACGGTCGGGTCGGCTGCACCGAAGCTGACCCGCGGTGCCGCACCCGGATTGGTCGGCCGTGGCGGCGGCGTTTCGCGCGGCTCGCCCGGCCGGCGGCGGTCGCTGTCGGCGGGCGCC
>JANQPM010000112.1 GCA_028289465.1 Lysobacterales bacterium | reverse complement strand
CTTCATCAAACCAATATTGCCTTCCTGGATCAGGTCGCCCAGCGGCAGCCCGTAGCCCGAGTACCCCCGTGCCACATGCACCACAAAACGAAGGTGGGCGGCGGTCAGTTGCCACGCCGCTTCCAGATCATCTTCCGCTCGTAGTCGTTTCGCCAGCGCCTGTTCTTCTTCAAAGCTCAAAATCGGAACTTTGTTCGCCTCGGTGATATAGGCTTCCAGGGAGCCCGTGGCGGAAGGCACGGGCAGTTTGCGAGCGAGCAGCTTGTCGGTCATGAAATCTCCTTGTAGACATACGGCCCCGTTCCTTTGTGTCATCCCGCACCATGCAGCAATGAGAACGCCCGGCAGGCGTTTCGGAATGGTCCGAACGAATAGACCGGAAAAACGGCAAAAAGTTCTCAAACTTTATTGAAATCTGGGTTTTTATAGAGAAAATCAATAATAAACAGCTGATTACAGGTTACCGCGTTCATTTCCGGCGTTATAGGAGCGCCTTCAGGCGCGAAACAGCTTTCAAATTTTTAAACTGCAAATCGCGCCTAAAGGCGCTCCTGTGGGTCCGCTGGCGGCATCCATTACAGAACGATTTCCTCGGCCGGCGCACGGCAGTTGTAGTGGTTCGCCAGTACCGCACCATAGGCGCCGGCATTGCCGATCAGTACCAGATCGCCTTCCTCGGACACGGGCAGTTCCCGGCTCTCACCCAGAATATCGCCGCTTTCGCACAACGGACCGACCACGGTATAACGCTCCGTTGCCGGCTCCTCCAGACGACTCAGATTCACAATCGGATGGTAAGCACCGTACAGCGCCGGCCGCATCAGCGAGTTCATGCCGGTCGCGAGGCCCAAAAAGCGGTGACCCGACTTTTCCTTGACCTGGGTTACACGCGCCAGCAGCACGCCGGCCTCGGCAACCAGAAACCGTCCGGGTTCCATCCACAGCTCCAGTGACGGTGCGGATGGTTTCGCGTCAGCCAGACACCGGTCCAGCGAATGCAGATTCAGCCCGCGTTCCCCTTCGATTTCCGGCACGCCAAGACCGCCACCGATATCCAGCACGCGAAGTTCGGGAAAATGACCTGCCAGACCAATTAGCTGCTTAAGCTGGCGCTGCCAGACAGTCGTGTCCAGCACGCCGCTGCCGCTGTGGGTATGCAGCCCGGTAACGGTAATGTGGTATTTCGCGATCAACGCCTGCAGTTCTTCCAGGTCGCTAAGCGGAATGCCGAATTTGGACCGGCTGCCGGCGGTCATCACCTTGCGATGGTGACCCTCGCCGGTATCCAGGTCGATACGCAGAAAAACCTTCCGGCCGGCCAGAAATTCCGGCCAGTGCCGCAACGGATACAGGCTGTCGATGGTCAGATGAACGCCGGACTCCAGCGCTCGGCTGTACTCTTTGCGCGGCACAAAATTGGGGGTAATTAAAATCTGATGCGGGTCAATGGCGGGTACGGCCGATTGCAGATGACGGACTTCTGCCCATGACACGCATTCAAAGCCGACCCCGGTGGCGTGCAGCAGTCGCAGAATTTCGGGATGCGGGTTGGCCTTGACCGAATACAGCAGCCGGTCGATGGCCTGAATGCCGAGCAACTGCTGCGCACGCTGCCGGACCACTTCGAGATTGTAGATGTACGCGCAATCGCGCTTGCCGCAGCGGTCGATCAGGCGGCCGGCGTCATTCCGCCACCAGGTATCGGCCGGCGGCTTTCGATCTGTTTGCGTCAGCTCATGCCAGTTCGGTCCGGCGTTCGGCGCCCAGCCGCTGGGTAATTCGATCAAATGGCGGTGCAGCTTATGGACCAGGGCTTCGGCATGCTCCGGATCGACCACCAAGGTCAGATTCAGATCGTTGTCAGACTGCGTAACCATATGCACACGGCGGTCCTGCAGCACGTCCAGTGCAGCCGATAAGCGGCCAAGCAAGGTTCGTATCGCCTTGCCGACCAGACTGATCGAAACGCAGGCGCTGCGCACGCGAACCCGGCACAGTGCGGACAGGTCGGAGACCGCAGCCGACAGGCGCTGCTGATCTTTGGATGTCAGTGCGCCGGGGTCCAGTGTCAGCGAAACGCTGCCTTCCGAAGTTGCGATCAGATCGACCGACAGCGCATGCCGTTTAAACACTGCAAATGCGTCGGCCAGAAACCCGGCCTGCTGCCACATGCGCTGACCTTGCAACGTGATCAGGGTCACATCGGCGCGGCTGACCACGCCCTTGATACGTGCCTCTCCCTGCGCCATCGGTCCGCCGATACGGGTACCCGCCTGCTGCGGTGCGCGAATGTCATGAATCGTCAGTGGAATCCGGTGACGCCGAACCGGCTTCAGGCAGTGTGGATGCAGCACCTTCGCGCCCATAAATGCGAACTCCTGCGCTTCCTCATAGCTGAGCTGTCTGAGCAAGCGTGCATTTGGAACCAGCCTCGGGTCGGCGCTGAACAGCCCCGGTACATCGGTCCAGATTTCCAGGCGCTTCGCGGCCAGCTTGGCGGCCAAAATCGCCGCCGAAGTATCCGAACCGCCCCGGCCCAGCAATATCGCATCGCCGTTCCGGTCGCCGGCGACGAAACCCTGGGTGATATGGACTCGTGACGCTGATGCAAGCCGCCGGCTCAGTGCCGTATCGGCGTCGTCATCCACGCTATTGGCCAGCCAGGCATAGTCGTCTTCGGAAAGCGGCTGCCGGCTTGCCCGCAATACCTCCCGCGCGTCCAGCCACGCGGCGGGAACCCCATGATCGACCAGATAGCGGCTCGCAATCAGACTGGACCAGCGTTCTCCGAGCGACAGCAGATGAGCCCGCCGGCGCGGATCGCCGACCGGTTCCCGAGATTCGGCCGCGGCCGATAAATCGGCCCAGCCGGAGTCGTTTTGAACCGATGCAGTACCAAGCTGATCGGCCAGCAGCCGGTGCCGCTCCTGTAACGCCCGGTAACGCGCCGTCTTGTCGCCGGCCTGATCCAGCAGTGCGGTCAGACCATCGGTCACGCCCTGTAAGGCCGACAGCACGACCACTACGTGAAAATTATCTGCCAGCCGGGTTTCGATCTGCTCCCGAATCACCGGCCAGTTCGCCGCGTCTGCAACGCTGCTGCCACCGAATTTCATCACTACCCATTTCATTGTCATTTTCCTGTTGGCCAAAGAAAAACGGCCTCCGCATTGGGAGGCCGTTTGTAAGAATGACTTGCCTGAGCGGAACTATGCGCTAAATGATCCCCTCATCTTTCGCAGTGCATTGGCTTCCAATTGCCGAATGCGTTCGGCCGATACGCCGTACTTGTCCGCCAGTTCCTGCAAGGTCGTTTTGCTGTCCGTCAGCCAGCGGCTGCGAATAATGTCCTGACTG
>JANQPM010000111.1 GCA_028289465.1 Lysobacterales bacterium | reverse complement strand
TCCAATAAACTGATGAAGTAGCCCAGGCCGGACAGTCCGGCGGTTTTCCGAAGGAAAGAAGCCGGGCTGGGAGGCCGTAGGGCGTGCGGTTGCGGTTTTCGCCGAAGGCGAAAGAAGCGGGCGCAAGACACCTTCATGCTATCTTGTCGACCCACAATCGCCGATTGAAGAGATCGTCGAATGAAACAGAAAATCGCAGCGCTGGCGCTGGTCGTGCCAGACTACGATCCAGCCATTGCGTTTTACACGGAAAAGCTGTCGTTCGAGCTGATTGAAGACAGCGACCTGGGTAGCGGCAAGCGCTGGGTGCTGCTGGCCCCGCCCGGCTCCCCGGAAACGCGCCTGCTGCTGGCAAAGGCGGCTGATGACCGGCAGCGCTATGCGGTCGGCAACCAGACCGGCGGGCGGGTCTTTCTGTTTCTGCACACCGACAACTTCCAGCGCGACTACCGGCGAATGACCGCAGCCGGCGTGCGCTTTCTGGAAACGCCGCGACAGGAAGCTTACGGCACTGTCGCCGTCTTTGAGGATCTGTACGGCAACCGCTGGGATTTGATCCAGCCGTCAGGCGCCTAAAACCGGTCGCGTCAGTCGGTCTTCAGCGCCGTTTCGGCGTCGACATAGTCATAACCCAGATCGTCGGCCACTTCCTGATAGGTGACCATACCGCGATGGACATTCAGGCCGTTCAGCAGATGCGGATCGTCAAGCATCGCTTGCGTGGCGCCTTTATCGGCCAGCCGCAGTACGAATGGCTGCGTGGCGTTATTCAGCGCGAAGGTCGAGGTCCGTGCGACCGCGCCGGGCATGTTCGCAACGCAATAATGCACAACACCGTCGACCACATAGGTCGGCTCCTCATGCGTGGTCGGTTTTGAGGTCTCAAAGCATCCGCCCTGGTCGATTGCGACGTCGACCACCACTGCACCGTCCTGCATATTTTTCAGATGTTCGCGGGTGACCAGCTTGGGTGCCGCAGCGCCGGGAATCAGCACCGCGCCGATGACCAAGTCCGCGTTCTGCACGTGCTGTTCAATCGCATCGGCATCGGAGTAGACGGTTTCGATTCTGGATTCGAACAGCGCATCAACGCGCCGCATCACATCCAGGTTGCGGTCCAGCAATACCACCCGCGCGCCCAGGCCGACGGCCATCTGCGCCGCGTTAAAGCCGACCACGCCGCCGCCGATAATAATCACCTTCGCCGGCTGCACGCCCGGAACCCCGCCAAGCAGCATGCCGCGACCGCCGTGGGCCTTTTCCAGGCACCAGGCACCGGCCTGAATCGACAAGCGCCCGGCCACCTCGGACATTGGCGCCAGCAGCGGCAGGCGCCCCTCGCTGTCGGTAACCGTTTCATAGGCGATGCAGGTCGCACCGCTGTTGACCAGGTCCCTGGTCTGCTCGGGATCCGGCGCCAGGTGCAAATAGGTGAACAGCAGGTGATCGTCGCGCAGCATCGCGCGTTCGACGGCCTGCGGTTCTTTGACTTTGACGATCATCTCGGCCGTGTCGAAAACCGATCTTGCGTCCGGCAGAATGGTCGCCCCCGCCGCCTGATAGCGTTCGTTGGTCAGGCCGATGGAGCGGCCGGCATGGCTTTCAATGAATACCTCGTGACCGCGGGCGGTCAGCTCCCGAACCGTGCCCGGAATCAGTCCGATGCGGTATTCATGGTTCTTGATTTCCTTAGGTACACCAATACGCATGCCATAGTGCCTCATGTTCGGATGATGACGCTATGATACCGGCGTTTTTCCAGATTTTTGTTTCTAAATAAGAAGATATTCAGGATAATAAACTACAACTATATAGGATTACGGAATATCATCATGCCAAAAGCCAACTCGCAGTCGATGCGCAAGCTGGACAAGACCGACCGCAAAATCCTGGCCCGGTTGCAGCGGGACGGCCGCATATCCAATGTCGCGCTGGCGCGCAAAGTAAACCTCAGCCCGACACCGTGCCTGGAACGGGTTCGGCGGCTGGAACGCAGCGGGTATATCAAAGGCTATACCGCCATTCTCGATCCGGTGATGCTGGACGCAGCACTGCTGGTGTTCGTCGAGATCAACCTGACCCGCACCTCGCCCGATGCGTTCGACACTTTCAGGCAGCGCATCCTGGCCATTCCGGAAATACTGGACTGCCACCTGGTATCCGGTAATTTTGATTATCTGGTAAAGGCCAGAGTCAAGAATATGGCCGCCTACCGCGAATTACTGGGTGACAAGATACTGCCGATTCCGGGCGTGGCCGGGTCGCGTACTTATGTGGTGATGGAGGAGATCAAGGAAAGCCTGGCCTTGCCGATCTAATGTCGCACCGACCCCAAAGGCCGTACAACCAACCGCCTGCACCATTCACAAGCGCATCGCCAGCGGCTATGGTGGTATCTGATAAAAGCGCTTGCCGGAGTCTATGAAAAAAATCGGTCTGATTGTTGCGCTGCTGCTGGTCGCCGGCTGGCTGCTGCTGCCGTACTATGCACAGCGCACCGCGATGCGTATGAACCCGATAACGCCGGGAACCCCGATGGAAACCTCCGGCGCCAGCCGCGAGCTGCACCAAAGCCTGCTGATCGTCGACCTGCATGCCGATCCGTTGCTGTGGCATCGGGATCTGTTGCGCGATAACGCCTGGGGCCATGTCGACCTGCCACGCCTGATCGCGGGCAACATCGCAATCCAGGGCTTCGGCGTGGTCACCGGCTCGCCGGCCGGCCAGAACTTCACGGCTAACCGCGATACCCGGGACCGTATCACTCTGCTCAGCTTTGCGCAGCACTGGCCACCCTACACCTGGTTCAGCCGTACCGGCAGGGCCCGCTATCAGGCGCGTCAGATCGACCGACTGATCGCCGCCGGGGCCCCGTTGATCAAACTGGAAACGAAAACCGACCTGGAAACGCTGCTGACCCGGCGGGCGAATGGCCAAACACTGATCGGCGCGCTGCTGGGTCTGGAAGGAGCGCATGCGCTGGGCGATCGGGCCGACATACTTCCGAGCTTGTTCGACGAGGGCTATCGTATGCTCGGGCTCACGCATTTTTTCGACAACGCATTCGCCGGGTCGGCCCACGGAGTGAACAAGGGCGGATTGACGCCGTCAGGGGTCGAACTGGTTGCGCTGGCCGAGAGGCTCGGAATGCTTATCGACCTGGCCCATGCGTCACCGAAAACCATCGAACAGGTTAGCGCGATCAGCACACGGCCGTTGCTGGTCAGCCATACCGGTCTTAACGCAACCTGTCCGGGGCCGCGCAACCTCAGTGACCGCCAACTGCGGTCCATTGCCGCCAGCGGCGGGGTGATCGGTATCGCGTTATTTCCCGGCGCCATCTGCGGTGATTCCCTGGACCATTTCTTCCTGGCCGTTGCATATGCGGCGCAACTGATCGGAGAGGACCATATCGCGCTCGGCAGCGACTTCGACGGCGCGGTATCCACTCCGATAGACGCGGGCCAGTGGATAGCGGTGACCCAGGGGCTGATCGACCGGGGTTATTCGAAGACCGCGATTCGAAAAATCATGGGCGGCAATGTGATTCGGCTGTTACGCCAGACCCTGCCCGAAGGCACTGGCGACGGGCATCCGCAAGCTGAATCCTAAGCGCCGGGGAATGCTATTCGGCAACCCGCTCGACCCTGGGCGGTGCGTAGCCATGGGATTCTATCCAGCCCATTTTGAAAGCCAGAATCAGCAGTAGGAACAGCATAATCGACAGGCCGATTCGCCAGCTCAGCCGATTTACCGTGCGTGTACCCTGGCCCTTGTCCTTGACCAGGAAATAGAAACTGGAAAACAGGCTATAGAGTATAACCAGCAAAAACCCGATAATAAGCAGCTTGACGATCATAGTGGCGATTTTTCAACAAAGGCGCCGCATTATACCCGAGGAACCCCGTTTCATGCGCTTTCGTCCCGGCCTCTGGCCTTCTCTGCTGCTGATACCGCTGGCGCTGGTCTTTGTGCGGCTGGCTATCTGGCAGTTCGACCGGGAACAACAGAAAGCGAACTTGATTCAACAGTTTCAAAACGCTGACGGCATCAGGTGGCCAGCGGTCGGCCCGGACAGCGATCGTTTCAGCCGGGTCAACGGCCGCGGCCGCTTTGACGCGGCACACAGCGTGCTGCTGGACAATCAGCCGTTTGCCGGCCGCAACGGGGTGCATGTCTATACGCCGTTTCGTTTCGAGGACGGCCGCTATGCATTGGTCAATCGCGGCTGGCTGCCGCTGCCGGCCGACCGCCGCCTGCCGGCATTCGATACGCCAATCAACGAGATTACCATTACCGGAATTCTAAACCGGCCGCCCGAGGTCGGCCTCAGGCTGGGCAATGCCCGGCCTTTAAATTCCGCTCAATGGCCCAATCTGGTGACCTACCTGGAGCTGCCGCTGATCAGTGACGCACTGGGTTATTCGGTGAGCGCCTGGGTAGTGCAGCTTACCGGCGAGCACCCGGCCGGGTTCGACGGCCAGCAATGGTCTCCGGTGAATTTCGGGCCGGACAAACACCGCGCCTACGCGATTCAGTGGCTGGCGCTGGCGTCAACCGTTGCTGTGGTCTACGTTCTGATCGCGATACGCCGTAAACCCTCGACACAGGAACCTGACAATACCGATGACTAATAATCCGCGCATGGTACTGCTGCTGCTGTTTGCCGCATTTCTGTCACCGATTCTGATCGCGATCTTTCTGAATAGCACCTGGTCGGATTACCGGCCCGCTCCAAGCCGCAGTCACGGCGAACTGATTCAACCGCCGCGAACGCTGAACGTGCGCCTGCGCTCGGCTGCCGGGATCGACAGCAGCAAGGATACCTTTGTCGGCCGCTGGTGGCTGATATATGTCGACCGAGAGTGCGCTGAGCCTTGCCGGCAACGGCTGCACACCCTGGCTCAGATTCAGCGCGCGATGGGTCGCAAACAAGCCGAAATCGGGATTGCAGTCATCACGCCGAATACCCTGTCCACCGCGGAAGCGCGCAGTGTACACGGGGCATCCGAAAATATTCTGCAACTGGCCGATGTTTATCAGGAAGTGGAAAAACTGCTGGCTGCCGACAACAGCGGTGCAGGTGAAAGCTACGCCGGTAAAACCTACCTGGCCGACCCGCTCGGGAATATAATAATGCGCTACCAGCAACGGCAGGACCCGAGTGGAATCCGCAAAGACCTGAAACGCCTGATGCGGCTGACCAAGCTGGAATAGCCGGCGCCCGGAACCTCAGGAACCGGAACCTTTGGAAATCATTCATGATTAGAGTTTTTCGCAAGCTGGCCGTCGTCGGCACCGTTTTGGCATTCTGCGTGATCGTTCTGGGCGCATTCGTACGCCTGTCCGACGCGGGCCTGGGTTGTCCGGACTGGCCGGGTTGCTACGGCCAGATCACCTGGCCGGCCGCCGAGCACGAAGTGTCCGCCGCAAACGCCAGCTTTCCGGAACGGCCGGTGGAAACCGAAAAAGCCTGGAAGGAAATGGTCCACCGCTATCTGGCCGGCATTCTGGGGCTTTTGGTTTTCGCGTTGACCGTTATCGCAATACGCAACCGCCACGACCCGAACCAGCCGCTGGGCCTGACCGGCCTGCTTGCGGCCCTGGTCATTTTCCAGGCGCTGCTCGGCATGTGGACGGTCACCCTGCTGCTAAAACCGGCAATCGTGATGGCCCATTTGCTCGGCGGAATGGCGACCTTCGGTCTGCTCTGGTGGCTAGCCCTCAGAGCGAGAACCGTGCGGCCGCGGCCGCTGCCCCAATCGACTTATCGTATCAAACCGTGGATTGCGCTCGGTTTGTCGCTGGTCGTCGCCCAGATCGCGCTGGGCGGCTGGACCTCTTCCAACTACGCGGCACTCGCCTGTCCGGATTTTCCAACCTGTATGGGTGAGTGGTGGCCGGAAACCGACTTCGGCGAGGCCTTTGTGCTGTGGCGCGAAGTCGGGGTCGATTACGAAGGCGGTATTCTGGATCACCCGGCGCGGGTCGCGATTCACCTCAGTCACCGCATCGGTGCGGTATTGGTACTGGCCTACCTCGGACTGCTGGGCCTGATGATGCTGCGCCGGCCGGCCATGGACCTGATTGGCCAGGCGTTACTGGCGGTACTGATCGTTCAGATTACGCTGGGCATCCTGAATGTCGTGCTGCACCTGCCGCTGCTGACGGCCGTCGCACACACCGGCGGTGCCGCAGTGCTGCTTATGGTGTTGCTGTATGCGCTGCACCGAACCGGTCCGCGTAGCGCCTTATGACCGCTGACGGCCACACCTGGCATCAATACTGGTCTTTGACCAAGCCGCGCGTCGTCGCGTTAATCGTCTTCACCGCGGTGGTCGGCATGTTCCTGGCCGTGCCGGCGCTGCCGGCCTGGCCGAAATTGATCTGGGGCACGCTGGGCATCGGCCTGGCCGCCGCATCGGCGGCAGCCATCAATCACTTACTGGATCGGCGTATCGATGCACTAATGGCACGGACCCGGCACCGGCCGCTGCCAACCGGCCAGTTGAATGAGAGAAACGTATTGTGGTTTGCGCTGGTACTGGGCACGCTGGCGATGACTGTGCTGGCTTTCCGGGTGAATATACTGACCGCGGTACTGACCTTCTTGTCGCTGTTCGGCTACGCTATTGTCTACACCGCCTATCTGAAGCGCGCAACGCCACAAAATATCGTAATCGGCGGCGCCGCCGGTGCGTCGCCACCGGTTCTGGGTTGGGCCGCGGTCACCGGCGAGGTGCACTACAATGCCCTGCTGCTGTTTCTGATTATCTTCGTCTGGACGCCGCCGCATTTCTGGGCGTTGGCAATCTACCGCCGCCACGACTACGCAAATGCCGAAATACCGATGCTGCCGGTCACCCACGGTGTCCAGTTCACGCGCTGGCAGATTCTGTTCTATACCGTGCTGTTGATCATATTCACGCTGATGCCGTTTCTGACCGGACTCGCCGGCCTGTTCTACCTCGGCGGCGTGACGGTGCTCAATATCGCATTTCTGTTTTACGCCATCGGCCTGCTGAGAACCAACGACGAGCGTCTGGCGATGCGCATGTTCACCTTCTCGGTGATCTACCTGATGATGCTGTTCGCGTTCCTGCTGATCGACCACTATCTGCCGTGGCCGCATCCGCTGCAGTCGATCAAGCTATTTCCTGCCGGCGGGTTCAACAGCTAAAATAGCACGTTGGCCGAGCACCACAGGGTACTCGTCTGTCCCAGTACAAGACTTGTGCATACAAGAATTAGGAAACACAGAATTAGGAAACCCCTGATGCAACATAACCGACCGCCGCAACTGGATGACAGCCCACTGACCCGCGTGGAACAGCACGACGAGTTCATCCATCGACATATCGGCCCGAACGATACCGAAATTGCGGAGATGCTGGCGGCCATCAATGAAAGTTCTCTGAACAGCCTGGTCAGCAATACCCTGCCGCCGGATATTCGAACGGAAACCCCGCTGGACCTGCCGCGCGCCCGGGCCGAGGCGGAAACCCTGTCGCGGCTGCGCAAAATGGCAAGCCGCAACCGTGTGCTGCACAGCATGATCGGCATGGGATATCACGATACGATCACACCGGCGGTGATCGTGCGCAATGTGCTGGAAAATCCGGGCTGGTATACCGCATACACGCCCTATCAGGCGGAAATATCGCAAGGCCGGCTGGAAGGTTTGTTGAATTTCCAGCAGGCTGTCATCGACCTGACCGGCATGGCTATCGCGAATGCGTCGCTGCTGGACGAGGCCACTGCGGCAGCCGAGGCCATGGCCATGGCCCGCCGTGTCAATCGAAAAAACAAGAGCAATCGTTATCTGGTCGACGCCAATGCGCTGCCGCAGACCATAGATGTACTGAAAACCCGCGCCGAGCATTTTGGCTTCGAACTGGTCGTAGCCGATCCGGCAACGGCGATTGATGATGGTGACTATTTCGGCGTCTACCTGCAGTACCCGGCCTGCGATGGCCGCATACGCGACTGGTCGGCGGTGACCGAACAGGCCCATGCCAAAAACGCGCTGGTGACCGTCGGCGCCGACCTGCTCAGCCTGGTGCTGCTGACCCCGCCTGGGGAATGGGGCGCCGATATCGTGGTCGGCAGCGCACAGCGGCTCGGCGTACCCATGGGCTACGGCGGACCCCAGGCGGCATTTTTCGCGACCAGGGACGCGCACAAACGCGCTCTGCCCGGCCGTATCATCGGCGTTTCCCAGGACCGGAACGGTAATACCGCGCTGCGTATGGCCCTGCAGACCCGCGAACAGCATATCCGTCGCGACAAGGCGACCAGCAATATCTGCACCGCGCAGGCCTTGCTCGCGGTGATCAGCGGTTTCTATGCTGTCTATCACGGCCCGCAGGGGCTGCAAACCATCGCCTGCCGCGTCCACCGGCTGGCCGGCATTCTGGAGTGCGGCCTGGCCGCGCTCGGCATTGACGCTGAATACCGCGAGTATTTCGACACGCTGGCCTACCGGCTCGACGACGATACCGCGGATGCCATATACCGCCGGGCACTGGACGCCGGCATCAACCTGCGCCGCATCGAGGGCTTCGGCCTCGGTATCAGCATCAACGAAAAGACCGGCCGCGAACATATTCTGGCGCTGTGGTCGGCATTTGCCGGACCTGGCGGCAGCAGCCCGAATGCCGCGGAGCTCATCGACCTGGATCGGCAGCTCGGTGACGCATTTTCCGCGCTGCCGGCGGCGCTGCAGCGGCAGTCCGGCTACCTGGAGCACCCGGTGTTTCACCGGCATCGTTCGGAAACCGAGATGCTGCGCTATTTGAAGCGCCTGGAGAACCGCGATATCTCGCTGACCCATTCGATGATTTCGCTCGGTAGCTGCACGATGAAACTGAATGCGACCACGGAGATGATTCCGATCACCTGGCCGGAATTCAGCGACATCCATCCGTTCGCGCCGCTGAACCAGACCGAGGGCTACCAGCAACTATTCCGGGAGCTGGAAGAAATGCTGGTCGCCTGTACCGGTTACGATGCAGTATCCCTGCAGCCCAATGCCGGCTCGCAAGGCGAATATGCCGGGCTGCTGGCCATCAAGGCTTATCACCAAGCCAATGGGCAGGGCCACCGGAATATCTGTCTGATACCGTCATCCGCGCATGGCACCAACCCGGCCAGTGCGGTGATGGCAGGCATGAAAATTGTCGTGGTGAACTGCGATGACAGCGGCAATGTGGATGTCGAGGATTTAAAGGCCAAGGCCGAACAGCATGCCGATCAGCTATCTGCGCTGATGATCACCTACCCGTCAACTCACGGCGTCTATGAAGAAAAAGTTCGGGAAATCTGCGCCACCGTGCATCAATACGGCGGGCAGGTCTATTTGGACGGCGCCAATCTGAACGCCCTGGTCGGGTACGCAGCACCCGGCGAATTCGGTGCCGACGTCTCGCATCTGAATCTGCACAAAACCTTCTGCATTCCGCATGGCGGTGGCGGCCCCGGGGTCGGACCGATCTGCGTCGGTCGGCACCTGGCCGATCACCTGCCCGGCCATACCGTGGTGGACACCGGCAGCCGCCATGCCGACAACTTCTCGGTTGCGGCCGCGCCCTGGGGCAGCGCCGGCATTCTGCCGATATCCTGGGCCTATATTGCGATGATGGGCCGCGACGGGATGAAAAAGGCAACCCAGGTAGCGATTTTGAATGCCAACTACATCGCGACCCGGCTGGCAGGCGGCTACGACATCCTGTATACCGGGCCCAACGGGCGGGTTGCGCACGAATGCATTATCGACCTTCGTCCGTTCAAGCAAAGCTGCGGCATCAGCGATGAAGACGTCGCCAAACGGCTGATCGACTACGGTTTCCATGCGCCGACCATGTCTTTTCCGGTACCCGGCACGCTGATGATCGAACCGACCGAGAGCGAATCCAAGGCGGAGCTTGATCGCTTTATCGACGCGATGCTCGGCATTCGGCAGGAAATTGCGGCGATCGAGGCCGGGACCATGGACGCCGAAAACAACCCGCTGAAGAACGCGCCGCATACGCTGCGTGACCTGGCCGGGGACTGGCCGCATCCGTACAGCCGCGAAACGGCAGCCTACCCGATGGCCGCGCTTTGGGAGCAGAAGGTCTGGGCACCGGTCTCGCGGGTCGACAACGTTTACGGCGATCGCAACCTGATCTGCGCCTGTCCACCGCTGGAAGACTGGGTTGAGCCGGAGGCACTGAAGGCCGCTTCTTGAATGCGCCGGTTCGCAGCACGGCAACCAATGGCGGGCGGGAACGCGCCGCACTGATTCGACGCGGACAGGCCATTTACCGGCAGCAAAACCTGTGGCATCCGCCAGCTCGGCTATGACGATAAAAAGGCCTGGACTTGCTACCTGGTGAATCAGACGAATTCCGCGAAACCGCCGAACAAGGAAATAACACCAGCGCAAGTTAATGCCGGCCGCGGAGACAAGCGGCCGCGGACGGTTTCAAAGAACTTCAGACTTCGATGGTCGCCTGCAGCTTGCGCAATGCGCTGGCCTCGACCTGCCGAATGCGTTCGGCCGATACGCCGTACTTGTCCGCCAGTTCCTGCAAGGTCGTTTTGCTGTCCGTCAGCCAGCGGCTGCGAATAATGTCCTGACTG